>JABBOX010000036.1 GCA_012927555.1 Phycicoccus sp.
CATGAACTCGGCCAGCGGCGGCCGCTGCACGCGCGCGCCGTGGAGGACGGGCCGCACCAACTGGTGCTGAATCATGGCCTCCTGGACGGAAGGCTGCGCGGCACGGCGCAGCCCCCAGCGCTCCAACCACCAGGCGGCGACGCGGGCATCGGCGTCGCCAAGGTTCAGGTCGACCAGGTACTCGGGCTCGGTGTCGATGCCGAGCGAGAACTCGCGCAGGTTCTCGACCAACGGCACGCCATAGATGATGCGCTCACGGCCGTGCTTCAGTAGTTCATTCGTCGGCCAACCGAGCGCGGCCAGGCCTAACCGCACCTTGCGCAGCCGAGGACTGACGCCTTCGCCGAACAGGCTATTCACTCGAACCATCGAACCGTGCATCCGCGCAAGACGGACAAGCGCTCCGACGGTCTCGCCGGAGAAGTGCGACGTGCCGAATGACCGCGAACGGCCGAGCTCGAAGAAGCCCATCCTGTCGGTCGGGCGCCCGCCCATGACTTCCTGCGGCCAGAACAGGCGGTTGTACTGGCTGGAGCCGCTGCCGTAGAGCGAGGTCGTGCTGATGAATGACAGCCGCGCCTCGCGCTCGATCGCCCGACCCGCCATCGCGGAGGCGATCTCGCTTGGACGGCTGTACTTCTCACGGTAGGCCGCCAGCACACGCGGTGACACAGCGAGAGCGCCGACGAGCTTGCCAGCGGCGAGGGCGTTGTACGGCGCGATGGCTCCGCAGACGGTGAGGTCAGCGACGACGGTGCCGACCCGCTCGCCCCGGGCGCGGCGGATGACGCGACGAATTTGCGCTCGGGCCTTCGGCTCCTTCAACGCGGCCGTGAGTCCCTCGACGGCGGTGTCGTGGCTCGCTAGGTGCCTACCAAGACAGGCTGCAATCTCCAGTGCCTCCGCCAGTACCGCCGATCGCTTGCTCCGGAATAGGTCGGTCTCAGCGCGCTGGACCCAGGCGTCGGTCTCGATCGAGCGGACCCCTTGGATGGAGTTGCTGTGGTGCTTTTGTCGATAGCGCTCGGCGTCGGCGCGGAGTCGGGCAACGGTGTCCGCTGTGTTGGCTCCGTTGCCGGTGGGCTCTAGGACGCCGGCTCGGATGAGGTCTGTGACGTAGATCTCGTCGATCTGTCTCTGAATCCGGTCAGCCAGCCACCGAGCGACCTTCTCCGTCGGCTCAGCCTCGATGGCGGCAAGGAAGGTGTCGGTCTCCCAGCCCACCCAACTGTCGCGCTGTGCGATCTGGACGACAGGGCTGGAGATGGCCGCGAGCCCGATGACCGCGTGGTGTTTGGTTGCGGCATCGCGGATCAGGATCGGCATGGAGCGGCCGGGCACCGTCTGGTAGGCGTTGGCCCAGGTGTGGCGGAAGTAGCGCCAGATGTCGTGCAGCCGGAAGCCGGTCACTGTGCAGGTGGAGTCGTCGACGATCTGCACGTAGGGCTGGATGACTGTTGTCGCGTTGGTGGCGGTGGCGAGCGACTCGGCCAGTTCCCGGCCGTCGCGCATTAGGCTGAACACCGAGACAAATTCTGTGCCGTGCTGGTGGGGGCGTTCCATCCCCTCAATGAAGCGGCGGACACTTGGCTTGCGTAGTTGCTCGTCGCGGCGGATGTGCTCCTGGCGGCGGACGCGCGCCTTCTCGGCGTTGCGGTCGCCGTTGCCGGCCGGCGGGAGTAGCCAGGGACCGCCCTTGTTGATCATGATCGTCCAACCCTGATCCACCAGGTCGATCAACGTGTGTGCCGCCGCCGCCAGGACAGGCTGGTTGTAGAGGTCGCCAAGCCCCGCACCTCGCGTGCAGGAGTCGTGATCAAGACCCGAGCCGATGACCGCCGTGCCGAAGTTCGACAAGTAGTTGCAGAACCGCGTGAAGGCCTTGCGCTCTGCCATGGTCGCCGTCTTCGGCAGACCGAGCGGGATGTACTTCGGCTCCGCGCTCATGACCGCTGCAGCATCCGTCCGTACGTCGCGCTCCATGCGCGAAGCATCTCATCGCCGTCCTGGCCGGACTGCACCGCCGCTCGCGCATAGGACAGCAGCAGCAGTTCGAGCGCGGTGCGTAGATCGGCTGCAGCCGCTTCCTCCATCGCCTGGAGAGGGCGGTAGAGCGCGGCGAACGCCGGGTGGTCGACATTGATGGTCAGGTCGAGGGTCCGGTGTCGTAGCTGCGACTGGAACATGATCTCGATCGGCAACGGCCCCGAGCCCAGCCGGTAGGTGAGCGGCCCCTGCGCCTTTCCCCGGCTGTGGATCACAGGCAGGTCGCGGTCGGCCGCAGCGGCGATGCGACAGGACGCAGCAGCGGCTGCCTGAAATTTCACCTCCTCGAACGCCTGGCGGACGCGGGCGTTCAGGAGGCGAGCGATGGACTCGAGTTCAGGTTCGAGTGCTTCGCGAAGCGGCTGCGACGGCCGGATGCCCTGCTTGTTGATGGTGATCCCGAAGTGCTCATCGAGTGCCGGATCGAACTCGATCTCGCAACGCCACCAGTCGTCGTAGTTCTCCTTGCGTTTGGTGCCCATGAGGTGCCAGCCGCTTGCGATCTCCCTCCCGGCCCGCAGTACCGACACGCCGCCTTGCCCGACGATCCCGACGCGCCGCTTGGTGACGTTGTCGAGGTGGTGCCAGTGACTGACCGGAAGGGCCGAGAAGCGAACCGTCACGTACGCCGTCTCGCCGGCCGAGGTGGCCAACTCAAAGTGCAGCGGCTCGAAGGCCAACTGCGCAGTGTGACCTTCGACGTCAGTGGTCAAGAGCGTCGGGTCCACCGGATCAACGAGCGAGCCGTTGATCGTCAGGGTCAACCGCTCGTTCAGGAAGCGCCGGTACATGCGTCCCAGGCTTCGGTGCAATGACCGTTCCAGCCAGGCCAGGCGGCGGTACTCGATGCGGTCGCAGTCGGACCAAACCACGCGGCAGCCTGATGGCGACGAGCCTGGCTCGGCGCTGCGCGGCTCTAGGTCTACCGCTGCTCCTGCCGCGATGGCATCGACGTCGAGCGACACGGATCGGGCGCGACCTCCCTGCCAAGCCGTCACGGCTACACGGCGGGTCTGGCTGAGCGAGGCTGCCGGAAGCCCCATCCCGAAGCGTCCGAACGAGGCACGCTCGCCGAAGCGGGACGAGCCACCAAACCGGAGGCAGGCCGCGAGGCCCTGGGTGTCCATGCCGACACCGTTGTCCTCGACCTCGATCTCGATCTTCGGGCGGTCGGCCGTCGTCGGCCGTGCAATCCGGATGGCGACCTCGGTGGCCTGCGCCTGGAGAGAGTTGTCAATCAGTTCGGCGAGGGCCGTCGAGATGCTGAGGTACCCGGACTCACGAACGGCCTGGATGAAGTTGGACGACACCAGAAGATCGTCGTTGGACTGGCGACGGGCTGTCATGCTCGGCCTCCTCTCGCTGTAGTGGACTACAGCAAGAGTAGCTCGCCAGGAGACCCAGGAGCGCGCAGAATCGCCAACCCTGTGGAGACCAACGACCGAAGCTGCCCCTGTGGGCGTCAGATGGCCCTGATCGTGACGGAGATCCGCTTCGTTTTGGCTGGTTCGCTGAAGTCGAGACCAGCCCCGGACTGAAGGATGAGCCGGAGGGTCGGCAAGGACTGGCGCTCAACTCGGGCCGGCTCTGCCCTTTCAAGCCAATACAGTCGGCCTGTGCGCTGAAGGTCGACGGTCGCACTGAATGCCTCGATCCCGACGGCGAGTATTCGCTCGGCCACGGAGACGGCCGTGATCGTCAGACCGGCCAGATCGGCGGGGGATGGTGCGACAGACTTGAGGCTGTTGACGCCAAGGACTTGTAGTTCGACAACCGACTCGCCGACAAGGCGGTTCAGGATGGTGAGGATGTCTTCGGTTGACTGAGTGTCGGCCACGAGCACATCATCCATCAGTTGATCGCCGCTTGGGTGTCGAGGAGAACAGATGGAACAAGACCGTCCGAAACAAGTCCGCAGATGGCACACCTGGACCGTGCTTTCCAGCGACGCCCAGCACCTCCGTGTGTGCGCAGTTCAGACGTGCTTACTGGCAAGAATCAACGTTTACGGCGACGAACCCAAGCCCGCGGCCAACGTTCACATCATCCTGGGTCGGATCTTCTCAGGCCCCTTGGCATCGATGCGCATCCCTGCGCTCTTTTCGGCGGGCATGAACGCTCGGTTCGAAGTCGATAAGCTCGAATGCCACGGAGCCGGTCTCTCAGCGGCACTCCGCACTGACGGGCGTCCGCCCATGGCCCGGGCGCGCGCAGCGCGCGACGAGTCCATGCGAGGGCGTCCAGACCGCCGCCAAGCCTTCTCGACCATCAAGCTGGAGAACGCGTCGGTGCTTCACGGACTTACACCGTGCGCCGACGCAGTCGCCCCATTGCCGCCGCCGCCACGTTCGCCGCGACCAGTTGTTGCGCCGGCATCAGGTGGCTGTACCGCGAGTCCGTCGTGGCATAGGTCTCGTGCCCCAGTCGCCGCGACAGCGTGAACATCTCCATCCCCTCGGCCAACATCCAGCTCGCGTGGGTGTGCCGCAGGTCGTGGATCCGCGGCCGCTTCGTCAGTCGTCGCGCATCGGGATCCGGTGAGCCGTCCGCGTCGACCGGGTTCTGCGCGTTGGTGATCGCCGGCGTCCAGTGAGTCGCCCAGAAGGTGTTGTTGCGGATCGGCCGCCCGGCGACGTTGACGAACACGAGATCCGTCCTGCGCCGACCGACAGCGAGCTCCCGAAGCATCTCCGCGAGGTCGGGGGAGAGCGAGATCGTCCGCCGCGACCGAGCAGACTTCGGTGCTCCGATGAACGGCTGCCTGTCCCCGTCCTGCTTCCAGGCCTTGTTGATGCGGATGGTCGGCGGGTGGGCGTCGAGAGAGAGGTCTTCGACGTGCAGCGCGGTCGCCTCACCGAAGCGCATGCCGGTGCCGACGAGGGTGATGATGAACGGCCGGTAGTGCTCGATGAGGTTGTCGAGGATGAGGTCGAGCTCCTCCGGCTCCAGGACCACCATCTCGTCACCCGCCCGCTGGTTGCGGGGGAGTCGCACGGCCGCGCACGGGTTGTCCGCCCGATACCCGAGTCGGACGGCTGTGTTCATGGCCGCCGAGAGCAGCCCGTGGACGTTGGCGATCGTCTTGTGCGACAGGCCCTTGTTCTGGAGCTCGCGGATCCACAGGGTTACCTGCTGCCATGTGAGCGCTTTGACCGGCAGTGCGCCGAGGTACGGGGTGATGTGGTCGCGCGCCCGCAGCCGGTAGCCGGTCCGGGTGTCCTCGCCGACGCGGTTGAGCAGCTCGATGTGCTCGCGGACGGCGTCCTCGACCGTCGGGCCACCCTGGCGGATCGCGTTGGCGACCTCGACCGCGAGGGTGAGGCGCTGACTGTTGGCGTCGAGCAGCTTGATGGTCTGCTCTGCCTGGCGCCGATCGTCGAACGTCAGTGACTGCCGGCCGGGCTGCGTGGGGTCGCGCCAGACGACGCGGAAGGCCACTGTGCCGTCCCCGCGAACGCGCCTTTCGATGCTCGCCACGTCCCCATGGTGCATCTCATGGGGACACATTTGTCCCCCTGTGGGGACAGAGCGTACGTTTCCGCAGGTCAGAAGGGTGCCCCGAGTGGGATTCGAACCGTCTTCGGGTGCTGTAGGTGAGCGGAACCGGACGTCTTCGCGTTCGCCGATTGTGCTTCTGACCAGGTAGTACGGCTGGAACCTTGGGGCATGGTGGTGAACGACGCGTATGGTGGCGTATTCCACGCTATTCCACGACGCTCGGCGGGGGTGGGGCATGCGCAGACGCTCAGGCTTCGGCAGCATCGAGCGACTGGCCTCGGGTCGATACCGCGCCCGTTACACGGTGCCCGGTACTGACCCACAGGTGTGGGTGAAGGCGCCGGAGACGTTCGCCCGGCGTGTGGACGCGGACGCGTGGTTGGCTCGTCAGCGCACCGCGCTGGAGGACCACGTGCTCCGTCCCGCCGTTCTGGCTCGGCGGACGACGCTGCAGGAGTACGCGGACGCGTGGCTACGGGACCGCCGCAGCGCGTCAGGCCAACCGCTCAGGCCGTCGACGAGGCGCGTCTACGAGCACTACCTGGTCAAGCTCATCTATCCCGAGCTGGGGGAGGTGCTACTGACCGAGTTGACGCCTGCGATGGTGAACGGGTGGTACCGGCGGCTGGTCCCCCACAGGCCGACGCTGCGGGCGCGGACCTACGCGCTGCTCCGCGGCGTTCTGACGACGGCGATCGAAGACGAACTCATCGTGGTGAACCCATGTCGGGTCCGCGGTGCGTCGAACGCGAGACCGGCGACCGAGCCCGTCGTCGCCAGCCCGGCGCAGGTCAACGAGCTGGCCGCCGCGATGCCGGCGCCACTGGTTGCGGCGGTACAGATCGGGGCGTGGTGCCAGCTGCGCAACGGCGAGGTTCTGGAACTTCGACGCAAGGACGTCACTGCGGGGGCCATCTCCGTTCGGCGAGGCGTGACCTGGACCAAGTCAGGTGCGCACGTCGGCCCGCCGAAGACCGACGCCGGCGTGCGGACGGTGAGCATCCCACCGCATATTCGCCCGGTGCTGGCTGATCATCTCGAGTCCTTCGTGCCCGAAGGCCCCGAGACGCTCTTGTTCCCGGCCGCGCCGGGCTCCACAGTGCACATGCGGCAGACGACGTTCGCCTACCACTTCAAGCGTGCCGTCCTGCAAACATCCCTCCCGGCCACCTTCAGGTTCCACTGGTTGCGGCACACGGGCCTAACGCTCGCGGCGCAAGCCGGGGCCACTCTCGCCGAGCTGAGCGCCCGAGCGGGACACTCCACGACATCCACCGTGATGCGGTACCAGCACGCGACGGCAGCGCGCGACGACGCGCTCGCCCATGCCCTGTCGAGGCTGGCGAGTGAGCCGGACGAGTGACCTCCGTCGCAAGCGAGGTAAGGGCTCATCGCGATCGAGGAGTGCAGTTGGGGTATTCAGCCGTCGGTCTCGAGCAGGGTTCGTGCGACGTAGTGGGTGAGGCCGCGGAAGCCCAAGGCGGTGCCGCGCAGGCCTTGAGTTGGCAACTGTTCGCCACTCTGGACCAGTCGGCGAACCAACGCTAGCTACGCGCGTCGGTGAGCCGGTCCCGACGCGCTGACCCCGCAATTCCCGGGGATGTCGGTGCGGTAGGCCAGGATGGGGCCATGCTCAACGCACGCGTCTCCGTCCCTGTCGACACGGCCGCGCTCCGCAAGGCACGTGGGGCGGAATCCTGCCTTGACGCCATCATCGGGACATCCGAGTTGGTCCCCGGGGCTGAAGGGGGCGCGGTGTGAGGTTGGTCAAGGCGGAGATCCACGGCTTCGGGCGGCTCGCCGACGGCAAGGTCAACCTTGACAGCAAAGTCATCGCAGTCGTCGGGCCGAACGAAGCCGGCAAGACAACGTTGCTTCGCGCGCTCGCTTACGTCGATAACCAGGCGACCCTGAGGCCGCACGAGCGCTCTCGCAACATGAACGTTTCGGACGACGCGACCGTGGTACGGGTGCAGTACCTGCTCGATGAACGTGATCAGAAGCACGTTGCGGAGTTCGGCATGGAGGAACCGCCGACTTCGCTCTGGCTCTCACGTACGGCGGCGGGCACCAGCGGAATAATCAAGACGGTCGAGCCTGCGCCGCGAAAGGCTCTCGCGCCGCTCGACGAACCCATCAAGCACCTCCGCGTGGCGGCGACCAAGAAGTCCTTCAAGCAGCTCGACTACGCGTCCCCTGAGCCGAACGTCGGAGGCGACGAACCAGCGGTCGATGAGAGCCGGGTCCTTCTTCGGGAGCAGGTTGAAGGGTCGGTCACTGCATTCCTCAGCGATGTCGAACTCGATGGATCACATGCCGCAGTCTCGCGCCACGCCGACGCGCTTCGCTCAAGTCGCGATGCGCTGGCCGCGTATCGCCTGGCGGACGGTATGCGGGAAGCGATGGATGGGGTGCTGGCCTGGTTTGACCGCGAGGATCCGACCGCGGCCGTCGCCGACGCCCTGTGGAGGCGATCCCCGAACATCCTCCTATTCAACGAGGAAGACCGCACTGTCAGCTCGACCTACACGCTTAGTGATGAGCTCGCGGCCAGGCCGCCCGCGTCGCTTCACAACCTTCTCGGAATGGCCGGATTGGAGCTAGGCGCGCTCTGGGCGACGTTCACGACCGGTGACGAGGGGGAGCGTGAGACGCTCATTGACGCGGCCAACCGCACTCTCGCGACGAAGTTCGCCGTAGCCTGGAAACAGTCGCACATCACGGTCGTCCTCAAGACCGAGCACACAGTTCTTTCGATCTGGATCAAGCAAGACGGCAAACGAATCACGCAGTTCGATGAGCGTAGCGCCGGGCTGAAGATGTTTGTTGCGCTGGTCGCATTCCTCGCTGTGCGCGAGCAGACGGTCCCGCCTATCCTTCTGATTGACGAAGCCGAGACCCACCTGCACATTGACGCGCAGGCGGACCTCGTCAACACGTTCATGACGCAGCATCAAGCGGCGAAGATTATCTACACGACCCACTCGCCCGCTTGCCTGCCTCCTGACCTCGGCTCGAACATCCGCGCCGTCGTTCCCGACCCGAACCACGAGTACCGCAGCCTGATTAAGGGCAGCTTCTGGAACGGGGCCGCCGGTTTCTCGCCTCTCATGCTCGCCATGGGCGCCGCGGCGGCCGCCTTCTCGACGGTCCGTTTCGCCGTGCTCGGCGAGGGCGCCTCCGAAATGCTTGTGCTTCCAACCCTCATTAAGCGGGCCATCAACGTTCCAGACCTGGAGTACCAGGTTGCCCCGGGCTTGTCGGAAGTACGGCCGGAGATGTATCCGGAACTCGACCTGGCCGGCGCGCGCGTCGCCTATCTGGTTGATGGCGACCAGGGCGGTCAGAACCGTCGGAAGGCGCTGATCGAGGGCGGGGTACCGGAAGAACGCATCGTCACTCTCGGCGCGCTGACGCTTGAAAATCTTGTGGATCCCGGTGCTTACCTCCAGGTGGTGGCCGTACTCCTCGACGAGTGCAATCCAGGCGTTGTCGTCCCTGGCCTTCCTTCGCTACCGGGCCCGACAGTGGAAGTGTGGCCCTCGTTCCTAGATCGTTGGGCGAAGGAGCACAGGCTAAATATGCCGGGCAAGCGAGCAGTCGCGGGCCGCATGGTCGAAGAAATGCTCGCTGTGCCGAGCGAGTTCGGGGAACCCATCCTGCGCCAGCTGAACGACGATCTTTGGAACGTACTCGGCCGCGGCGCGTCGTCCAGCGACGACCCGTCATGAGCGCCGCCACGTAGCGGATCCGAAGTACTCGAAACCTGGTATCACACGACTGATCGTTGGTTTAGAGCTGGCAACAGCGGGACCTGGCACGGGGCAGAACCAGGGCAAGTCGACCTGGGCGGCGAACCACCATCGCTCGGGATGGCGGACGTACAAGGTGTCATTCACTGGGACTCCGTTCGTTCTGAGTACTGGATCTATCGGCCGTGCGCACCGCATCGTTACCCATCGCGCTCTCAAGCCGTGGGTGCGTGCCTGATTCGATGTGTCGAGATGCGCGAGTTTCCGTCGTGATGACGAGATCGTTCGCGCGTTCCTGGTGCACCAATTTCTCGGCGAGGAACGACCATCGTCCTGGAACGCGGCTCCGGCTCTTGTTCAGCTCGGCTCTCGACTGCGGGATCGACCGCTGCCGGATTGCGACCGGCAAGGCGCCCGGGATCACCACGAACTGGACGCCTGGTCCCGCGAGGTGGGCGATCCCTGCTACATCCGTGACTTCGTCGCCACGGTCACCATCACGCCCTTGGAGACCATCCACAGGTCGACGATGTCTCGCGGTGGAGTCTGGGTACCGAGTGCCCAACATCGTTGACCACAGCGGGTGCCCATCGGTCAGCAGCGCTGGACGTGTCAACGCCGGGCGAAAGCTGACCCCCTATTGCCGATTGAACCTTGACCCCCCTGGGTCTGTTTTCGATGGTTACTTGGTCGTCTTGGGTGCTGCGGGTGGTGGCCCGGCGCGGTGCGGTGGCCCGGCGCGGTGCGCGCGGGTGCGGTAGGAGTCGCCGTCCAGGGCGATGACGTGGGCGTGGTGGACGAGGCGGTCGATGGTCGCCGCAGCGACGACGTCATCGCCGAGGGTCTGCCCCCAGCGGGAGAACGCGAGGTTGGAGGTCACGATCACGGACCCGGTCTCGTAGCGGGAGGCGATGAGCTGGAAGAACAACGCGGCCGAGGCTGCGTCGAACGGGAGGTAGCCGACCTCGTCAACCAGGATCAGGCGGTAGCGGTTCAGGCGGCGCAGCTCGAGCTCGAGGCGACCGTGGTCGTGGGCGTCGGCGAGGCGGGCGATCCACCCGGTCGCAGAGTTGAACGCGACCGGATAGCCGGCCTCGGCGGCCTTGATCGCCAGCGCGATCGCGAGGTGGGTCTTGCCGATCCCGGGCGGGCCGAGCAGGACGACGTTCTCCTTGCGGGCCACGAACGTGGTCGTTGCCAGGTGCGCGATCACGTCGCGCGGAGCGGTGGGCAGGTGGGCGAAGGTGAAGTCCTCCAAGGTCTTGATCTGCGGGAACCTCGCTGCGCTCAGGCGCATCTTGGTGCCGTTCGCGACCCGGGAAGCGACCTGGCGGCCCAGCACCGCGGCGAGGTACTCCTCATGGGACCAGCCTTCCTCCCGGGCCTGGTCACCCAGCGCGGTGAACGTCGCCGCGATCACCGGGGCCTTGAGCTCCCGAGCCAGGAAGGTGACCTCCCCGGCCACGTCCTTGCCCACCAGGGTGCTCATCGGCGCGGTCATCGCACGACCTGCAGAGTCGGGGCCGCGACCGGACATGGTGCGACGGGCAGGTTGAACACCTCGTCGTAGTGCGACAGGGCCCGCTGCCCCACCGCGGTCCCGGGGGCGGGGGCCGGTCCGCGCATCGCGGTGGTGCGCGCCTGGAACGCGGTGCGCAGCTCACCGGCCATCACGACATGGGCCGGGTCGGTGATCGTCTGATGGGTCGACCAGGACCGCGCGTGTGCGGCGACCTGGGTCCCTGCGCAGGTCACGACCACTTCACCCAGGCCCGCGTGGACGTCCACGAACCGTCCGATCATCGTGGGGTCGACCGAGTAGTCGTTGGCGTCGACCCGCACGTAGTAGTCCCGCGCCAACCGCACCCGACTCGACGCCCCGACCGTGGGCGCGACCGGTGGCAGGGCGCCCATCGCCGCGACGTCCGCCTCGACCAGGACCCCGGGGCGTTGTCCGGTGCGGCGCAGCATCCGGGCGTTCGCCCGCGGCAACCACGCAGCCAGCTGGGTGTTGTAGTCGCTGGGCCCGGTGAACGTCCGCCCGGGCATGAACGAGGTCTCGAAGAACCCGTTCGCCCGCTCGATGACACCCTTGGTCTCCGGGTCGCGCGGCGCGGCCTGGTAGATCCTCGTGCCGAGCGTGCCGGCGAACGACCTTGCCGACAGCGTCAACCGGCGGTGCTGACCGATGCCCGGCTCGTTGTCCCAGACCAGCATCTTCGGGACCCCGCCCAGCCCGGCCAGCAGCTGCCACATCCCCGCGACCAGGTCCCCGGCCTGCCGCGAGGGCAACAGCAACGCCATGATGAACCCCGAATACGCGGCCACCATCGTCAGGACCGGCGGGCTGGCGAGCACCTTCGGGGCGACCGGGACCACATCGCCCGGGAACCACAGGTCGCACTGCACGATCTCCCCGGCCGTATACGTCGTGCGGTCCGCCGGGTCGGGCGGGCTGAACAACGGGCGCAGCAACGCGACACGCGCCCGCAACACCGACGCCGAGTGCTCCCACCCGATCCGCTCGGCGATCACCGACGCCGGCATCGCGGGGAACTGGGTCAACAACCGGCGGATCGCCGGCTCGAACTCATCGACCCGCGAGCCCTGCGGCGCCCGGGAGTACTTCGGCGGGGTATCGGCGGCCAACGCCGACCGGACCGTGTTCCTCGCCAACCCCAACCGCCGCGCGATCGCCTTGACCCCCATGTGCTCCGACCGGTTCAACCGGCGGATCTCTGCCCAATCCTCCACTTTGATCACTCCCTCACTCTGGACCGAGGGGGGTCAACGTTCGCTCGGCACCAGGGGGTCAGTGTTCACTCGGCGTCGACA
>JABBOX010000257.1 GCA_012927555.1 Phycicoccus sp.
CAGCCCGCCCTTGAGCTGGATGACCCAGGCGGCGATACCGGCCCCGACCACCAGGGCCAGGGCGATGACGGTGACCCACCACAGGCGGCTGGGCTTGCCGAACGGGCGCAGCGACGCTGCGCGGGCGTTGTCGGTCACCGCGTCGGTGCCGATGGTTTCGGCGGTCAGTGCGCCCGTGCTGATGACGTCGGTGCTCATGCTCCGCCTCCGAGGCTCTGGCCGTGACCGAGGATGTAGTAGACCCGCGGGTTGGTCCCGAGCTCTTCCTTGTACCGAACGGCGTCGTTCTCGTGCAGGAAGTCCGAGAGCACCACGGTGGTGCCCTGGCCGTTGACGGCGGTGTCGGTGACCAGGTCGCCGATGTAGGTCACACCCATCGGGCAACCGGACACGCATGCGGGCAGCTCGCCGTGGGGCAGCCGGTCGGCGCAGAACACGCACTTGCCGACGGTTCCCTTTTGTGGCACCGGCATCTGTGGTGAGTCGGCCATCGGCATCCGCTTCTGCGGCAGCGGGTCTGTCCAGTTGAAGTAGCGCGCCTCGTACGGGCACGCGGCCATGCAGGCACGGGACCCGACGCAGGCGTCCGTGTCGACCAGGACGAGTCCTTCGTCGGTCCGGATGTTCGCGCCGACCGGGCAGATGTACATGCACGGGGCGTCTTCGCACATCATGCAGGGCCGCGGCATGTTGAACGTCCCGCCGGAGCTGTCCTTCATCTCGTAGACGTTGATCCAGGTCTGCTCCGGCCGGAGCTGGTGGCGCGTCTGGCAGGCCATGGTGCACGCTTTACAGCCGTCGCAGGTGCGCAGGTCGATGACCATGCACCACGCGTGCTCCGCGCCGGTCGTCGCCGGCGTTGCGGCCATGCCCTTGGTCGTGCTTGTGGTCATGCTCTTGGACGTGGTCGCTGCCTGTGCGTCCTGTTGGTAGGACACCACGGCCAGGGCGCCACCAGCTGCCGTGACACCCATCGTTCCCAGCAGGAGTCGCCGGCTCAACGCCTGGCGCTCCTTGAGGGTGACTGCCGGAGGAGGGCTAGCGGGCCCCTCCTCCGGGTGCGTCGTACGGTCCTGCATGGCGTCCTGCCTTTCGGTCGTTCCAGGGTCAGCTGTCTTGGACTGCTGTCAGCGTCAGCTGACGACCACGTTGCCCTGCATCCAGCCCTTGGTCGCCATGGAGCCACCCATCCCCTTGGGGTCGCCACCACAGGGAGTGAAGCAACGCCAGGTGTAGCTGCCGGCCTTGTCCTTGGCGACGGTGAAGGTGAACACGGTGGTGGAGAACCCGCCGTCGGGAGCCTTCGAGAGCGGAACGTTGATGCCGAGCTCGGGGATGCTGAAGGTGTGCGCGATGTTCTCGTTGGACACGGTGGTCGTGGCAGCGCCGTCAAGGGTCATGGTCCCGCCAGCGACGGCGTTGTACGGCGAACCGGCCGGCAGCGCGGTCGGGGCGTCGTCATACTCCTTGATCGTGAGCACGACGGTGTCGCCTGCGGCGAACGTGACGTCGCCGGGGGCCATGGCTGGCCAGTGCTCCTTGCTGGTGAACGTCCCGACGGGGCCCTTGTCGGCGTCGATCTTGCCGATCATGTCGATGTTGACGGTCTTCGCGACGGGTGCGGCGGTGGTCACTGCAGGCGCGTCAGCGGCGCCTGTGCTGGATCCACCACATGCTGATGCGGTGACCGCGATGGCACCGACGATGAGCCCGACCCCGATCAGTCGTAGGGCCCCTGCGCTCGACGTGGGCTTGCGATGGGTCGTCGTCCTGGTCATGGAATCGATGTGCTTCATGGTCTTCACCTCGTCTGTCTTGAGTCGGCTGGTCAACCCCGGCCGGGAACGGTGACCCGCAGTGCGTGACGCTGTTCCAGATCTCATCGTGATCCGGTCCGCGCGCCCGAGAAACCGTGATCCGCCCCATCGATGACGGCGCGCTTTACCCACGTCCTATGGGTGTTTTCCGCCAGTCCACGCCGCCAGTCCACAGTGAGAAGGCGCGCGGCCCAACGCGTAGCCTGTTGACCATGGTGGTCATGGAGCCTGGCGTGATTCGCGTGATCGTGGTCGATGACCATGCGCTGCACCGTGACGGCACCCGCCAGATCCTGGAGGCGCATCACGACCTGCAGGTGGTTGGTGAAGCGGCTTCCGGCGAGGTTGCCCTCGCCCTGGTCAACCAGCTTCATCCGGATGTGGTGCTGATGGACATCCGGCTCCCGGGGATGAACGGCGTCGAGGTCACCCGCGCTGTCACCCGGGACCACCCCGATGTGCGGGTGCTGATGGTCAGTGCCTATGACGAAGACGTCTACGTCCGTGGTGCCCTGGAGGCTGGGGCTGCGGGGTACCTGCGCAAGACCGCCCCCGGCAAGGAGCTGGTCGAAGCGGTGCGGGCCGTGGCCGGCGGGGCGACCGTGCTCCAGTCCGGTCTCACGGCCCGGCTGCTCATTTCGTCCCGCCAGCCCGAGCAGGGCCCCATCCCCCTGACGGAGCGAGAGCTGGCGGTCCTGAAGCTGCTGGCGGAGGGCCTGCACAACCGCGAGCTCGCCGCGCGCCTGGGCATCAGCCCGCGGACCGTCGAGCGCCACTGCGCGAGCGTCTACGCCAAGCTGGGAGTGGGTTCACGAACCGAGGCTGTCGTGCTTGCCATCTCGACCAAGCTGCTGACCGTCGGCGATGACCAATGAGCGTGGGCGATGACCAGCGCTGATGTCTCGCGCTCGAGGCCGCCCCACGCTGTCGCCAAATCTGTTCTGAGAGCCGTCCACAGCCTGCGCCCGCCAGTCAGCTCCCGGCAGTTCTGGCTCGTCCAGGCAGGCGTTCTGCTGGTGGCGTTCACGGACGAGGTCGTCCTCGACTTCAAGGATGTCCGGCTGCCGTTCGGGATCCCGAGCGCGGCGATCACGGCGCTGTTGCTCATCCCGGTCATCTACGCGGCACTGAACTTCGGAGTTCGTGGCGGCGTCGGCACCGCACTCTGGGCGACCGCGCTCTTGGTCCCGGACTGGGTATTCCTGGCCCACATGACGCGCACGAACATGTGGGTCGAGATCGGCAACCTGGCCATCCTCAACGGGGTTGCGATCGTGGTTGGTCAGCGGGTCGAGCGCGAGGGGCACGCGCGGCGGCGGGCTGAGGAGGCACTGCGGGACAGCGCGGCCGCCGAGACGCGCTACCGCGCCCTGTTCGAGGAGCAGCATGCGCCGGTGCTGGTCACCGACGCCGCCGGCGCGGTCACTGAGGCCAACGCGGCGGCCACGTCGCTGCTCGGTGATGATCTGCCCGGTCGCCTCCTGTCGGACCTCGTCGCCACCTCGGTGACGGCGGTCCTGGCCGGGACGGTTCGGCGGCTGTCGGTGGGCGATCGTGTGTTCGTGCCCAAGGCTCGCACCCTCGATGTGGGCACCGGCGAACGTCTCGTTCAGATCGTTCTCGTGGATGCGACCGAGGAGGAGCGTCGCGCGCGTGAGCAACAGGCGTACGCCGCGCACCTGGTCACCGTGGAAGAGGACGAGCGCCGCCGGCTGGCCGAGGACCTGCACGACGACTCCCTGCAGACGCTGACCTATCTCGTGCGCATGCTCGAGCTGCTCAACGACGACCCGAGGCTGCCGCCGGAGCTGGTTGCGCGGGTCCGCCGCAACGGTGAGCTGGCCGAGGGAGTCGTCGACGTCCTGGGCACGGTGATCCACGGTCTGCGGCCGCCGGTCCTCGATGACTTCGGGGTGGTCGCCGCACTTCGCCAGCTGGTCGCAGAGGTCCGCGCGCGACATGGGATCTCGGTACGGCTGCGGGTCAGCGGGGACCAGGTCCGGCTCTCAGCGCAGAGCGAGCTCACTGCCTACCGCGTGGCCCAGGAGGCGCTGAGCAACGTCGTGCGCCACTCGCAGGCGTCACACACCTGGGTCGATCTGAAGTTTGGCGAGCAGGTGCTGCTCACGGTCACCGACGACGGCTGCGGCATCCCCGAGTCGAACATCGCGTCGGCGAGCTCCGGCGGCCACCTGGGACTGACCGGTATGCGCGAGCGCACCAATCTGGTCGGTGGCAGTCTCGAGGTGTGTGCGCACAAGCCGCACGGGACCGTGGTGCGGGCGACACTTCCGGCCACCCACGCTTTGCTCACTTGAAGCCGCTTTGCTCAGTTCAGACCGCTCGTTGGGGCAAGTTTTGGCGCAGAAACCGGCCTGAACTGAGCAAAGGTGGGTGGGGCCGGGTGTTCGCGACCTGCCTACATATCAGCGCGGCGCCATACGGGCCTTGAGCATGTCGCGCTTGTCCTCGAATCGCAGCGCCTGCTTCTCCAGCGACTCCATGAGCTCGGCCAGCTCGGTGCGCGCGGCCTCGCCATCGGCGGACAGGCCCTCCAGCTCGAAGACCCTCCAGAATCGGAGCACCGGCGCGACGACCTCGTCCTTGTGCGAGCGCAGGTCGTAGATGCCCGCGACGGCCATCTCGACGGCCTTGCGCTGGAAGCCAGGGAGGTTTGCGCCCGGCATCTGGAAGTTCTTGACGACGTCGAGGATGGCGATCATGGCCTGGTCGGGCGAGATCTTGAGGGCCGCGTCCATCAGGTTGCGGTAGAAGATCATGTGTAGGTTCTCATCGGCGGCGATCCGGGTGAGCAGGTTCTCGCACATGGGGTCGTTGGTGAACGTGCCGGTATTGCGATGGGAGACGCGCGTCGCCAGCTCCTGGAAGGACACGTAGGCCAGCGAGCTCATCAGCTCGCCGGAGTGTGCCAGCTCGTAGCCCTGGGACATGTGCGTCATCCGGAACCGTTCCAGCGCAACGGGATCCACCAGACGCTTGACCAGCATGTAGTCGCGCATCGCCATGGCGTGCCGGCCTTCTTCAGCGGTCCAGCGGTGCACCCACGCACCCCACGCGTCGTCACGCCCGAAGATCATGGCGATCTCGTGGTGGTAGCTCGGGAGGTTGTCCTCAGTGAGCAGGTTGACGATCAGCGCCGACCGCGCGACGTCCGACACCCCGGAGTCCTGCTCGGTCCACGCGTCACCACCCATGAGTCCGTCGAAGTTGCGGCCCTCGCTCCACGGGACGTACTCGTGGGGGAACCACTCCTTGGCGACCTTCTCGTGTCGGTTGAGCTCCCCGACCACGACCTGGTCCAGCTCGCGGAGCAGCTCGGTCTGGGTCATCGTCTTGGGCATATGGGGTCCTTTCGCCGGAACGACAACCTACGGTTCCGTAGGTTACGACAACGTAAGTTAATTAGGTTACGACACCATGGGCTAATTCGCGAGTGCGAGTCAGGCGAGCCGGCGGGTCATCTGGGGGTGGCGCCGCACGGCAACCCAGGCGAGCCCGGCGGCCAGCAGGGGCACCCCGACGCAGACCGCTACCAGGTGCACCCACGGGATGACGATGATCGGGGTCCGCGAGATCTGCGCCATGGTGACCGGGTCGAATCCTTGCGTCGTCAACGGCCAGGTGATGGCGATACCTGGGACCATGCCGACGGCAACGCCGAGCAGGCAGCCGAACGCCGCGACAACGAGTGCCTGGCCGGCGGCAATGCCACGGCGGGTATGCCGGGTGGCCCCGACCGCGGCAAGGGTTGCCATGTCGTTCTGCGACTCCGCCATCGAGAGCGCGGTCGAGATGAGTGAGGCGATCAGCACCAGCAACCCGGCGACGGAGAACAGGATGAGCAGGATCAGCCAGGCATCGTTCTGGAAGCCGCGCTCCACATACATCGTGTTCTCGGTGTCGAGGTGCTCGTTCAGCGCGGTCTCCGCCTCGGCCGGGATCATCCCGGTGGGCGAGGTCACTTCCAGGTAGCTCGGCGTCACCGGCCACCCGAGCTTGGTTGCGGTCTGCGGCAGAACCCAGGCGCCGACCTGCTGGTCGGCGAACTGCCAGGCCTGCCGGTCAATCACGGACGCCGGCACTTTCTGATGGCTGGTCACGACTGGCATTGCGGGGGGTGCGTCGGCGGTGCCGACCTTGATTCGTCCGGTGACGAACTCGACGTAACCACCGTGGCTCAGGCTCGGATCGACAATCAGGACACCGCCGTCGCGCAGGATCTGGCGTTCGGCGTCGGACATGGGCGTGGTGGCGGTGAGGGCTTCGAGCGAGGTCACCTGGATCTGGGCTTGCTGGTACGGCGATCCGGCGCCGAGACGGACACAGCGCTCGACAATCGGTTTGCTGCCATCGCCGAAGGCGCCGAAGACCTCGGCATCTGAGCACCCGGGCCGCTGGGCGCCGACCACGTCGAGATTGCTGCCGGGCGCGGGATCGCTGCCCGGCACGGAGCCGGAATCCGCGACGATGCTGACGGGAGACAGCGCGAGGTCGGGCGCGTACGTCCGGAACGCCGCACGCACGGACTTGTCGTCCTGCCCGGTCATCAGCGTGACCCGTCCGTGGCCCATTGCGAACTCTGCGTGGTACTCGAGCTGCCGCTGTCGGGTGTCGCTGGCTGCGCCGATGCTCAGCGCCGTGAGCGCGGCCACCGTAGCCATGATGGCCGCGACGGCGGGGGTCGAGCGTCCTCGTTGCCGGGCCGTATCGCGCGTGGCCAGTCGCAGGGGCAGCGCCAGCCGCGTGCCGAGCCGGCCCACCAGAGCCAACAGCGCCGGGATCACCATGAGGGCACCGAGGACGAGGACGACGGCACCGCCGGCGACCACATACTCGCTGCGAGCTTGACCCCCATCGGCGCCAGCGGTGACGCTCCAGAAGATCGCGATCCCGCTGAGGGCCATGACGACGGCACCGGCCACCGGCAGACCTCGATGGACGGCCCGGTCGCCGGAGCGACCGGCGAGGACGGAGACGATGTCGAGCCGGGCGATGCCTTTGGCCGGGAGCAGCGCGGCCACCATGGACGCGGCGATCGCGCAGACGAACACCCCGACCACCCGTGGCCAGGAGACCTCGAAGGGGCCGGTGGCGAAGTCGGCATGGCCTGCTTTCCACCAGGCCCCCCTTACGAGATGTGTGAGACGCGCGATGGCGCGTCAGGCAACTTATAGGCGCGAGTGGATGTCGCCGCAGGCGCGGTGAGTGCCGTGGGTCAGGGGGTGGGCACACTGGGTGACATGGAAGACACTCACACTGGGCGTTCCGCGCCGCGCATGGGGTTGCCGGCCGCCCTATGGCTCACGATGGCAGGTGGGGTCGTCGGCGTGGTTGCGGAGTTCGCGGACCTGCCTGTGTGGTTGTTGCTGGCTGGGGCAGCGGCTTTCATCGTGGGAACTGTAACCGCCGTCCGGTTAGCGTTCAGGTCGTCTCGGCGTGACGGCACTTCGGTTGTCCGTTCCTTCGCCAGTGCTGTGAAGGTCGGCCTCCGCTGGCTGTTTGATTTCATGCCTTAGCCGGTGTGAGCGTCAGGCCGGTCACCCTCGACCCGGGCCCAGCCCAGGAGCGAGTAGACCCGGGTGCGCGGCTTGTCTTCGATGCGTGGGCCCCAGGTGTCGTACACCGCCCGGTAGCTTGGCTTGCGCCGGTCTCCCTCGAGAACCAGGTGAGTCCGGATGTCTTCGGCGTAGGCGCGGACGCTGTCGGCACGCAGGAGGCGCAGCCGCACCAGCTCGAGTAGCAGGTTCATCCGGGCCAGGTTGCGGAACGTGAACTTGCGTCGTTCGATGACCTGCCGCACCTGCCGGATGGGGGCTTCGACGGCGCCGTTGCCGTAATGCGGCGGGATGGATGCGCGCCGCGCGGTCTGGACCCGCATCCGCTTGCGCCAGTGCCGAACCCACTTCCTGGTGTTTACGGCCCGCGGGTCGCCTTGGGTGGCAGCATCGAACGCGTCCCAGCCGGCAAGCGACTGGAAGGCAGACGCGAACAGCACCCTAAGCGGGTCCTCGAACTCGATGCCGTCGTCCTTCAGCTTTGCTAACCCGTTGTCGAACATGTGGTGCTCGCACAGGTGGATGGGCACCTGCGCCTTGCCCCTGCCCCAGTGTCGTTGGACGCCGCCGATGATGGCGTAGTCCCGGTCGCACACGACCAGTTCAGGCCGGCCGGGGATGGACGCGAGGAACTCTTTCCACGCCATTGCGTCGTCTGCTGGTGCGGCCGCCACCTTCCAGAGGTGGCCTTCCTTTTCGCCGGCCGCGTATCCCCACGCGGCGAGCACTGCGAACAGCTGGCGCCGCCCGCTGGTGCGGGAGTTGGTGTCCATGAACTCGGTGCTGTCCAGCACGATGGTCTGTGGCCAAGCCTTCTCCTGATGTTGGGCCGCCACGACGGGGACGAACTCGCCTAGCCAGTCAGCGACCGTCTGGCCAGTGGTGACCGTCTTCTCTTTGGGCTTGGTGTCACTTTCGCTCGTCGGGTCTGCCTTCGGGACGGTGTCACCTGCTGCCCGGAGGTTCTCGTCGAGCTCATCGTCCGGGTCAAGGTCCGCGTCCGGCCCGCCGCCAGGGTCGAGGTTCTTTCTCGCGCGGTTCGCCGCCTTACGCGCCCTCTTCGCCGCGTCGGTGTATGTCATGCCGCGGCCGACCGAGACGAGTGCCTCGGCGACCTCACGAACCAGGTACTCGTACTCGTGTCCCGCAACGGGGCCCTCGTAGGCGGCAACCTTGTTGTCGCACTCCCAGCACACGCCCTCGTGATAGCGAGTGCGGCTCACAGCACCGATGAAGCGATGGAATGTCGCATCCGGTGCCACGCAACGCCACCGCTGCCGCGTCCGGGCAACTGTCACCTGTCGCCCGTCGCGCACGACGCGCCAACCATCACCGGTGTGTCCGTCCCTGGGACACGTCAAAGCTTGTGCCACGCTGATAATGATACCGGTTTGCCCGGACACCCTATCTCACACATCTCGTAAGGGGGGCCACCAGGTGAGTCCGGCGAAGGTCAGCAGCACGCCCGCGACGACGGTGACGGCCGCCGAGACGAAGCCGAGCACGACGGCCTGCCCGAGGACGTATCGCCGGAGCTGGCGCGCCTCTGCGCCGTTGGAGGCGGCGAGCGCGAGCGAGCGACGTTGACGGGCCGCGCTGACGGCGAAGGCCGGGCCGGCCAGCAGCGTCGTCTCGATGAAGAGTCCGATCGCGGCGATCAGCAGCACAAGGTCGTTGCCGTTTTGGTAGGGGACGACCGTCTGTGCGACCTTCGAATCCAGCTCGGTCACTGGCGGCGGGTTCAGGAAGACCTGGCGGCTCTGGACCAGGAGTCCGTAGTTGTTCATCCTGCGCACGTCCGACCAGGTCAACGGGGCAGTACGCCCGACGAGGAAGGCCGGCGCGCCTGACTCCGTCTGGTCCAAACCCGCTGTGTCGAGGGCCGGCAGCGCCACGAGGAAGGGCAGCTGACCGTACTCAGTCAGCCCGGTTGCCACGCCGACCACAGTGAGCCGGCGCGACTTGCCGCCCGGACCGGCGATCGTCAGCGTTCCCCCGCTCGGCAGGCCTTTGGTGATCCCCGCCTCGGTGACGACGATCTCCGACGGTGTGCTCGCCCACCGGCCGGACACCAGATCGGTCATCCCTCGGGCGAGGGGGTCGCGCGCGTCGATGCGCAGCACGGGCATGAACGGCCGGCGGTCGCCCAGGGTGACCCGCATCGTTGCGTTGGACGTCTGGATGACGCGGCCGTCCGTGACCTTCTGCACCTTGTCCGTCGTCCACGCCGAGCCCACCGCGAACCCGGGGACGGCCAGTGCCGGGGCACCTCCCTGCGTGCTGCGGGAGGAACGCCCGTCGGGTGACTGGGCCATGCGGCCGCCGCCGTTGTCGGAGATCCGGGCTTGGGCGGAGCCCATGACGTATGGAATCGACTCGGCCATGCTGATGTCGCTGGTGGCCAGCAGGGTGATCCCGCTGGTCAGCAGCAGGACCGGCAGGCCGACCATCGCCACGATCAGGGCGCTGCGCCACTTGTAGCGTCGTGCGTCACGTCGCGGCATCCGGATCGCGACCCGCCAGCCGGACCACCAGCGTGCGAATCGGCTTGTGTCAGAGCGTGATCCGTCGAAACGCGGTGATCTGCGGGAATGGTCTGCAGCATCCCCCGAGGTGACCGGGGCGTCGTTCGAAGACACGTCAGACCGCTGCGGCGGAGTCGAGTAGGGACTCAGCGCTTGGCGGGGTTCCGGTGGTGTCGACGATGACGCCGTCTCGCAGGAACACCACTCGATCGGCCCAGGCCGCATGCCGGGCCTCATGGGTCACCAGCAGCCCGCCGGCGCCCGCGTCGCAACGCGCTCGCAGGACCCGCAGCACGGCCTCGCCGGTCTGGGAGTCGAGCGCGCCGGTCGGCTCGTCGGCCAGGACCAGACGGCGATTGCCCACCAGCGCGCGGGCGATGGCCACGCGCTGCTGCTGGCCGCCCGACATGTGCTCGGGGTAACGATCGGCCAGCTCTGCGATCCCCACGGCCTCAAGGGAGTCCAGGGCGATGCGCAGAGCCTTGCCGACCCGCAGCCCGTCGAGCTCAAGCGGCAGCGCGACATTCTCGGCGGCGGTCAGCGACGGGATCAGGTTGAAGTCCTGGAAGACGAAACCCAGTGAGCGCCGACGCAGGGCCGCCAGGTCGCGCAGGCTCATGGCGCCTACGTCGGAGCCCTCGACAACGACCCTGCCGCTGGTCGGCTGATCCAGCCCGCCGGCCAGGTTGAGCAGGGTCGACTTGCCGGAGCCGCTCGGGCCCATGACCGCGACCAGCTCGCCGGCATGGACCTCCAGGGTCACTCCGTCGAGCGCCCGTACGGCGGTCTCGTCGTGACCGTGGACGCGAGAGACGTTGTCCAGCAACAGGATCGGGCTGGTAGTCATCGCGAGGCCCGCTTGGCCGACCGGTCGGTCTGCGAGGGTGACCGGTCGGTCTGGGAGGTTGCCGTATCTCGGTGGGGCGTCTTGGGTGCGCGGGTCGACTCCCGGGCGAGCCGGGTCTCGACGTGGTCGAGCCAGCGGATCTCGGCTTCGGCGGCGTACACGAGGTTGTCCAGGACCAGCAGCCAGGCGAGCTCATTTCGTTGGCCGGGTCCGCGCCCGTCGGGTGTGTGTTGCTCGGCCGCGTCGGAGGTCACCCGCTTGAGCTTGGTGAGGTCCTGCAGATGGCGCAGCGTCGCGGTCCGCTGGGTCTGGACGAGGCGCTGTATGTCGACGCCCGGCACGGTGACGGCCAGGGCCAGCTTGATGACGCGCTCGTCACGGGGGGTGTCGCCGCGGTCGACGGGGGCCGCCCACCAGCGCTGGACCTCGGCGCGCCCCTGGCCGGTCAGGCGATAGGCGATCCGGCCCTCGGCATCGGCCCCGCCGGCGCCTTCGACCAGGCCGTCCCGCTCCAGCCGGGCCAGGGTCGTGTAGACCTGCCCGACGTTGAGCGGCCAGGTGCCGCCGGTGCGTGACTCGAACTCGCTGCGCAGCTGCGCGCCATACATCGGCTCCTGCGCCAGCAGCGCCAACAACCCCCGTCGGATCGACATCCGAGTCCCCTTCGCCGTGCTTCTTGATACTGAGTATTACGCCTGCAGCTGTGACGGTATACCGAGTATGTGTGCGAGTCAAACATGTGTGGGCGGCAGGCGTGGTGCGCTCTCGAGATTCACTCCCGCGGCACAGTCTCATAGAGTCGCGCCCATGGCTCACTCTTTCGACACCGACACCGAGGCGGCGGGGCTGTGCGCCTTCGTCGACGCCTCTCCCTCACCGTTCCACGCCTGTGCCGAAGCGGGGCGGATGCTCGAGGCAGCCGGTTTCAGCCACATCGTCGAGACCGAGGCGTTCCCGACCGAGCCCGGCCGCCACTACCTGATCCGTGGCGGCGCGCTGATCGCCTGGAGCACCGAGACGGCCGGCGGCCCGACCACCCCGTTCCGCGTGGTCGGTGCCCACACGGATAGTCCCAACCTGCGGATCAAGCCACAGCCCGACCTGGCCCGAGCGGGTTGGCAGCTGCTCGGCGTCGAGCTCTACCGAAGCCAGCAGCGCAACACTTTGCGAGACC
>JABBOX010000214.1 GCA_012927555.1 Phycicoccus sp.
TGCGGTTGATCTGCTGATCGTCGGTGTCGGAGTGATGGCTGCGACGTCGATCATCGTGGCCGAAAAGCTTGAGGCACAAGGGATTTCGGTGCGTGTCGTCGATCCTCGGTGGGTGTTGCCAGTCAGCCCGGACCTGGTCCGCGCAGCCGGCGATGCCAGCGCGGTTGCGGTGATCGAGGACAACCTGGTGTCGGGAGGCATCGGATCGTCGGTGTCGCTGGCGATGCGTCAGGCGGGGAGCAGGACAACGGTCTGCTGCTACGGCATACCCAAGGAGTTCCTGGCGCACGCCTCTCGAAGTCAGGTGCTGGACGAGATCGGACTGACTCCGGACGCGATCGCCGCCTCACTGGCGAAGGAGCTACGCAGCGGCGTCTGACAGCTCAGCGTCGGACAGCTCAGCGTCGGACAGCTCAGCGTCGGACAGCTCAGCGTCGGACAGCTCAGCGGAGGCCGCTCAGCGGAGGCCGCTCAGCGTCGGACAGCTCAGCGTCGGACAGCTCAGCGGAGGCCGCTCAGCCCGCTCAGATGTCGCGGAAGGTCTCGACGGTCGCGCCGAGCGCGTTGAGTCGCTGGGCAAGGTCCTCGTAGCCACGGTTGATCACGTAGACGTTGCGCAGGACCGAGGTCCCAGGTGCCGCGAGCATCGCGAGCAGGACGACAACGGCAGGACGCAGGGCCGGCGGGCAGATGACCTCAGCGGCGCGCCAACGGGTCGGTCCCTCGATCAGCACCCGATGGGGGTCGAGCAGCTGTACCTTGGCGCCGACCTTGGTGAGCTCGGTGAGATAGATCGCCCGGTTGTCATAGACCCAGTCATGGATCATCGTCGTTCCGGTCGCACACGCAGCGATGATCGCAAAGAACGGCAGGTTGTCAATGTTCAGACCAGGGAACGGCATCGGGTGGATCTTGTCGGCGGGTGCCGTGAGCGGGCCGGGGATGGTCGTGAGGTCGACAAGGCGGGTCAGCCCGTTGGCCGAGCGGTACTCCGGGGTCATGTCGTACTTCATGCCCATGCCCTCGAGCTGCGCGAGCTCGATCTCGAGGAACTCGATGGGGACCCGCCGGATGGTGATGGCGGACTCGGTGACGACCGCCGCGGCGAGCAGGCTCATCGCCTCGATCGGGTCCTCCGAAGGTGAGAACTCGACGTCGACGTCGATGACGCGCTGGCCGTGGATGGTCAGCGTGGTGCTGCCGATGCCCTCGATGGTCACCCCGAGAGCCTGGAGGTAGAAGCAGAGGTCTTGGACCATGTAGTTGGAGCTGGCGTTGCGGATCACGCTGACGCCGTCGTGCCGTGCCGCCGCCATGAGGGCATTCTCGGTGACGGTGTCGCCGCGCTCGGTCAGGACGATCGCCTTGCTGGGGCTGACCGCACGATCGACCTTGGCGTCGTAGAAGCCGGCACCGGCGGTGATGTTGAGGCCGAATGCGCGCAACGCCTGGAGGTGGGGTTCCACGGTCCGGGTGCCGAGGTCGCAACCGCCGACGTAGGGAAGCCGGAACTCGTCGAGCTCGTGCAACAGGGGCCCCAGGAACATGATCACCGTGCGGGTCCGGCGGGCAGCGTCGAGGTCCATGGCAGAGAGATTGAGGCGGGCAGGGGGAGTGATCTCGAGGTCGTTGCTGTCCGGAAGCCAACGGGTCTTGACGCCGATGCTGGTCAGAACCTCGAGAATACGGTTGACCTCTTCGATGCGGGCGAGGTTGCGCAAGGTCGTGCGCCCGTGGTTGAGCAGTGAAGCGCACAACAACGCGACGGCGGCATTCTTGCTCGTCTTGACATCGATCGCCCCTGACAGCTTGGTGCCGCCGACGATGCGCAGGTGCTGCGGGCCGGAGTGGCCCAAGGAGACGAACTCGGAGTCCAGACTCTGGCCGATGCGGGCAAGCATCTCAAGGCTGAGATTCTGCCTGCCCTGCTCGATCCGGGCCACCGCGCTCTGGCTTGTCCCCAAGGAGTCAGCAAGATCGTTCTGAGTCAAGCCTTGGTGACGTCGGGCATCCCGGATCAAGGTACCGATGCGGCCCAAGTAGTTCTCTCTCATGTCCTCAACTATAAATCACATGTGAGATACAACGTGACGCCAACTACGTGGGCGCGCCGGTGTGAGCGTTGGTGTGCGTGGGTTGGTCAGGCACCCCGGGGCAGGAACCGCTTGCCGTTGACCTTCTCCGAGATGCCGGAGCGATCCAGCAGCGGCGTCAGCCCGCCGTTCCAGAACGCGAACCCCGCGCCGGTGATCAGGGCGAGGTCAATGTCCATGGGAGCCGCGACCACACCCTCGTCGAGCATCAGCTGAGCCTCTTGCGCCAGGGCGGCGAGCACCTGCTCGCGGACCTGGGCGGAGTCGAGGACAACGGGGTGGGCCGGTGTCTCCATGAGAGCTGCGACCTCGGGATCCAGCACCGGCTTGCCTTCGGGGTAGATGTAGAACCCGGGTTTCCCGGCAGCGACCAGACGGCGCAGACCGTCCGACACGTAGAAGCGGTCAGGGAAGGCGCGCAAGAGGCTCTCGTTGTTGTGCAGCGCGATCGCGGGACCGACCAGGCCCAGCAGCTCGAACGGCGGCATCGGAGCGAACCCGGCGAAGGCGTGGTCGGCGATGTCGAGAGGGGTTCCCTCGTCGACGATCCGACCGACCTCGCCCATGAAGCGTCCCAGCAGGCGGTTCGCGATGAACGAGGGTGAGTCCTTGGCCAGGATCGACGTCTTCTTCAACGTCTTGCCGGTGGCGAACGCCGTCGCCAGGGTGGCGTCGTCGGTCTTGTCGCCGCGGATGATCTCCAGCAACGGCATCACCGCGACCGGGTTGAAGAAGTGGAAGCCCACGACGCGCTCGGGGTTCTTCAGGTCTGCGGCCATCTCGGTGATGGACAGTGAGGACGTGTTGGTCGCCAACACGCAGCCGGCCGAAACCACCGCCTCGACCTCGGCAAACACCTGCTTCTTGACGCCGATCTCCTCGAATACCGCTTCGATGACGAAGTCGGCATCGGCGAAGTCGTCCTTGCTCGTCGAGCCCTGGACCAAACCCTTGAGCCGGTTTGCCCGATCCGTGCTGACCCGCCCGCGGCCGAGCAGCTTGTCGATCTCGGCGTGGACGTAGCCCACACCCGTGTCGACGCGACCCTGGTCGAGGTCTGTCATCACGATCGGCACCTCGAGCCGCTGCACGAAGAGCAGGGCCAGCTGGCTCGCCATCAGGCCGGCGCCGACGATGCCGACCTTGGTGACAGGGCGCGCCAGCGAGCGGTCCGGAGCGCCGGCAGGACGCTTGGCGCGCTTCTGCACCAAGTCGAATGCATACAGGTTGCTGCGTGTCTCGTCGCACAGCAGCAGGTCTGCAAGGGCTTTGTCCTCGGCGGCGTAGGCCTCTGTGCGCGAGGCGGTCCGGGCCGCGGATACGAGCTCGAGGGCGCGCAGGGGTGCTGGTGCGGCGCCACCGGTCTTGGCCTTGACGATGCGCTTGGCCGCAGCGATGGCACCCTCCCATGCGGCCTGGTCGCGGTCGATCTCGGGACGGGCCACGACGGTCTTGCCGGTGATGACACCGGCTGCCCAGGACAGGGAGTCCTCCAGGAACATCGCGGGCTCAAACATCGCGTCAGCGATCCCCAGCTCGAAGGCTTGTGGGCCCTTGAGCATCCGGTTGGTGTTCAACGGGTTCTCGATGATGACCTTGAGGGCCGACGTGACGCCGATGAGGTTCGGCAGCATGAAACAGCCGCCCCACCCGGGCAACAAACCGAGGAAGCACTCCGGCAACGCCAGGGCAGGAACGCCGGCGGAGATGCTCCGGTATGCCGCGCTGAGCGCGATCTCGACGCCGCCACCCATGGCCGCACCGTTGACAAACGCAAAGGTCGGGACCGGCAACGTTCGGAGCTGCTCGAATGTCTTGTGCCCGAGTGCTCCGATGGCCAGCGCCTGTTCGCGTTGGGTCACCTTGGGAACTCCGGTCAGGTCCGCGCCGACCGCGAAGATGAACGGCTTGCCGGTCACGCCGACTCCGACGATCTCGCCAGCCTCGGCTCGATCGAGCAACGTGTCCAGCACACCGGAAAGGCCCGCCAGGCTCGCGGGGCCAAAGGTGTTGGGCTTGGTGTGGTCGAAGCCGTTGTCCAGGGTGATCAGCACGAACGTGCCGGCACCGCCGGGCAGGGCGATGTCGCGTGCCAGCGCCTTGGTGATGACCTCGTCCGGGAAGAGTGCGCCGAAGTCCATGGTCTCCGTGTCCATCTTCTCGGCGTCGATGGTGCTCGCGTCGGTGTTCGTGGTGTTGATGCCCATCAGGCCACCGCTCCCTGGGTTGTGTGAGTTGTGGAGGCGAGTTCCTTGCCGTAGTCGCTGTGGTGAGGGTTCTCCCAGATCACGGCGCCGCCCATGCCGATTCCGATGCACATGGCAGTGAGGCCGTAACGCACGTCAGGGTTCTCCTCGAACTGGCGGGCGAGCTGGGTCATCAGCCTGACGCCGGAGCTGGCCAGGGGGTGGCCCGTGGCGATCGCGCCGCCGTACCTGTTCACCCGGGGGTCATCGTCGGCGATGCCGAAGTGGTCCAGGAAAGCGAGCACCTGGACGGCGAAGGCCTCGTTCAGCTCAAAGAGGCCGATGTCCTCGATGGTGAGACCGGCTTGGGTAAGGGCCTTCTCGGTGGCGGGCACCGGCCCGATGCCCATCACCTCGGGCTCGACGCCGACGAACGAATAGGCAGCCAGGCGCATCCGCACGGGCAGCCCGAGCTCTGCGGCGGCATCGGCGGACGCGATGATGCAGGCGGTCGCACCGTCGGTCAGTCCCGCGCTGTTGCCGGCGGTGACGTTGCCGTGGGAACGGAAGGGGGTCTTCAGACCGGCGATGTTCTCCAGGGTTGTGCCGGGCCGTGGGGGTTCGTCCCTCGTGGCCAGGCCGTAGCCGAGCTCGGCATGACGGGTGGCGACGGTGACCAGGTCGGGCGTGATCCGGCCTTCGGCATAGGCCTTATCGAGCTTGCTCTGGCTGGCAACGGCGTAGGCGTCGCAACGCTCCTTGGTCAGACCCGGGAAGCGGTCATGCAAGTTCTCGGCAGTCGCGCCCATCACCAGGGCGGACGGATCGACGATCTTCTCGGAGAAGATCCGCGGGTTGGGGTCGACGCTCTCGCCCATCGGATGGCGCCCCATGTGCTCGACACCGCCTGCGATGGCGATCTGCGTCGAGCCGAACGCGATGGCGGAGGCCACGTTGGTCACCGCGGTCATCGCACCGGCACACATGCGGTCGATGGAGTAGCCCGGCGTGGTGTTGGGCAGACCGGCCAGCAGCGAGGCCACCCGACCGAGGGTCAGGCCCTGGTCACCGATCTGGGTGGTCGCGGCGAGCGCGACCTCTTCGACCCGGTCCGGTGGCAGCTCAGGGTGGCGGCGCAACAGCTCGCGGATGCAGTTGATGACGAGGTCATCGGCGCGCGTATGGGCATACATTCCCTTGTCGCCGGACTTGCCGAACGGCGTACGTACGCCATCGACGAACACGACCTCACGCAGAGTGCGGGGCACTGGGTCTCCCTGGGTTGGGCGAGCGGTTGGGCAGGTGGGTCTTGCAGGTGGGTCTTGCAGGTGGCCAGACACAGTCGACAGGCGACCGCGGGGACGTACTGCGGTTGACGAGAGCGATGCTACCCGCCAGTAACTTAAACCGTAACCCCGCCAGCCACTTCGCTCGCGGCCACTTCGGTCGCAACTTCGACGGGCCGGTTGATGGCCTCCTCGAGGATGGGACCCGCGATGTCGATCTGCCACTGGCGGGCGCCCATCGCGCGTAGCTCCTCGGAGAGGGACTCAAGCGTCGGGTCAGGTGGGGGAGCCCACAGCACCCGTCGGATCGAGTCGGGGGACACCACGTTCTCGATCGGGATGTTGCGGGCGAGGGCGAACGCTCCCAGCGCTGCTCGGGCCTGGGCCAGGCGAACTGCCGCGACGGGATCGCGGTCGGGCCAGGCGCGGGCCGGTGGTGGGCCGTCCGAGCGGCGGGCGAGAGCTGGCAGCTCGGACTCAGGCACATGACGTGCCCGCTCGAGTGCTGCGAGGAGCTGTCGCTGGTATCGGCGAACGGACCGCGCGCTGGGGCCGTCATGGATGTCGGCGTCCGTCTTGGGGGCTTTGAGCGCCAGGTCGATCAGTGCGGCGTCGGGCAGGACCCGGCCCGGCGAGACGTCGCGTTCGATCGCGATCTCTTCCCGCGTCTGCCACAGCTCACGGACCATCGCGGCACCGCGGCGGTTGCGGACCTTGTGCATCCCCGAGGTGCGACGCCAGGGTTCGAACCGAACCGGCGGGCCGGTGAACCGGGTGAGTGCGTCGAACTCCTGCTCGGCCCACGCCATCTTGTCCTGCGCCAGCAGATCGTCGGCCATGAGATCGCGGACCTGGCCGAGCACCTCGACGTCGAGTGCCGCGTATCGAAGCCAGGGCTCCGGCAGCGGCCGGGTCGACCAGTCGACAGCCGAGTGCTCCTTGGCAAGGGTGAGCCCGAGATAGTGCTCGACGACAGCGGCGAGCCCGACCCGCGGCAGACCGATGAGCCGTCCGGCGAGCTCGGTGTCGAACAGTCGCGTCGGATGCAGGCCAACCTCCGCCAGGCACGGCAGGTCCTGGGTGGCGGCGTGCAGGATCCACTCGACATCGGTCAGGGCCTCGGCGATGGGCGAGAGGTCGGGACACGCGATCGGGTCGACCAGCCAGGTCCCCGAGCCTTCGCGCCGGATCTGGATGAGATAGGCCCGCTGGCCGTAGCGGTAGCCGGACGCGCGCTCCGCGTCGATCGCCGCCGGACCGGTGCCAGCAGCGAGGAACTTGGCCGCGCGGACCCGCTGACGGTCGTCCACGACCACGTCAGGGACGCCGTCGGCGGGCATGTTCAGGGCAACCATGACCGGCGCGATGGGCACGTCCTCACCGGCGAAGCCGGCGTCGTGCTCGGTGGCGCCCACCGTCGAGTCGGATGATTCAGGGTTGGCGCTGGATCCGGTATTCACGAGGCCAATCTATTTGACGTCTGCGCGCAGGACTATTTGAGCTGCGGGCCAAGAGCGTTGGTCGAAAGCACGTGACGCCGTTCAGCGGCGCCGTCCCGGTAGCGCTACGACGCCGTCGGGCAGTGGCGGCAGACCGGCGATCATGCACAGCAGATCGGACCAGACCTGCAGATGGACGCCGAGGTCGGGGCCGGTCGGGGTCCAGGACGCGCGGATCTCCATCTCCACCGTGGCCTTGCGTTCCCCCAAGGCTGCAAAGCTCTCGGAGACCACGCGAGTGACGGTGCCACCCTCAGCGGTGTAGGGAGCGTCGCGCTGCTTGAGCGCGTCCATCAGCCATGACCAGCCGGCGCCACCGAGTGCCGGGTCGTTGGCCAGCTCGGGCTCGAGCTCAGCGCGGGCGAAGGTGACCACGCGCCAGACCCCGTCCCACGGCTCAGGCGCTGACGGGTCGTGCAGCAGGACAAAACGGCCGGAGGCCAGCTCGTCACCCTCGTCGGGGAGACCTGCGGTGACGACCTCCGCGGTCAGGGCCACGGCATACGGGGCGATCCTGCTAGGAGCCGGGACCTCATCGACGCGGACCTCGGGGCGCAGCGGGACCTCTCTCAGGGCCAGCAGGGCCTGAGTGAATTCGGCCGGATTCTCGCCGGGGACGCTATGAGTGCCCACCACCCGAGCCTATGACGACAGGTGTCGGCATGGCGTTCCACCACGCCGAGATACGGTGCAACGATGTTGTCTCTGCTCGCCTTGCTCTCCAGCGCCTGCTGGGGCACCTCAGACTTCTTCGCGGGGCTCAAGGCGCGGACCATGTCGCCAACCGCAGTCGTTGCCGTCACGCAGGCCTTCGCCCTCGTCGCGCTGAGCGTCATCCTGCTGGTACGACACGAGGGTTTTGCCGCGACTTTCAGCGGGAACGGTGCCCTCTGGTCCGCCACCGCTGGGGTGGCCGGCTCTGCCGGGCTGGTCTGTTTCTACACGGCGCTGGCCACCGGGACGATGGGGGTCGTGGCGCCGATCTCATCCCTGGGCGCACTCGTCCCGGTGCTTCTGGGACTGCTCACCGGCGAGCGCCCGAGCACCATGGCCTGGTTCGGTATGGCGATCGCGGTGACCGGTGCGGCCCTCGCGTCAGGGCCCGAGCTGGCCGGTGCTGTGCCACCGCGACCGGTGATCCTGGCTGCTGCTGCCGCAGCGTTCTTCGGCGTGGCACTCTTCAGCATCGACCGAGGGGCCCGCTACGCGCTGCTGGAGACGCTGTGGGGCATGCGGCTGACCAGTGTGTCCATGTTCCTCGTAGCGGCACTGCTGGCCCGTTCGGTGGGCGGCACCCGGGTGCGTGACCTGCCGGTGCTGGCGGTCATCGGGCTGGGCGACGTCACCGCGAACGGTCTTTTCGCGTTCGCCTCGTCAAGGGGCATGGTCAGCGTGGCCAGTGTGCTCGGCTCGTTGTACCCCGTGGCGACCCTCTTCTGGGCGAGGCTTCTCCTGAACGAACGGCTGCGGCGCGTGCAGGCCATCGGGGTCGGACTGACCCTGGTCGGAGTGGTGGCCATCGCGGTCTGACGCACGGCTTGTCCGTGGGAGGATCGGCACGTGACGAACTCCTCGAACAGCCCCCGCGACAGTGCTCTGGTCCGCGCCGCCCGACGTCAGAGCGTGTCGCACACGCCGGTCTGGTTCATGCGACAGGCGGGCCGGTCGTTGCCGGAGTACCGCAAAGTTCGCGAGGGCGTGGGAATGCTCGACTCCTGCCGTCGGCCCGACCTGGTCGCTGAGATCACGATGCAACCGGTTCGCCGGCACGGGGTCGACGCGGCGATCTTGTTCAGCGACATCGTGGTTCCGCTGGCCGCGGTCGGTGTCGACCTCGACATCGTCGCAGGGGTGGGGCCGGTGGTCGCCCAACCGTTCCGCACGCACGCCGACCTCGACCGTATTCCGGAGCTGACGCCGGAGCACGTCCCGTACATCACCGAGGCCGTGGGGATGGTGCTCGCGGAGCTGGGCGCCACGCCGCTGATCGGTTTTGCAGGCGCACCGTTCACCCTCGCGTCATACCTCATCGAGGGTGGGCCATCCAAGAACCACGAGCACACCAAGGCCATGATGCATGGCGACCCGGAGCTGTGGCATGAGCTGTGCGGGCGTCTCGCTCAGATCGCCGGCGGGTTCCTTCGGGTTCAGGCGCAGGCCGGGGCATCGGTCGTGCAGCTGTTCGACTCGTGGGTGGGCGCGCTGTCACGCACGGACTACGAGACTTTTGTCCAGCCGCACTCGCGGGTGGCGCTGTCGGCCGTGGCCGATCTGGACGTCCCGAAGATCCATTTCGGCACTGTCACGGGCGAGCTGCTGGCCTCGATGGGTGCCGCCGGCGCGGATGTCGTGGGCGTGGACTTCCGCACCTCATTGACCGACGCCCGTGCCCGCCTCGGAGACCGGTATGCAGTGCAGGGCAACCTGGATCCAGCCTTGCTCTTCGCGCCGTGGTCGGCCCTGGAAAAGGCCGTGCGATCGATCGTGGCCGAGGGCGCTCTGGCGCCGGGGCACATCTTCAACCTGGGCCACGGTGTCCTGCCGGAGACCGATCCCGAAGTGCTGACCCGCGTCGTCCAGCTGGTCCACGAGGTATCCGCGCGCTGACCTTGGGACCCTTTGGTTCCCCGTAGTCGTCGGGCCGAGGAGTGACTCTTGCCCCTGCTCGCAGGCTCCCTTGATGGGGCGGCGAGCCACTCCTCGACTCTCCTCCGCGATCAGTTGTTGACCTGAGCCGGTGAGCTCGTCCGGCGGCGGCGACGCAACCACCACACGAGTGGTGAGCCGATCAGGGCGAAGAAGACGGCGAACGGGAGCACTGCGCCGATACCGGTGAACAGTCCCTCGGCCGAGGCCGCGAACGCGTCCCAACCGGAGCGCAGACCGGCGAGGAAACCGTTTTCGGTCACGGTCTCGTTTCCTGGCGTCCGGAGCGATACCGCCAACGTGGAGCGCTCGACGCTTCCCTTGAGCGCCGTGAGCTGCGACTCCAACGACTCCAGGTCGGCCTGTCGCCGGCTCATCTCGCTCTCCAGCGCAACCACCTGACCGATGTCTTTGGCCTGGGCCATCAACGCGCGCACCCGGTCGACACTGGCACGCATCGTCTTGAGCCGGCTCTCGGTGTCGACGTACTGCGAGGTGACGTCCTGTGAGGACGTGTTGCGGGACAACACGGTGCCGATCTTGCCGAGCTGGTCGAGCGCCGCATCCAGCTGGTCCGCCGGCACCGACAAGGTCAGGGTGCCGAATCCGAACGCGTCAGCAGGCTGGCTGGAGGACCGTTGATCGCCGGAGAGCGGCACCGGGTCGCCCGGGCCTCCGGTTCCGATCTGCTCGTTGAGCACCTGGGCCTGCAGCCCGGTGGCGATGCTGCGTACCTGGGCGGCGGCGACGCTGATGTCCTTGACCCGCAGCTCAAGGCTCGCGCTCTTGGTCAGCTTGGGCCCGACACTGACCGCGGCTGACCCCGGCTTGGACGCATCGGCCGGGGCGCCTGGCGCCACCGCGAAGGACTTGGCCTCGGGGGCGGACTGGAGGCTGTCCCTTGCCGCCACGCCCCCGCCCGCTGATGCGGGGTTGCTGTCGCTGGTCGAGCCGCTGCTGCAGCCCGCGAGCAACAGCGCGGTGAGTGCGCCCGCGGCGATCATCTTTCCGCGTGGGAGATGCGGCCCCGTGCCGTACGTCTGACTGGCGTGGCAGCGCGACTTGCTGAGGGGGAACGTGATCTTCATGGCAGACCTCCGGAGGACGATCGCTGTTCGTACGGTATTCCCGTTGGAGCGGCCGAGCGCCCCGTTCGTTCCGTTCCGGGGGGTATCGATTTGGTCACGGGGACGAGAGAGGCCCGGTGCGTCTCAGTCGGGTTCTGACCAACGCGCGAGACGCTCAGGTGGTCGGGTGGCAATGAGTAAGAATGGCCGGATGAGCCCGAAGCCTTCCGCCAGCCAGATCCGCGAGATCAACGACAGCATCCGCTATGCGATGTGGTCGGTGTTCAAGGTCACGAGCCCAGTCGGGTCATCGCCCGAGGATCGCGCCAGGGTCGCGGCGGAGGTTGAGGCGCTGTTTGCCGACCTGGCCGAGCAGGGTGTCGTGGTGCGAGGGGTCTATGACGTCGCCGGCCTCCGGGCGGATGCCGACTTCATGATCTGGTGGCACGCCGAGGATGTCCGCGCCGTTCAGACGGCGTATCACCGGCTCCGTCGCACCGAGCTCGGCACCCACCTGGAGCCGGTGTGGTCGGTGACCGCCCTGCATCGTCCGGCGGAGTTCAACAAGGGACACATCCCGGCGTTCATGGCCGACGTAGACCCGAAGGACTTCATCTGCGTCTACCCGTTCGTCCGTTCCTACGAGTGGTATCTCCTGGACGACACCGAGCGTCGCAACCTGCTGTCGGAACACGGGCAGATGGCGCGCGACTATCCGGACGTGCGCGCGAACACGATCGCGTCCTTCGCGTTGGGCGACTACGAGTGGATCCTGGCGTTCGAGGCTGACGACCTGACCCGCATCGTCGATCTCATGCGTCACCTGCGCGGCTCCGAGACCCGCAGACACGTGCGTGAAGAGGTGCCGTTCTACACCGGCCCGCGCGTCGAGGTTGCGGCGCTGGTCGACTCTCTGCCCTGACGTCCCCCGCGCCGGCCGCGCCGGCTTCCCTCCCGGCGGATGGAACCGACGGACCAACCGGACAGGCGGTATCCCGTTGGGCACCCCGAGGCGGAGAATGCTCGCATGACTCGAGTCTGGTCCGTCCCGTCGCGGCCTTGGCAGTTCGCGTCCAGCGTCTGCGCGATCGCCGCTGCGGCGGGGCTGGCGTTCATTCCCA
>JABBOX010000131.1 GCA_012927555.1 Phycicoccus sp.
GCGGATCAGTCGCGGCAACAGCAAGGCCAGCAGGGCTCCGGCGCCGGCGGCGACGACCGCTTCCAAGAGCTGCCACGATCGCGAGCGCACGACCAGAACGACGCCGTCGACGATGAGCAGGAGGAGCAGCCCGAGACCGCCGGCCCAGCCTGTGAGCTGCAGGAGAGGTCGGGGCAGCGCGCCACCCGCACCGACAAGGTCCTGCTCGAGACCGTTGGCGGTTCCCACCGCTACGGTGCCCAGTCCAACCGCGAGGACCAACAGCAGGAGGGCGAGTACCAGTGTGACCAGGTCTGCCGGCCGACGGATCCTGTCGCTCGGTGCCGGCTCGACAACGACCACGCCCGCTGTGGCGGGAGGTGCGGGCGTGGTTCGGGTCATTTGCCCATACTGCCGTCCTCGACCGACCTAGTGACAATCCCACGACGGCGGCGCGCCCCTCGTCTTCCCCGGGTGTTGTCCACAGGGCTGTGGACAAATGGGTCAAAAAGGGCATGTTGCGTCTATTCTCGTGGTGGATCGTCCCATTTGAGGTGACTAGTCCGTTCATGTTCCGGGGCTGTCAGAGTCTCGGGTGACCGAGGGAGGGTGGGCCGATGGACGCCGTGCGGACGGTCGAGAGCGAAGTCCGCGAGCTGATCCGCCGCTCCGGCCTCGACCCCACCCGGGATCTGCGCGAGATGCGCCAGCTCGTTGACGATGCTGTCGCCGACTACGACGAGCGCTCGCTCCACGGCGGGCTGCCGACGCTGCCGGATCTGGGCGAGGCGACCAAGAGCGTGCTGGACGCCGTCGCCGGTTTCGGACCCCTCCAGCAGTACCTCGAGGACCCCTCCATCGAGGAGATCTGGATCAACGAGCCCAGCAAAGTCTTTGTGGCCCGTGGCGGCACGGCTGAGCTGACCAACACGATCTTGACCGCCGACGAAGTGCGAGACCTGGTTGAGCGGATGCTGAAGTCATCGGGTCGCCGGGTGGACCTCTCCTCGCCGTTTGTTGACGCGACCTTGCCGGACGGCTCGCGGCTTCATGTGGTGATCCCCGACATCACGGGGACTGCCCGAAAATGTCCTCAAGCACCGAAAGTTCGAGTGATCCACGACCAGGCTCGTTTAGTGATCCCCGACATCACGGGGACTTCCCGGGGATGTGCACGCTGCACGCCAACAGCGCGCGAGAGGCCGTCACCAAGATGTGCACCCTGCCGGTGCTGGCCGGCGAGAACGTCGGCAGCCGGTTCGTGGTGCCGACCGTGGCAGGGTCCATCGACGTCGTCATTCACATCGCTCTCGAACGTGATGGCGTGCGTCGCGTCCGCGAGATCGTCGCGGTGCCCGGCCGGGTCGAGGGCGACATCATCGAGGTGGCGGACATCTTCACCTCTCGCGATGGGCGGCTCGTGCGGGCGGATGGCTTCCCACCTCACGTGGACCGCTTCGAACGGGCCGGCTATGACATCGCCGCACTCCTGGCCCAGGGGGACTGAACGGTGATCGGCGTCGGTGTGGGTCTGGTTCTGGGCGTCGGGCTCTTCTGCATCTGGTGGTCGTTCTGGCCACGATCGGAGTCGCCCGTGGCGCCGCGCAAGGCTGGTCCGGTCAGCCGGCTCTCGGACGAGCTGGCCCAGGCGGGTCTCGATGGGATGACGTGGCGAAGCCTGGTGGGCGCCTGCGTGATGGCCTTTGTCCTGGTCTTCCTCGTTTTCGCCGGGACGACCAAGGTGATGCCGGTCGCGTTCTGCTTTGCGCTGATGGCCGGCTACGCCCCCATCGTGCTGGTGCGCATGCGAGCTCGCAAACGGCGTTCGGTCATGCGCGACCTGTGGCCCGACATCGTCGACAACATCAGTTCAGCGGTCCGTGCTGGTCTCGCCCTGCCTGAGGCGCTGAGCCAGTTGAGGATCCGCGGGCCCGAGGAGCTTCGGCCGGCCTTCGCTTCCTTCGCGGAGGACTACCGGGCCACCGGCCGGTTCCAAGAGTGCCTGGATCGGCTCAAGGAACGGCTCAGTGACCCCGTGGCCGATCGCCTGATCGAGTCCCTGCGGATAGCCCGTGAGGTCGGCGGCAGCGATCTCGGCAGGTTGCTTCGCACCCTGTCGGCCTTCCTGCGCGAGGACGCCCGCACCCGCGCGGAGCTCGAGACCAGACAGGGATGGACGATCAACGCCGCGAGGTTGGCGGTGGCCGCGCCGTGGATCGTCCTGGCGATGCTGTCCTCCCGCCCGGGATCGCTCCAGGCCTACAGCCGCCCGGCTGGCGTTCTGGTCCTGGCCATCGGCGGAGTGCTGTCCCTCGTTGCCTACCGCGTGATGGTTCGCATCGGCCGCTTGCCCGAAGAGGGCCGGGTGCTGCGGTGACTTACCTTCTCGCCGGTGGTATGCCGTTCGCCGGTGGTGTGCCGATCAGCGATGGGTTGCCGGCATTCGTGGCCGACTGGTCGTGGCTCGGGGCCGGACTCGGGGCGATGCTGGCCGCCGGCGCGCTGCTGTTCTTCGTCGGTCTTCCGGTCAACCGGCGCCCAGGGCTCGAAGACCGCCTCGCGCCATACCTGAGGGACACCGCCCGACCGTCACGGCTCCTCGCCGCCCGCGCGGACAACAGCCTCCCTGGGCTGCTGCTGATCCTTCGGCCCGTGCTCGATGACCTCGGTCGGGTGGTTGAACGGTTGTTGGGTGGCGCGGCGTCGGTCCGTCGTCGAATGCAGCGCGCAGGCCTTTCCCCGGATGTCGAGAGCTTCCGCGCCGAGCAGGTCGTATGGGGGGTCGTTGGTGGCCTGGTTGGGCTCGTCGTGGCCACGCTGATGTGGCTCAGGGACGGTGGTTCGGTCATCGTCCCGGTGCTGATCGTCTTCTTCTCGGTCGCCATCGGCATCGTCGCTCGGGACCAGATGCTCACGATGTCCGCCAACAGACGTGAGCGCCAGATGCTCGCCGAGTTCCCAACGGTCGCCGAGCTTCTGGCTCTTGCCGTTGGCGCGGGCGAGGGTGCCATCGGAGCGCTCGAGCGCGTATGCCGGCTCTCCCACGGCCAGCTCGCAGCCGAGCTGCGCCAGTGCCTCGCCGATGCTCGCGCCGGAGCCAACCTCCCGGTTGCTCTCCAAGGTCTCGCAGATCGCACCGGGCTGGCCAGTCTGGCGCGATTCGTCGACGGCATCGTGATCGCTGTCGAACGCGGCACGCCTCTGGCCGATGTCCTGCGGGCACAGGCGCAGGACGTTCGTGAGGCCGGTCGCCGTGCGGTCATGGAGCAGGGCGGCAAGAAGGAGATCGCGATGATGATTCCGGTCGTCTTCGTCGTGTTGCCGGTCACCGTGCTGTTCGCCATCTACCCCGGCGTCGCCTTCCTGAAGCTCTCCCTATGACGCCCAGCTGCTCACTGTTGTGCCACGACCCGTTCCACAACCCGAAGGACCCCGCATGAACCTGATCCAGTCACTCACCGTCAGCGCCACGGCCCGCGTGGTCGGCCTCGCCCAGGCCGTTCTCGGAAGTCTCCGGCGGCGCGGATCCGACAACGAACGCGGCGATGTCCCTGGCTGGGTGCTCATCACGCTGATGACCGCCGGGCTGGTCACGATCTTGTGGGCGCTCGCCGCCAACCAGCTGGAGGCGCTGTTCAAAGCGGCCATGAACACCGTCACCGGACCCGGCGCACCGTGACCCGATTCGTCACGGTCCGGTGACTGGTGATCGCGAATCCGGTTCCGCCGTAGCCGATTTCGCCATGGTGTCCGGACTGCTGAGCCTGCTGTTCCTTGCTGTCTTCCAGCTGGGACTGGCGTTGCACATTCGCAACACCCTGATCTCGTGCGCATCCGAAGGCGCACGTCTCGGAGCCCGTGCCGACGCTTCGCCGCAGGACGGGGTGGCACGGGCCAAACAGATGATCAAGGCGAGCCTGGCCGATCGATATGCCGACAACGTCACTGCGATGACGACAACGGTCGACGGGGTCCAGGTGGTTCAGATACGCGTCCTGGCGCCGTTGCCGGTGTTGGGACCGCTCGGACCCGATCATGTCCTCTCCGTCCAGGCCCGAGCCTTCTCGGAGAACCAGTGATCACGGTGGGGTCGACCGGGCGCCGGCTGATCGCCGGACTGCGGAGTCGCCTGCGTCAGCTCGGGAGCTCAGGGCCGGGCGCGCAGGCCGGGAGCGCCGTCGTGGAGTTCGTCTTCCTTGCGGTCTTGATGCTGGTCCCGTTGTTCTATCTCGTCATGGTGCTCGCCCGTCTGCAGGCTGGGGCGTATGCCGTGAGCGCCGCCTCTCGCGAGGCCGGGCGCGCGTACGTCACAGCGCAGGTGTCCGAGCAAGCGCCTGCGCGGGCGCATTCAGCCGCCGGACTGGCCTTTGCCGACCAAGGGTTTGAGTCCGAGGGCAGCATCAAGATCGGGTGCGACGGCACGCCCTGCCTTCGTCCTGAGGGCCGCGTCCAGATCACGGCGACACTCTGGGTCCCGATGCCGCTTGTCCCGGCATTCTTCGCCGCGATCGTCCCGTTGCAGATGCCGGTGTCGGCGACCCACCTGGCCACTGTTGACCGCTTCGGGGGACAGCGATGAAGTCGATCTGGTGTGGTCTGCGTCGCGCCACCAAGAGAGCGATGCGATCTGCCTCTGGGTGCCGGACGGCCAACCCCGCACAGCGCGAACGGGGTCAGATCAGCCTGCTCATCATCGGGTTCATGGTCATCGCGCTCATGCTCATCATCGGCGGCGTCGACGTGACCGCGGTTCAGCTGGCCCGAGCCCGGATGCTCGATGCCGCCGACGGAGCCGCGCTGGACGCCTCCGACGCTCTGGACAGCGGTGCGGCATACCGGGGCGGCCTGCGGTCTGCGGTGGAGATCAGCGACGCGTCGGTGCGTGAGTCCGCCTCGCAGTACCTGGCCGTTCAGCCGCGACCCCATGGCATCTCCTCGTGGGTTCTGGCCGATGGAACTGGCAGTCCGGACGGGCAGACGGCGGTCATCCGTTTGCGGGGCACCGCCGACATCCCGATCGCCGCAACCGTTCTCTCGGCCTTCGGCGGCTCCGTAAACATCACCGTCGAGTCGCGCGCCCGGTCTGGACTTCGGTAACGGTCGCGTAGTCTGCGTTGTCGTGGCTGTCGACTTTGCACTGGAGCTCAAGGACCTGCGTTCGACCATGGAGTCGGTGCGTCAGGTCACCGATCTGGACTCACTGCGCACCCAGATCAGCGAGCTCGAGGAGCAGTCCGGCGCTCCCGACCTGTGGGACGACCCGGCCAAGGCCCAGGTGGTCACCAGCCGTCTGTCGCGTGCCAACTCCGAGCTCGAGCGGATCGTCGAGATGGATGACCGCATCGACGAGCTCGAGGTGCTGGTCCAGCTGGGCACCGAAGAGGGCGATGCCGCCACCATGGTTGACGCCGAACGCGAGCTGAACAAGCTGAAGAAGCTCATCGGCGAGCTAGAGGTCCGCACCTTGCTCAACGGCGAGTACGACGAGCGCGAGGCCGTCATCACGATCCGCTCCGGCGCCGGCGGTGTCGATGCGGCGGACTTCGCCGAGATGCTCATGCGGATGTACCTGCGCTGGGCGGATCGGCACGGCTACCCGACCGAGATCCTGGACACCTCGTACGCCGAGGAGGCCGGGCTGAAGTCGGCCACTTTCGAGGTCAAGGTCCCCTACGCGTTTGGCAATCTCGCCGTCGAGGCCGGCACCCACCGCCTCGTGCGCATCTCGCCGTTCGACAACCAGGGGCGGCGCCAGACCTCGTTCGCCGCCGTCGAGGTCATCCCGTTGATCGAGCCGACGGACAGCGTCGAGATCCCGGACAACGAGATCAAGGTCGATGTCTTCCGCTCCAGCGGCCCCGGGGGACAGTCGGTCAACACCACCGACTCGGCGGTCCGGATGACCCACATTCCCACCGGAATCGTGGTCTCGATGCAGAACGAGAAGTCCCAGATCCAGAACCGTGCCGCAGCCCTGCGTGTCCTCATGTCCCGGTTGCTGCTGATGCGTCAGGCCGAAGAGCACGCCGAGAGGCAGGCGATGGCTGGTGACGTCAAGGCGAGCTGGGGCGACCAGATGCGGTCCTACGTCCTCAACCCCTACCAGATGGTCAAGGACCTGCGCACCGACTACGAAGTGAACAACCCCAGCGCGGTGTTCGACGGCGACATCGATGGTTTTATCGAAGCCGGGATCCGCTGGAAGCGCAGCGCCGAGCGTGACGAGGCCTGAGATGATTCGCTTCGAGAACGTCAGCAAGACCTATCCGCGCTCCAGCCAACCAGCACTGCGTGGGGTCTCCCTTGACATCGAACGCGGGGAGTTCGTCTTCTTGGTGGGTCAGTCCGGGTCGGGCAAGTCCACCCTGATGCGCCTGATCCTGCGCGAAGAGCGAGTCACCTCCGGCAACGTGCTGGTGGCCGGACGCGAGCTGTCGACCTTGCCCAACCGCAAGGTGCCAGAGCTTCGCCGCGAGATCGGCACGGTCTTCCAGGACTTCCGGCTGCTGCCCAACAAGAACGTCTTCCAGAACGTTGCCTTCGCCCTGCAGGTGTTGGGCAAGCCCCGGCACACTATCAAGGCGGTGGTGCCCGAGACCCTCGAGATGGTGGGGCTCGACGGCAAGGAGAATCGCCTTCCGCACGAGCTCTCCGGTGGTGAACAGCAACGTGTGGCCATCGCCCGGGCCTTCGTCAACAAGCCTGCGATTCTGCTGGCCGACGAGCCCACCGGCAACCTCGACCCGACGACCAGCCTTGACATCGTGCGGCTGCTCGACCGGATCAACCGCACCGGCACCACCATCGTCATGGCAACCCACGACGACGAGATCGTCGACCAGCTCCGCAAGCGCGTCGTCGAGCTCAACAACGGCGAGCTCATCCGCGACCAGCACCGCGGCGTCTACGGAGCGCAGCGCTGATGCGCCTCCAGTTCATTCTCAGCGAGATCTGGATCGGCCTGCGTCGAAACCTGTCCATGGCTACATCGGTCGCGCTCGTGACGATGGTGTCCGTGCTGTTTCTCGGGCTCGGTGTCCTTTCGCAGCGGCAGGTCGACACCATGAAGGACTACTGGTACGACCGCGTCCAGGTCTCGATCTTCTTGTGCACCGCCAAGTCCGACCTGCCCAACTGCTCCGCGGGCGCCGTCACCGACGCACAGCGCAAGGCAATCCGCGGCCAGCTCGACGCGATGAAGCCGCTGGTCAAGAGCGTGTTCCCGGAGTCACAACAGCAGGCGTACGACCGTCTCAAGGAACAGTACAAAGACAGCCCGAGCTACCGCGACATCAAGCCCGAGCAGATGCCCGAGAGCTTCCGGGTGCAGCTGTCGGACCCGACCAAGTATGACGTGATCACCAGCTCGTTCATCGGCGCGCCGGGGGTGGGTGACGTCCAGGACCAGCGGCGGATCCTCGACCCGTTGTTCAACGTGCTGCGTGGGCTCTCCTACGGGGCGCTGTCCCTGGCCGGCCTGATGGTGCTGTGCTCGGTGCTGCTCGTGGCCACGACCATCCGCCAGACCGCGTTCAGCCGGCGGCGGGAGACCGGCATCATGCGGCTGGTCGGCGCCTCCGCGTTCATCATCCAGCTGCCATTCATCCTCGAGACCCTCGTGGCGACCATGGTTGGCACGGCGCTTGCGCTCGGTCTGCTGTGGGCCATGGTGAAGTACGGCATCGGCTACTTGGCCGACAAGCTGCCGATCAACTTCATCACCACTGCCGACGTGCTGACAGTGAGCCCTTGGCTCGTGGCGATCGCGGCAGGGCTGGCGATGCTTACCGCCTGGTTCACGCTTCGCCGATACCTCCGGGTCTAGAGGCGCGCTGCGCACACGATCGCGCACTGTTGGGCTGATCGCGCACGTCGGTTCCAGACACGCCGCCCGTGCCGCCGCCGAAGTGCGGTGTTACACGGGGGGCCTGTGGTACGAATGTGGTGATATGAGCCATCTCCCGACTGTGCCGCTGCCCGCCCGCCGTTCCACCAGGTTCCGGCTGGTGAGCATGGTCGTCGGCGTCGCCGTCGCGAGCACGCTGGGACTGGCACCCGTGAGCTCGGCCGACACCAACGGCGACAAGAAGAAGCTCGATGCCGACATCGTCCAGCTGCGCCTCGCGCTCGAGGACACCTCCAAGGTCCTTGCCAATGCCTTCGTCGAGCTGCATCGGATCAGGGCGGAGCTGCCCGGGGCACAGAAGGTGCTGACCGAGGCTGACGCGGCGCAGGTCGTGGCGGATCGTCACAACGCTGACGTGGCCACGGCTCTCGCGGTCGCCAGGGCCAACGAGGCCAAGGCCGCGGACGAGCTCGCCCGGAACTCACGTGACACCCAGGCAGCCCAGGACCAGCTCGGCAATATGGCTCGTGACGCCTACCAGCAGGGCGGGGTCTCTGGCCTCTCGATCGCGCTGGAGGCCACCAGCCCCGAAGACTTCACCAACCGCCTGGTCATGATGGACACCGTTATGCGGGTCCGCGGTGCGACGCTGCGCGGGCTGGACACCATGCGGGCCGAGGGCAGGGCCGTCGAGGCCCACCTGGTCGCCGTTCGGCAGCAGGTGGCAGCGCTGAAGGTTGAGGCGGAGACAGCTCTGGCCCAGGCCAACGCAGCGCGCGACGTCGCAGCCGCAGCAAAGACCAAGCTTGATCTGATGAATGAGGCCCAGACCGCTTACGCCGCAACGGTGGCCGCCAAGAAGGCCACCGAGATCACGAACATCAAGTCGATGCAGGCTCAGTCGAACGCCCTGGCAAAAATCCTGGCGGCACGGGCCAAGGCCGCGCGCGAGAAGGCCGCGCGCGAGAGGGCAGCCCGAGCGGCTGCTGCTCGGGCAGCCCACCGAGCGGTGCCTCAGTACGCGCCGTTCGGCAGCACCAACGGGTTCCTGAGCCTCCCGGTCAATGCCCCGGTGTCCTCGGAGTTCGGCATGCGCTTCCACCCCATCTGGCAGCAGTGGATCCTGCACGCGGGCATCGACTTCGCCGCTAACTGCGGGACGCCGGTCTACGCCGCCGCAGCCGGCGACGTCATCATGGCAACGCCGGAGTATGCGTCCGGCGGCTACGGCAACCGGCTGGTTATCGACCACGGTCTCCAGGGCGGCGCCGTCGACCTCACGACGACGTACAACCACCTGACCAGCTTCGTGGTCGCCAGCGGTCATGTGGCTCGAGGTCAGCTCGTGGCCTACTCCGGCACGACGGGGACCTCAACCGGCTGTCACCTGCACTTCGAGACCCGCCAGGACGGCACCCCCGTCAACCCGCGTCTCTGGTTATAGACAGCGACTTGCTCACTTGGGGCCGGTTTGCTCACTTCAGGCCGGTGCGCGCCCCCGGATTCGGGCTCGGCAGCGGCCTGAAGTGAGCAAAGGCTGGTGCACGCGGGCTACCGCCGACAGGTAGCGTTAGGGGTTCACGTCGCACCATCGCCTGATCATCGCTCCAATGGCGCCTGGCGCTGATCCACGCACGCGACGCACACGTGACCTGACGAGGGGATGGCGACGGTGGCCAAGGAGAAGGGCCAGAAGGTCGTGGCGCGCAATCGCAAGGCGTACCACGACTATCTGATCGAAGAGACCTTCGAGGCCGGCATGGTGTTGAGCGGCACCGAGGTCAAGTCGTTGCGCGCGGGCCGGGCCTCGCTGCTGGACGGCTACGCGACCGTGCGTGACGGGGAGATCTGGCTCGAGGGCGTGCACATCCCCGAGTACACCGAGGGAACCTGGAACAACCACGCCCCTCGTCGTCGGCGCAAGCTGCTCCTGAACAAGCAGGAGATCGCCAAGCTGGTCCAGAAGACCAAGGAGGGCGGCCAGACCATCGTTCCGCTGTCCATCTACTTCAAGGACGGCTACGCCAAGGTCGAGATCGCCTTGGCCAAGGGCAAGCGCGAGTACGACAAGCGGCATACGCTGCGGGCGAAGCAGGATGAGCGCGAGTCGCAACGGGCGATCTCGACACGTCGCGAAAGGTAACTCTCGTGCAGCTAACGGGGCGGCTACGGCCGCAGGTTCGGGTGCTGTTGGCAGTTCTCGCCGCGCTGGGGCTGACGCTCGGGTATTCGCCGGTTGCCCAGGCGGCCGAGGGCGAGCACATCGTGTCCTTCACCGCGGACTACGACCTGGCCAGTGACGGTTCCATGGGCGTCACCGAGACCATCGACTGGCAGTTCGGGCCTGGTGAGCATCACGGCATCATGCGCAACATCACGGTGCGACAAGGTGTCTCGGACCCGCCGGGGAAGTTCCGCGCGTATGAGATGAGCGATGTCACGGCGAGCAGCCCCACCGGTGCCAATACCGATGTCTATGTCTCTGACGTCGGTGCCGACAGCGTCATCCGGCTCGGCAGCCCGGACGCACCGTTCGACGGGGCCCAGCGGCAGACCTATGTGATCACGTACCGCCTGGCTCACGTCGCCAACGGGTTCCCGGACCATGCGGAGCTCTACTGGAACGTCACGGGCGGCGGCTTCGACATTCCCCTGGACTCGGTCAAGGCCACTGTGCACGGACCCGCTGCAGTGACGGATGCCTTGTGCTTCCAGGGCGCTGACCGTTCGGCGGACCCCTGCCAGGCCAGCGCCGGGCCGACTGCCACCTTCTCGGCAACCGGTCTCGGCCCGAACGAGCAGATGACCATCGTGGCGTCGCTCCCCGCAACAGCGGTGGCCGACACAACCCCCGATCTGCGTGACGGCGACACCGGATTCAGCGGCGCCGCTGGCTCGCAGATGTCGTCATCGATGGCCAAGACGCTGAGCATTCTTGGCTACGGCGGAGGGCTCGTGGTCCCGGTCCTGGCCGCCGCCCTGATGGGGACCTTGTTCTGGAAGCGCGGACGTGACGAGCAGTATGCCGGTCTGACGCCCGGGCTCACCCCGGTCGCCGGCGCCGACGGCCCGGTCACCCACGGCCAGAGCGGTCCAGTGGCGGTGCAGTTCTCCCCGCCGGAGGGCGTTCGCCCGGGGCTCGTCGGGACCATCATCGATGAACAGGCCAACACGATCGACGTCTCCGCGACGGTGATCGACCTTGCCGTGCGTGGCTACCTGAGGATCGAAGAGGTCGAGTCCGGCCGTCTCTTCAAGCGCACCGACTGGCAGCTCACCAAGCTGGTTCCCCCTGAGCGGGCCGAGGCGCTGTTGGCGTTCGAGGAGACCCTGCTGACCGGGATCTTCGCTGACTCCAACCCGGTGCTTCTCTCGGGCCTGAAGAACAAGTTCCACACCACGCTCACCACGGTCCAGTCGCAGATGTACGCCGAGGTCACCCGTCGCGGTTGGTTCCGCAAGTCGCCAGATCAGGTTCGGCGAGCCTGGACCGCACTGGGCTTCGTCGTGATGGGTGCGGGCCTGGTCTCGGGCTGGTTCCTGGGCATCCAGAGCGCTGAGACCGACCGGATCGGCGGACTCAGCCTCGGCATCCCTTCGGGCATCGTCCTGGCCGTCGGGTTGCTGATCGCGGGCGGCATCGTCTTTCTGCTCGGCCAGCGGATGGCGGCCAAGACCGCGGCCGGCAGCGCGGTTCTGGCCCAGTCGCTGGGGTTCAAGCAGTATCTCGTGATGGCGGAAGCACGTCAGATCAGATTCGAGGAGGCGCAGGACATCTTCAGACGCAACCAGCCCTACGCAATCGTCTATGGCGTCGCCGATCGTTGGGCGGGCACCTTCTCCGAGGTCGCCGAGGCTGCGACGGCTGCAGGTCAGTCCATCGGTATGCCGGGCTGGTACATCTTCGCGGGTAGCGGCGGCTTCGGGGACTTCTCGGGGATCGCCTCGGGCGTCGACTCGTTCTCCACGATGGCGAGTGGAACGTTCACCAGCACGCCGGGCTCGTCAGGCGCCAGTGGTTTCGGTGGTGGCGGGTTCTCCGGTGGCGGTGGCGGCGGAGGCGGCGGCGGCT
>JABBOX010000251.1 GCA_012927555.1 Phycicoccus sp.
CCCGGGCCCCGCCCTGGCCTTTCGGGCCAGGACGGGTTGCCTGGCCGGCTCAGCGGAAGGCGGCCTGGCCGGTCAAAGCCTGACCGATCACCAGGATGTGCATCTCGGGAGTGCCCTCGTAGGTCAGGACCGACTCGAGGTTGGCCATGTGCCGGATCACGGGATATTCCAGGGAGATCCCGTTGGCGCCCAGGATGGTTCGAGCGGTGCGACAGATCTCCAGCGCCTTGGTGACGTTGTTGAGTTTTCCGATGCTGACCTGTTCAGGACGAAGTCCCACGCTGTCCTTGCGACGTCCGAGGTGCAGGGCCAGCAACGTGCCGGTGGTGAGGTCGACGGCCATGCCCGCCAGCTTGCTCTGGGTGAGCTGGAACCCACTGATCGGCCGACCGAACTGCTCGCGCTGACCCGCGTACTCCAACGCGGCCTGGAACGAGCTTCGCGCGGCGCCCATCGCGCCCCACAGGATGCCGTATCGGGCTTCGTTCAGGCAGGACAGCGGGCCCACGAGACCACGGACCTCCGGGAACACCGCGTCGTGCGGCAGGCGCACCCCGTCAAGGACGAGCTCGCTGGTCACCGACGCCCGCAGCGACATCTTGTGTTTGATCAGCCGGGCGGAGAACCCAGGGGTGTCAGTCGGGACGACGAATCCGCGGATACCGTCGTCGGTCTGGGCCCAGATGATGGCCACATCGGCCACAGAGCCATTCGTGATCCACATCTTCGACCCGCTCAGGATCCAGTCCGCGGTGTCGCCCGCACCATCGTGACGAGCCCGCGTGCGCATGTTGGCCGGGTCGGAACCGTGATCGGGCTCGGTCAGCCCGAAGCACCCGATCGCCTCGCCGGTGGCCATCGACGGCAGCCATTGAAGCTTCTGCTCCTCCGTGCCGTGTTCCCAGATCGCGAACATGGCCAGTGATCCCTGGACGCTGACCAGCGACCGGATACCCGAGTCGGAGGCCTCCAGCTCCAGGCACGCCAGGCCGTAGTCCACCGCCGACATGCCCGCGCATCCATAGCCCTGCAGGTGCATCCCGAGCAGGCCGAGCCCGCCGAGCTCCCTGGCAAGATCGCGGATGCCGGGCAGGTCACCGGACTCGAACCATTCGGCGATGTGCGGGTCGATCGAGGACGCGCAGAGCTGCCGGACGGAGGCCCTCACGGCCTTCTCGTCGGCGGTGAGCATGTCATCGATGCCGGCCAGGTCCAACGGGTCGGGCCTGACCCGGGTTCTCGGCGTTGTTGCGGTCATGCGCAGATCGTGCCACGGCTGCCGGCGAACCAACCCTGATTTCCGGTCTGGGCCCTCGACCGTGTATCTTTCACGACGCGTCACCGGGTGGAGCGCTCGCCCGGATGCCCCTATAGCTCAGACGGTAGAGCGTCTCCATGGTAAGGAGAAGGTCAACGGTTCGATTCCGTTTGGGGGCTCGGTTCGAAGCATGGGCGGTCGCCCTGAGCGTGAGCTGGTGGCCGTCACAGCCTCCGGATTCCTGGCGGGGTAGCTCAGGTGGTTAGAGCACACGACTCATAATCGTGGTGTCGCGGGTTCAAGTCCCGCTCCCGCTACTGACTCGATTTCGGGTTTGCCCCTGGCATCGCGTAATCTGGAGCGTCGCCGCGCGTGCTGGTGGCCACCCAGATCGTTTTCTGTAGTACAGCCCAGTTCAGTCCTTCTTGAGTTCCGAGAGCAGGTTCCCCGCGTGGCTAGCAAGAGCTCCGACGTCCGGCCCAAGATCACGATGGCGTGTGTGGACTGCAAGGACCGCAACTACATCACCAAGAAGAACCGCCGCAACAACCCTGACCGGTTGGAGCTCGCCAAGTTCTGCCCGCGCTGCACCAAGCAGACCACGCACCGCGAGACCCGCTGATCCTCTGAACCGCTGAACCGCAGGGTTCCCTGACGGCTGAGCTCTACCGGCCGAGCAAGCCGACCGCTTGCGATCCATGCTTCTGCGACCGCCTCCGCCATCGGCAGGGGCGGTCGTTGCTGTTGTACCCCCGGCTGCCGTCGCGCCCAGCCCTTAGGGTGGTCGCCATGGCCGTCAACGCAAGCTTCACCGGGCACACCTACCCGGCTACCCCTCCGTATGCCGTGGGCCGGGAAAAGATTCGCGAGTTCGCCGAGGCGGTGGGCGCCCATGACCCCGTGCACACCGACCGGGCATACGCCCGTGCGCGCGGCTATCGCGACGTCATCGCTCCTCCCACCTTTGCTGTCGTGATTGCCCAGCAGTGCGACCGGCAGTTCATCGCCGATCCGGAGGCGGGCATCGACTTCAGCCGGGTCGTTCACGGCGAGCAGCGGTTTGTCCACCACCGTCCGCTCACTGCCGGTGACGAGATCGTTGGCGTGCTGACCGTTGACTCGGTCAGAGAGGCCGGCGGGCATGCGATGGTCACCACTCGCAGCGAGCTGTCCACAATCGAGGGCGAGCCGGTGTGCACGGCCACCTCGACCATCGTGATCCGCGGAGGGGAGTGAGCTGATGAACCGAGCAGTGCTGGCAGTGAGTGACGTCGAGGTGGGTCAGGCTCTGCCCCCGCTGGCGATCCACATCAGTCGCGAGAACCTCGTGCAGTACACCGGAGCCAGCCTGGATCGCAACCGCATCCACTGGGACGAACGCTTCGCCACGTCCGTGGGGCTTCCGAACGTCATCGCCCACGGCATGTTCACCATGGGTTCGGTGATCAACATCGTGAGTGACTGGGTCGGCGATGCCGGTCGGATCGTGGAGTACGGCACACGTTTCACCAAACCCGTGGTGGTGCCGTACGACAGCGGCGCTGACGTCGTGGTGACCGCCGTGGTCGCGGCGGTCGACGACCAGACCAAGCGGGCGACGGTCGAGCTCACCGCGATGTGTGGCTCGGACAAGGTGCTCGGCCGTGCCACCGCCGTCGTCGTCCTCGACTGACTGCCCTCATGCGAGAGGAACGTGACATCCGTCTTTCGGACTTGACCACCATGCGGGTGGGTGGCCTGGCACAACGCCTGGTCACTGTTGACACCACTGACGAGCTGGTCGACGCCATCCGTGCGGTTGACGACGCCGACGAGCCGTTGCTGGTCATCGGAGGCGGCTCGAACCTGGTCATCTCCGACGAGGGCTTCGCGGGTTCGGTGGTTCGCATCGCGACGGGTGGGATCACTATTGAGTCCTCCGACCCAGAAGGCGGCGCGACGATCCGCGTTGCCGCTGGTGAAGTCTGGGACGACGTGGTCGTCCGGGCTGTCGCCGAGGGATGGTCCGGCATCGAGGCGCTCTCCGGCATCCCGGGCCGCGCGGGCGCAACCCCGATCCAGAACGTCGGCGCCTATGGCCAGGAGGTCGCCCAGACCATCACGGCGGTTCGCGTCTGGGACCGTCGCGAGCAACAGGTCCACACCTTCGACAACGCCGACTGCGGGTTCACCTATCGCCACTCGCTTTTCAAGGCGGAGTCCCGCTACGTCGTCCTCGACGTGGTGTTCCAGCTCAGGCTGGGATCGCTGTCCGCGCCCGTCGCCTACGCAGATCTGGCGCGCGCGCTCGACATCGAGGTGGGCGAGCGCGTGCCGCTTGAGGATGCCCGTGCGGCCGTGCTGGACCAACGCCGCCAGCGGGGGATGGTCGTCGACCCCGCGGACCACGACACCTGGAGCTGCGGCTCGTTCTTCACCAACCCGATCATGTCCGCCAACTCGTATGACGAGCTGCAGAGTCGCGCCCAGACCCGGTTGGGTGCCGCCGACAACCTGGTCGTCGTGCCACGGTTTGACACTCCGGACGGTCTCGTCAAGACCAGTGCCGCATGGTTGATCGAAAGGGCCGGCTTCGGCAAGGGATACGGCATACCGGGCCCGGCCGCCCTGTCGACCAAACACACCCTTGCCGTGACCAACAGGGGTTTTGCGGCCGCCGCAGACGTCGTCGCACTGGCCCGTGAGATCCGCGATGGCGTTCGCGACGTCTTCGGCGTGAGCCTGGTGAATGAGCCGGTTCTCGTCGGACTCTCGCTCTGACTCACTCGTCTGCTCGGGTCAGCTGGTGAGCCATTCGTCGATGCCCGCAAACATCTGCTTTCGCGTCGGCTCAGGAGCTCGCGAGCCCGTGACCGAACCTCGTGCCAGCTCGGCAAGCTCGACGTCCGAGAGACCATGCGCCGTGCGCGCGATGTCGTACTGCGCGCTGAGCCGGGAGCCGAACAACAAGGGGTCGTCCGCCCCCAACGCGATGCGAGCGCCGGCCTCGATCAGCTGACGCAACGGTATGTCGCCAACCGTTCCGAACACGCCAAGCGCGACGTTGCTGCCGGGGCACACCTCGAGCGTGATGCCGCGGCGCACCACTTCGTCAAGCACGTGCGGATCCTCAACGCTGCGTATGCCGTGCCCCAACCGATCAGGGGCAAGGGCGACGAGAGTCTCGTGAACCGCAGCCGCCCCGAGCAGCTCTCCACCATGCGGAACGCAGGCGAGTCCGGCTCGACGCGCGATATCGAAGGCAGGGGCGAACTCGGCTGTGACTCCACGGCGTTCGTCGTTGCTCAACCCGAACCCGACAACATTTCCAGGGCCGTCACCGGCGTAGCGCGCGGCAAGACGAGCCAGGATTCGGGCGTCCAGGGGGTGTCGAACCCGGCTCGCGGCAACGATGACGGCGACACCGATGCCGACATCTTCGGTGGCGCGCCGTGCCTCGTCCAGAATGATCTCCAGAGCTGGGGTGAGGCCGCCGACAAACGGCGCATACGAGGTGGGGTCGACCTGGATCTCGAGCCACCGCGAACCCTCAGCAGCATCATCAACGGCCGCCTCGCGAACGATCCGGCGCATGTCACTCTCGTCGCGCACGCAGGCGCGGGCCATGTCGTAGAGGCGCTGGAAGCGGAACCAGCCGCGTTCGTCTCCCATGCTCAGTGCCGGTGGCCAGGACCCGGTCAGCGCGTCAGGCAGCCGGATGCCGTGCTTGCTCGCGAGCTCCATAAGCGTGGCCAGCCGCATCGAACCGGTGAAGTGAAGATGCAGGTGCGCCTTGGGAAGCAGGCCCACGGGTCGAGGCATACGGGTCAGTGTGCCTCGCCGAGCAGCGTCTGGAGGCGCGCAACGCCCTCGGTCAGGTCTTCGTCGCTCAGGGCGTAGGACATCCGCAGGTAGCCGCTCGGTCCGAACGCCTCACCTGGCACGACGGCCACCTCGACCTCGTCCAGGATCAGTGCCGCCAGCTCGACCGACGTGGTGCACACCTTGCCGCGGATGGTCTTGCCGAGCAGCCCCTTGACCGAGGGATAGACGTAGAACGCCCCGGCCGGGACCGGGCAGTGGACGCCCTCGATCTCGTTGAGCATCGCGACGATCGTGCGTCGGCGACGGTCGAAGGCCACCTTCATCTCCTCGACCGCGTCCAGAGACCCGTTCAGAGCCGCGATGGCAGCCCGCTGCGAGACGTTCGCGACGTTTGAGGTCGAGTGCGACTGCAGGTTGGTCGCCGCTTTGATGACGTCGCGGGGGCCGATCATCCAGCCGACCCGCCAGCCGGTCATGGCGTAGGTCTTGGCGACGCCGTTGAGCACCACGCAGGTATCGGCAAGCTCGGGCACCTCGACCGGCATGGAGACCGAGCGCGCACCGTCATACGTCAGGTGCTCGTAGATCTCGTCGGTGATGACCCAGATCCCGTTGGCGACCGCCCAGCGACCGATTTCACGGATCTGATCGGGGGAGTAGACCGCGCCGGTGGGGTTGGACGGCGAGCAGAACATCAGTGCCTTGGTTCGCGCAGTTCGCGCGGCCTCGAGCTGTTCGACGGACACCAGGTAGTCCTGGTCCTCGCCCGCGAACACCTCGACGGTGGTGCCGCCGGCAAGCTTGATGGCCTCTGGATAGGTCGTCCAGTACGGCGCCGGCAGGAGCACTTCGTCGCCCGGGTCGAGCAGCGCGGCGAACGTGTTGTAGACGGCGTGCTTGCCGCCGTTGGTGACGAGCACCTGGTCAACGGTCACCTGGTAGTGGCTGTCGCGGAACGTCTTGTCGACGATCGCCTTCCTAAGCTCGGGCAGTCCGGCCGCCGGCGTGTAGCGATGGTTCACCGGGTCCTGAGCGGCCTTGACTGCCGCGGCGACGATGTAGTCGGGGGTGGCGAAGTCGGGTTCGCCCGCTCCGAAGCCGATGACGGGACGGCCACTGGCCTTGAGCGCCTTGGCCTTGGCGTCGACAGCAAGGGTGGCTGACTCGGCGATGGATCCGACACGGCGGGAGACACGGGTGCGGGGGGTGGGCTCGGTCACGGGACAATGTTCGCAGACGTTGGTATGCCGTGCCGGTCAGGTCCGCAGGCTGGTCACTGACGCTCGAGGCCGAGTTCGCATTGGCCTGCTGACCTCGCGTATGCTCACCCACTGGGTGGTTGACGACAACCATGCTCAGGCATGCCCCGAGGCCCCCGGTACCCACATGTGCAAGCTGAATCTGTGCGCCAACCCGCACAGGAGCACCAATGCGTCGCACATAGGGCAGTGGCTCAATTGGTAGAGCACCGGTCTCCAAAACCGGCGGTTGGGGGTTCGAGTCCCTCCTGCCCTGCATGGTTCGATCCGACAAAGACGGAAGGCACGGTAGATGACCGAGACGAGCACAGCAGGCGCTGCTAGCTCAGATCGCGCACGCCGCGGCGCGCCCCCAAAGGGCAACCCGGTGGGCCGTTTCTTCGCGGCTATCGGCCTGTTTGTCAGCCAGATCCTGGACGAGCTCCGCAAGGTCGTTCGTCCGACGCGTCATGAGCTGACCACGTACACCTCCGTCGTCATCGTCTTCGTCTCCGTCATCATGGGCATGGTGTGGGGCGCCGACCAGCTGATCGTCAAGCTGGTGGCTCTCGCGTTCGGCAAGTGAAGACTCCTTAGTTCAACAGTCAGGAAGTAGGTCATAAGCGTGTCCGAGAAGTGGACTTCCGAGGTCTCCGTCGACCAGTCGGCCGACAGCGAGCAGGTCGTCGACGTCGTCGAACAGGCTGACGTCGACGTACAGAATGACGACGCGGTCGAGCAGGCGACCGAGGCAACCGACGACGCGGTCGAGGCGACCGACGAAGCGGTTGACACGGTCGAGCAGTCGGACGATGGCGACGACGCGGTTGACGCGGTCGAGCAGTCCGACGAGGGCGACGACGCCGTCGAGGACGAGGCCGCCTTCCGCGCCAAGCTGCGCGTCCAGGAGGGTGACTGGTTCGTCATCCACTCCTACGCCGGCTACGAGAACCGGGTCAAGGCAAACCTTCTGAGCCGCGTGACCTCCCTGAACATGGAGCCATACATCTTCGATGTTGAGGTTCCCATGGAGACGGTCAGCGAGGTCAAGGGCGGCGTGCGCAAGCTGGTCACCCGCGTGCGGATGCCCGGATACGTTCTGGTCCGCATGGATCTGACCGACGAGAGCTGGGGCGCTGTGCGCCACACGCCTGGTGTCACTGGCTTCGTGGGCCACACCCACCAGCCGGTCCCGCTCTCGCACGATGAGATCTACACGATGCTCAACCCGATCTTCGACACCGCCGGCGAGACCGCAGGTGCCGCCGGGGGAGCCAGGGCCGGCGAGACCCACATCGTCGACTTCGAGGTTGGCGAGTCCGTCACCGTCATGGAAGGCCCGTTCGAGACCCTTCCTGCCACCATCTCCGAGATCAACCCCGAGAGCCAGAAGCTCAAGGTGCTGGTTTCGATCTTCGGCCGCGAGACACCGGTCGAGCTTTCGTTCAGCCAGGTCGCCAAGATCTGATTGAGCGGCGTCAGGCCGTTGCCTTTCGGCGGTCGGACGACACCATCCGCAGTACCAGATACACCCGCACTATCCCCAGAAAACAAGGACCCAGACAATGCCTCCCAAGAAGAAGAAGATCGCAGGCTTCATCAAGCTGCAGATCCAGGCCGGCGCAGCGACGCCGGCACCACCCGTGGGCCCAGCCCTCGGTCAGCATGGCGTCAACATCATGGAGTTCGTCAAGGCGTACAACGCCGCGACGGAGTCACAGCGCGGAAACGTCATCCCCGTGGAGATCACGGTCTATGAGGACCGCTCCTTCACCTTCATCACCAAGACGCCTCCGGCCGCCGAGCTGATCAAGAAGGCTGCCGGCGTGGCCAAGGGCTCTGGCGAGCCGCACAAGACCAAGGTCGCCCACCTCACGGCCGACCAGGTCCGTGAGATCGCCAAGACCAAGATGGAAGACCTCAACGCCAACGACATCGACCAGGCGGCCAAGATCATCGCCGGCACTGCTCGGTCCATGGGCATAACCACCGGCTGACAGCACCACCACCGGCTGAGACAGACCGGCTCAAGTGGCAGGGCCAGCGCTGGCCCGTTCGACCACGAACTCTGCAAGACCGTACTCACGCAACAGGAGCAGAAGTGAAGCGCAGCAAGGCATACCGCACCGCGGCCGAGAAGATTGACCTCACCAAGGTCTACCCGCCCCTCGAGGCCGTCCGTCTGGCCAAGGCCACCACCAGCACCAAGTACGACTCGACCGTTGAGGTCGCCATGCGACTGGGCATTGACCCGCGCAAGGCTGACCAGATGGTCCGCGGCACCGTCAACCTCCCGCACGGAACCGGCAAGACCGCAAGGGTCCTGGTCTTCGCCACCGGCGAACGTGCAGCTCAGGCGACGGCCGCAGGCGCCGACTATGTCGGCTCGGACGAGCTGCTCGACAAGGTGGCAGGGGGCTGGCTCGACTTCGACTCCGTCGTGGCGACGCCGGACCTGATGGGCAAGGTCGGCCGTCTGGGCAAGGTGCTGGGTCCGCGTGGCCTCATGCCCAACCCCAAGACCGGCACCGTGACGATGGACGTGGCCAAGGCGGTCACGGACATCAAGGGCGGCAAGATCGAGTTCCGCAGCGACAAGCATGCCAACCTTCACTTCATCATCGGCAAGGCCTCGTTCGACGAGACCAAGCTGGTGGAGAACTACGGCGCCGCTCTGGACGAGATCCTGCGTCTTAAGCCGTCCTCGTCCAAGGGCCGGTTCATCGAGAAGGCCACGATGTCCACGACCATGGGCCCCGGTATCCCGCTCGATCAGACCCGCACCCGCAACCTGCTCGTCGAGGACGAGGCTGCGCTCTAGTCATCTGAGCCCCCGCCTGAATCTCGCGCGACAAGGCCGCCCGGACTTCGGTCCCGGGCGGCTTTCGTCATCCCGCAGCCTTGCCACCTCTGTCATGGCACACTCGAAACGCTGTCTTTGAAAGACTCGAAACAGCCTTGGGAGTCCCGTGAACAGCAAGCTCGTCACCGCCGCGGTTGCCGTGTCAGCCGTGATCGCGCTCGGAGCCTGTGGCTCGTCAAGCGACAGCAAGCCCGCGGCACGGGGTGACGGGTCGTCGTCATCGACGACGACCCCAGCGGCATACGACATGTCCGCGATTGCGGTCGCAGCAGATGGTTCAGTCGATGGCCGAATCCTCGCTACGAAGATGTCTGACGCGATGCTGGCCAGCAAGTCGGTGCATGCGACGAGCGACGGCACCGCGGCAAACACCGGCGCGCTGGCCGGCGAGAGCGACTTCGAGTTCAGCAACCCGGTCAAGGTGGCCATGAAGTTCAGCCTGAATGGCATGAACCTTGAGGCTGTCGCGGTCGACGGCTTGGTCTACATCAAGGGGATTCCTGGCACGACCAAACCCTGGCTGAAGGTTGACCCTCAAGGGACCGACGCCTTCTCTGTCGCGATGTCATCCGTGGCCGGCTTGTCCAAGAGCTCCGACCCGAGGCTGCTGAACGTGCTGATAGGGGGCATCAAGGGTCACTACTTGGGCACAGAACAGGTGGATGGTGTCTGGACCGGGCGGTTTTCCTTCCAGCTCTCGATGTCGGCCCTTCCGGCAGGCCTGACAGCCCGCCCCGGGATGGAGGGGGCACGCATGGCGATGGACTACTGGGTCGGCGACGACAACCTCCCGCGCAAGGTCACCACGGTGATTGAGGTGGATGGCAAGAAGGAGTCGACCGGGAGCACCTACAGCGGCTGGGGCAAGCCAGTGAACATCGTCGCTCCGCCGGCCGCGCAGGTGGGCCCGCCACCCACCATGTAGGTCGTTTTGACCCGGGCCGTCCTGGACGCGTACTCTGCTGCCTGACCAAAGACCGCCGGTTGTCATTCTGCTCCTCGCAGGGTGACCGAAGGTTCCGCAGCATGCGGGCAACCAGCGCAGGATCGCACGTGACCGGCATACAGCATCTGTATTCCGAGAGCCCCGCGCCCTGCGCCGGGGCTCTTCTTGTTTGTGGTCACCTTCTCCGGCATTTCATTTCGGAAGGAGGCCAAGTGGCACAGCCCGAAAAGGCAGCAGCCATCGCCGAGTTGACGGACAAGTTCCGCAACTCGGGTGCGGCCGTGCTCACGGAGTACCGCGGCTTGACCGTGGCGCAGCTGACAACGCTGCGAAAGAACATCCGCGAGCACGCTACCTACGCCGTCGTGAAGAACACGCTCACCGAGATCGCAGCCGAAGCAGCCGGAGTAACGGCTTTTGATGGTCAGCTCTCGGGTCCGTCTGCGATCGCCTTCATCACCGGTGACCCGGTTGAGGCGGCCAAGGGCCTGCGTGACTTCGCCAAGGCAAACCCCCACCTCGTGATCAAGGCCGGCGTCCTGGACGGCAAGGCCTTGTCTCCCGCGGATATCTCCAAGCTCGCGGACCTCGAGTCCCGCGATGTTCTCCTGGCCAAGCTTGCTGGCGCCATGTTGGCGTCGCTGAGCAAGGCTGTGTACCTCTTTGCCGCTCCCTTGTCGCAGACGGCCCGCGTGGTCGACGCCCTGCGTGCCAAGGTCGAGGCAGAGACTCCTGCGGTCACACCAGTCGCTGTGGAGGCTCCCTCCGAGCTTCCTGAGGTGACTCCGCAGGACGCGCCGGTTGCTCAGGACGCCGTCGAGGCACCTGCGGCCGCCGTCGACGTGCCGTCAGACACTGACACCACGGAGGACAGCATCGAGGACACCACCAAAGACGTCGCCACGGGTGGCGACGAAAGCTGACGCGACCCGGTCGCTGCTGCTTGATCCACCACAACGCCACTCACGGCATGTGCACACTCCGACATGAACGACGTACCAGAAAGGAACTGCCACCATGGCAAAGCTCAGCACTGCAGAGCTCATCGAGTCTTTCAAGGAAATGCCGCTGATCGAGCTCTCTGAGTTCGTGAAGCTGTTCGAGGACACCTTCGGTGTCACCGCTGCGGCCCCCGTTGCCGTTGCCGCGGCCGGCGGCGGCGCTGCCGCTGCGGCCGAGGTCGAGGAGCAGGACGAGTTCGACGTCGTCCTCGAGGCCGCTGGCGAAAAGAAGATCCAGGTCATCAAGGAGGTCCGCGCGCTCACCAGCCTCGGGCTGAAGGAGGCCAAGGACCTCGTCGACGGCGCCCCGAAGCCGGTCCTGGAGAAGGTTGCCAAGGACGTCGCGGAGAAGGCCAAGGCTGCCCTCGAGGGCGCTGGCGCCACCGTCACCCTCAAGTGATCTAGGCCCCCGCACGCGCCTCCCTGGGCGCGCGGGGCACGCTTTGCAATGACAGCGGGACAGACCATCTGGTCTGTCCCGCTGTCGTCTGCTCTGCGCCCGAGGTGGGCCCGAGGTGGGCCCGAGGTGGGCCCGAGGTGGGCCCGCCGCGGTCACGCTTCCCTGACGGGTC
>JABBOX010000061.1 GCA_012927555.1 Phycicoccus sp.
CCGACCAGGACGAGCCAGAACACGCCCATCCCAAGCCAGCCGAGCGAACCCATTCCGTTGCCATATCCACCCATCATGGTGAAATCCTCCTTCGTGCGTCCGTCTGCCCGGTTCCTCCGGGGTATCTCCACCCTTGCGTGCAGTTGTTGCCTTAGCGGCGAGGAACGATGAAGAAACGACGAAGAACCGCGCGGGGATCGGGCGCGCGGCCCCCCATCTCTGGTGCGGGAGACAGAGGCGGCGATACTGTGCGAAAGTCGGCCCTCGAACAGGGCGGGAAGGATTTCGCGTGGGCGACCTGATGCAGCCGCTGTCCTTTGGCCATCTGATGAGCTGGGCACTGGAAGAGCTTCGACTCGACGGTTCGATCTTCGGAGTGAAGGGGAACCAGTTCTGGCACCCTGAGCCCGGTCGTCTCATCACGGACTCCTTCGGCGATCGGCTGGCATCACCCGTCGGCCCTGCCGCGGGGCCCCAGACCCAGCTGGCCAGCAACATCCTCGTCGCCTACCTGACGGGCGCCCGGTTCATGGAGCTGAAGACCGTCCAGACGATAGACGGCGAGGACATGCGCGAGGCTGTCGCCAAGCCGTGCATCAACGCCGAGGACGAGGGCTACAACTGCGAGTGGTCCACCGAGCTCACCGTTGCCGAGGCGTACGACGAGTACGTCAAGGCGTACTTCGCGATCGCGGTGCTGGGCAAGGAGCTGCGGCTCGGCACGGTCGACGAGGTGGCGTTCAACATCAGCGTCGGCTATGACCTCGAGGGGATCAAAGGCCACAAGGTCAGCTCTTTCATCGACGCGATGGTTGACGCGTCGAACACCCCGATCTTCCGGGAGTGCCGGACCTGGATCGAGGCGCATCTTGGAGAGCTCTCGCACTTCACGCGTGAGGACCTCGACAACCTGAGTCCGCAGGTGAGCCGGTCAGTCACCCTGTCGACGATGCACGGGTGTCCGGCTGACGAGATCGAGCGGATCGCCATGCACCTGCTCACGGAGAAGAACCTTCGTACGTTCGTGAAGTGCAACCCGACCTTGCTCGGCTACCAGTACGCCCGGGACTGCCTCGACACTCTCGGCTATGACTACGTCTCCTTCGACGAGCACCACTTCACCGAGGATCTCCAGTACGCAGAAGCGATCGAGATGTTTCGTCGGCTCACGGCTGTAGCGGGGGAGCGCGGTCTGTCGTTCGGCGTCAAGCTCACGAACACCTTTCCCGTCGACGTGAACCGTGATGAGCTGCCGTCTGCCGAGATGTACATGTCGGGTCGCTCCCTGCTGCCGCTGTCGCTGTCTCTTGCCCTCGAGCTTTCCCGAGAGTTCGATGGCGGCCTGCCGATCTCCTTCTCCGGCGGGGTCGATGCCTTCAACGTCAAGGAGATCCTCTCCACCGGCATCCAGCCGGTCACCGTCGCAACGACGATCCTCAAGCCGGGCGGGGTGACCCGGTTACAGCAGTTGTCGAGCATCGCGGCAGAGGTGATGACTGACTATCAGGGCATCGACGTCGACCGGCTCGCGGCGCTGGTCGACAACGTCCTCTCCGACGAGCGCTACCACAAGAGGTATCGCGAGAAGATCCGCTCGCGCAAGACCGATTCGCTTCTGCCGCTTACGGATTGCTACAAGGCTCCGTGTGAGGACGGCGGCTGCCCGATCCACCAGCGCATCCCCGAGTACCTCAAGCTCACCGCTGCCGATGACTTCGCCAAGGCGTTCGACGCGATTGCCTTCGACAACACGGCTCCGACGATCCTCGGTGTGCTGTGCTCGGAGCCGTGCCGGGATCACTGCACTCGCCTGGACATCGATCAGGCCATCGACATGCGCGCCGTGAAGCTTGCTGCCGCCGACGGCGCCCAAGATGCCTTCACCAATGCCATCGTGCCGCCGGCGCTGCTCACCGACGCGAAGGCGGCCATCATCGGTGCCGGTCCGGCCGGCATAGCAGCGGCGATGTTCCTGCGCCGCAACGGCATGGATGTCGACGTGTTCGAGAAGCTCGACGGACCATACGGGATCGTGAAGTACATCATCCCGGGCTTCCGGATCACCCGTGAGCAGATCGAGCGCGACTACCAGCTCGCCGTCCACCTCGGAGTCCGGTTCCACTTCAGCGCCGACCCGGACTACTCCGTGGAGGAGCTGAAGAGGACCTTCGCCCACGTCATCATCGCCACCGGCTCGTGGGGCAGGAGCCCGAGCCCGGTCCGTGAGGGCGATGGCAACACTGACAAGACCGACAACATTCTCGACGCCCTCGACTTCCTCTGGCAGGCCAACAACGAGGGCGGGGCGACAGTCGGCAAGCGGGTGGCCGTGATCGGCGCCGGCGACGTCGCCATGGACTGTGTCCGCACCGCGAAGCGAACCGAGGGGGTCGAGGAGGCGGTCATCGTCTACCGCCGCACCGAGCCTCACATGCCGGCGACGCAGCACGAGGTCAACCTCGTCCGCGCCGAGGGGCTCACCATGCACGAGCTGCTCGCCCCCATCTCGTACGACGGCACCACCTTGCACTGCGAGGAGATGAAACTCAGCGATGAGGACGCCAGCGGCCGGCGCTCGGTGGTCGGGCTCGGCACCTTCGTGGACCTGCCCTTCGACACGGTGATCGGCGCGACGGGCGCAACGGTCGAGACCGGTCCCTACGCGCGGAATGGCTTGGCGCAGAACGCTTTTGGGCTGGCCGAGGTCGACGCGAGCTTCCAGAGCTCGATCGACGACGTCTACGTCGTCGGTGACGGGCGTCTCGGTCCCAGCACCATCGTGCACGCCGTGGCGGATGCGAAGACCGCCGCCCGGGCGATCCTGGCCAAGGAACACCTCTCCGTCGACTACGACACGAGGCCAGCCAAGGTCCAGCGGGACCAGCACGAGGTGCACGCACGGCGAGGGCTGCTGATCGCGGCGATCAACGGGAGGGCCGAGGGCGACCGCTGCCTGACCTGCGACGTCATCTGCGAGGTGTGCACCGAGGTGTGCCCCAACCGGGCCAATGTGGCGATCACGGTGCCCGGGTTCGCCGACCCGCGCCAGATCGTCCACCTCGACGGGCTGTGCAACGAGTGCGGCAACTGTGGCACGTTCTGCCCGCATGCAGGCCTGCCGTACAAGGACAAGATCACGATCTTCTGGACCCGAGAAGGCTTCGACGACTCCACCAATGCGGGGTTCCTCCCGCTCGCCGCAGGCACCTACCTCACCCGTATGCCGGACGGCTCGGTTCGTGAGCGCAGGGCAGGTGAGGTGGATCTCCCCGACGAGATGAACCGGGTGTTGGCGGCCATCGAGAAGGACTACGCGTTCATGTTCGGCGCACCCGTGGGAGCCCAGTCATGATCATCAGCAACGGCCCGGTCATCACCAACGACCCGGCGAACCCCTTTGTCCGTGACGGGGCGGTCGTCGTCGAGGGCGACAGCATCGTGGCCGTGGGGCCCGCGGCCGAGATCCGGGCCACCCATCCGGGCCACGAGACGATCGACGTCGGTGGCCGGGTCATCATGGCGGGCCTGATCAACGCCCATACCCACGCGTACAGCGCCTACGCGCGCGGGATGGCGGTCCACCAGCCGACCCGTGACTTCACCGAGATCCTCGAGAACCTCTGGTGGCGCCTGGACCGGCTGCTCACCCTGGAGGACGTCGAGCTGAACGCCGGCACGACGTTCATCGACTCCATCCGCAACGGTGTGACAACGGTCTTCGACCACCACTCCAGTCCCCACGCCGTCTCGGGATCGCTGCAGACCATGGCGGACGTCGCCGGACGCATCGGCATCCGCACCAGCCTGTGCTACGAGACCTCGGACCGGGACGGCGCCGGTGTCCTGGCCGCTGCCATCGAGGAGAACGCCGCGTTCATGAAGAAGGTGAACACCGGTGAGCAGGACATGGTCAAGGGCCTGTTCGGTCTGCACGCCAGCTTCACTCTCTCCGAGGAGAGCCTGGATGCGGCCTGCGCGGCGAAGGAAGGCATCCCCGGTGGCTTCCACGTCCACGTCGCCGAAGGCCCGAACGACGAGCCCGACTCGCTCGCGAAGTACGGCAAACGCATCGTCCAGCGCTTCGACGATCACGGGATCCTCGGGCCCGGGACGATTGCGGCGCACTGCATCCACGCCGACCCGGACGAACTGGCGCTCCTGAAGGACTCGGACACGACCGTTGTCCACAACCCGCACTCCAACATGGGCAACGCGGTCGGGGTCGCGCCCGTCGTCGACATGCTCGCCCGCGGCCTCCGGGTCGGCCTCGGCACTGACGCCTACACCGCCGACATCTTCGCCTCGGCCCAGGTCGCCAAGATCCTGCAGAGCGACCACCTCGGCGACCCGACCGTGGGGTTCGGACAGGCGCTGCAGCTGGCCTTCGTCAACAACCCGAAGATCTGCGCACATCACTTCCGCAAGGATCTTGGGGTTCTCAAGGCCGGGGCGTATGCCGACCTGATCGCCGTGGACTACCGGCCCTTCACGCCGCTGAGCGCCGAGTCTGCGGGCGGCCACATCCTGTTCGGGATGAGCGGCTCCCAGGTCAACGACACGATGGTGAACGGGGCGTGGGTGATGCGCGACCGCGTCGTCCTCACCGTGGACGAGGCGGACATCTTCGCGCGGTCGACACAGAGAGCGCCCCGCATCTGGGCGCAGATGTAGGGCGGGCGAACTCATGTCGGTTCTTCACGGCGGTTCAGTTCTACTCAGCGGCGGGATGGTCACCACTGCGACGCAATCACGGCTCGCCGCAGTGCGGTTCGCTGACGGACGCATCGTCGAGATCGGTGACCTGACGCCCAAGCCGGGTGAAGCGGTCGTGGACTGCAGCGAGTGTCTCGTCCTGCCCGGCGGAATCGAGACGCACAGTCATCTCGACCTCGAGGCAGCGGGAACGGTCACGGCCGACGACTTCGCCACCGGCACGCGGTCGGCCCTCGCCGGTGGAACCACGACGGTCCTGGACTTCGCGACCCAGTTCCACGGCGAGAGCCTCATGGAGGGCGTGCGCCGTTGGCACGAGAAGGCCCGGGGCAAGGCGGTCACCGACTACGGCTTCCACCTGGCGATGACACAGTGGCGCACGGAGTTCGCCGACGAGATGGCTGAGGTCGTCGCGGCCGGGGTGACCTCGTTCAAGATGTACATGGCCTATCGGGACTCGATGATGGTCGACGACGACGAGATCTACGCTGCGCTCTCGGCAAGCTCTCGTGCGGGCGCCACCATCGGCTTCCACTGCGAGAATGGGTTGGTGATCGATGCACTCGTCCGCGAGGAGCTGGATCTCGGCCACACGGGCGCTTTCTACCACCAGCGGACCAGACCGCCGGCTCTCGAGCGCGAGGCGCTCGGCCGGCTCAGCATGATCGCCGGGCTGCTCGACGCGCAGCACTACATCGTCCACCTCAGCGCCGGGGAGACCATCGACGAAGTGCGTCGGGCCCGACAACGGGGCAGCAAAGTGGTCGCCGAGACCTGTCCCCAGTACCTCCTGCTCGACGACAGCCTTTACGGAACCGCCGAGAGCGACGGCAACGACGAGCTTGAGGTCAGGCAGTACGTCATGAGCCCGCCACTGCGCGCGCCGGAGAATCTCGACGCGTTATGGTCCGGGCTCGCTGACGGGGACATCCAGTTCGTCGGCACGGACCACTGCTCGTTCAACCTGCACGGACAGAAGGACCAGGCGACGGACTTCGCCCGGATCCCCAACGGCGCGCCGGGGATCGAGCTCAGGTTCTCTCTTCTCTACACCTACGGCGTCGCGGCGGAACGGATCTCGGTGGAGCGCTTCGTTGCCGTCACCGCCGAGAACGCGGCACGGTACTTCGGTCTCTATCCACGCAAAGGGACGTTGCTGCCCGGCAGCGACGCCGACATCGTCGTCTACGACCCCCGACCACGCTGGACCGTCAGTCACGACCAGCTCCATGACAACGTGGACCACACGCCATACGAGGGCAGACAGATCCAGGGCCGGGTGCGCGACGTCTTCCTCCGCGGCCAGCATGTCGTTCGCGACGGGGTACTCGCGGACGATCTGGCCCGCGGAGAGTTCGTGGCCTGCGGCCCGCCCGACAGCGACATCCGATAGACAGCGACGTCAGATAGCAAGGGAGCAGCACCGTCATGAAGATCAGTGTCAATGGCAAGGACTACTCGGTATCGGACGAGAAGCCACTGCTCGCGGTCCTGCGCGACGAGATCGGGATGCTGTCGGTCAAGGAGGGCTGCGACGACGCGACGTGCGGGACGTGTGTCGTCATCGCCAACGGCAAGCTGGTGAAGTCCTGCTCGCGCAAGACATCGACCTTCGAGAACCACGAGATCATCACCACCGAGGGACTCAGTGAGCGCGAGAAGGATGTGTACGTCGAGGCGTTCGGCGCGACGGGAGCCGTGCAGTGCGGCTTCTGTATCCCGGGGACGGTCATGGCCGGCAAGGCCTTGCTGGACAAGAACCCCGACCCCACCCGCGACGACGTCTCCAAGGGCATCCGCCTCGACATCTGCCGCTGCACCGGTTACAAGAAGATCGAGGACGCGATCCTGTCGGCCGGGCAGATGCTCCGGGACGACCAGGAGATCACCGGCTCGAACGCTCGCATCCGGATGACCGACCGGGCGCACCGGCCGGACGCAGCCGAAAAGACCCTGGGCACAGGGCTTTTCGCTGACGACATCCGTCTCGAGGGGATGATCCACGCCAAAGCACTGCGGTCGAAATATCCGCGCGCCCTGGTCAACGCGATCGACACGAGCAAGGCCAGGGCCCACCCGGACTGCATCGCCGTCCTCACGGCGCAGGATGTCCCGGAGAACAAGATCGGCCACATCGTCGACGACTGGGACGTGATGATCCGGGTCGGCGACACCACGCGCTACGTGGGGGACGCGCTCGCCCTGGTGGCGACCGCTGACGCGGACAAGCTCGACGACCTACTCGCCCTGATCGAGGTGGACTACACCGAGCTCGTGCCTGTGACAACACCCCAGGACGCCCTGCGAGGGGATGCGCCGCTCATCCACGAGCGAGGAAATGTCTGCGCCCTCGAGCACCTCAGCCGCGGCGATGTCAGTGGCGCCCTCGCCGGGTCGGCCCACGTGGTGACCCGCAAGTTCACCGTCCCGTGGCAGGAACACGCCTTCCTCGAGCCCGAGTGCGCGGTCGCCGAGCCGGTCGAGGACGGGCTGAGGCTCTACACCAGCTCCCAGTCGGTCTACGACGAGCAGCGCGAGGTCTCGCGGATGCTCAAGCTGCCTGCCGAGAAGGTGCGTTCCACCGCGACCCTGGTCGGCGGCGGGTTCGGTGGCAAGGAGGACATGTCGGTGCAGCACCACGCGGCGCTGATGGCCTGGCACACCCAGAAGCCGGTGAAGGTGAAGTTCTCCCGTCAGGAGAGCATCGACTACCACGTCAAACGGCACCCGATGGAGATGGAGTTCACCGTCGGCTGCGACCAGGACGGGCGCCTCACCGCCCTGCGCGCCATCCTCATCGCCGACACCGGGGCATACGCCTCCCTGGGCGGGCCTGTCCTCCAGCGCGCCTGCACGCACGCGGGCGGACCCTACAACTTCCAGAGCGTCGACATCCTGGGTCTGGCGATGTACACGAACAACCCGGTCTCCGGCGCGTTCCGTGGATTCGGCGTCCCCCAGAGCACGTTCGCCATGGAAGGGTGCGTCAACGAGCTCGCCGAGATGTGTGGCCTTGACCCGTGGGAGTTCCGCTACCTCAACGTGGTCCGCCCCGGTGACGAGCTGCCGAACGGCCAGATCGTCGACGACGCGGTGGGCATCGCCGAGTGCCTGGACTCTCTGAAGAGCGAGTTCTACATGCACCCCGGGGCCGGCCTCGCCATCGGGATCAAGAACACGGGCCTTGGGGTCGGCCTCGTCGACACCGGACGGTGCATGCTGTCCGTCGAGGACGGGAGGGTCCACATCCGCACCTCCGCGTCCTGCATGGGGCAGGGCGTCGGCACCGTCGCCGAGCACATGCTCAGCGAGACGGTCGACATCCCCCCTGACCGGATCGTCTTCGAGCTGCCCGACACCGCGCGCACTCCTGACTCCGGGACCTCGACCGGTTCCCGGCAGACGCTCTTCACCGGTGAGGCGGTCCGGCTTGCCGCCGTCCAGCTGCGTGACGCGCTCGCCAAGGTCGACAGCCTGGACCGGCTGGAGGGCCGGGAGTTCGTCGGCGAGTTCTCGCCGGCGACCGATCCGATGGGCAGCAACAAGCCGAACCCGGTCAGCCACGTTGCCTACAGCTATGGCGCGCAGCTCGTGGTCCTGGACGACAAGGGCGAGGTCGACAAGGTCGTCGCGGCCTACGACGTGGGCACCGTCGTCAACCCGCAGGCTGCCGAGGGCCAGATCGAGGGCGGTGTGGTGATGGGCCTCGGCTACGCGCTGACGGAGGAGTTCATCGTCGAGGGTGGCTACCCGAAAACCCGCTTCGGCCAGCTCGGGCTGTTCCGGTCCAACAAGACCCCGGAGATCGAGGTCCGGTTCGTCACGTCACCCGGGCTCGTCCCCTTTGCTTACGGGGCCAAGGGAATTGGTGAGATCTGCTTGATCCCGACCGCCCCGGCGTGTGCCCAGGCGTACTACCACCGCGACGGGAAGCGGCGATACACCTTGCCGCTGGAGGACACCTACTACCGCCAGGCCCGCCCCGCCATGCCACCACAAGAAGGAGTCCCCCATGCAGGCACGTGAACTTGAGCGCGCCATCGTCGACGAGTCCGTCTACGACAACACGGTTGCCCGGTTTCGTGAGGCTCGCATCGCGCTCCCCACGTTTGCGCAGCTCGCCGACCCCACCCTGATCCCGGCGAAGGTTCGCGACGCGCTGGCCGGGGTCGGACCGGACGATGCGCACCCCCTGAACCTGTACCGGGTCAACTGGTACAACGATGAGTCTCGCCGAGGCTTCGCGGCGGTCCCTGAACACGTCGTGCTCCCGAAGTCGCTCACGGGCGTCGACGCGCGCATCGTCGTGGTCTTTGGCAACAGGTTTCCGATGATCAGCGCCCACAAGGTGCTTGCCGCCTACGGATGTCTGGTGCCACGGATCATCACCGGGCAGTTCGACCCGACCCGTCACCGCGCGATCTGGCCGTCCACCGGCAACTACTGCAGGGGTGGGGTGGCGATCTCCCGGATCATGAACTGCCGTGGCGTGGCCGTGCTGCCCGAGGGCATGAGCCGCGAGCGCTTCGCCTGGCTGGAGGACTGGGTCGTCGATCCGTCCGACATCATCCGGACGCCCGGCACCGAGAGCAACGTCAAAGAGATCTACGACCGGTGCAACGAGCTCGCCAAAGACCCGGAGAACGTGATCTTCAACCAGTTCTCGGAGTTCGGTAACTACATCTCCCACTACCTCGCCACCGGATCGGCGCTGTTGAACGTCTACAACTCCATGCTCGAGGAAGCACCGGGTCTTCGGCTGCGGGCGTTCGTCTCGGCGACCGGTTCGGCCGGGACCATCGCCGCCGGCGACTATCTGAAGAAGCAGGCCGGTTCTCTCACCGTGGCGGTCGAGGCGCTGGAGTGCGCGACGATGCTCCGCAACGGCTTCGGCGAGCACAACATCCAGGGGATCGGCGACAAGCACATCCCGTTCATCCATAACGTGATGGCAACCGACATGGTGGTTGCGGTCTCCGACCGCGCGACCGACCGTCTGGGCGTCCTGTTCAACAGCGACGTCGGCCGCGCGTACCTCGGTGGGCGACAGGCCGTGCCGCGCGAGACGATGGACGCCCTGCAGTCGATGGGCCTGTCGAGCATCGCCAACGTGCTCGCGGCCATCAAGACCGCCAAGTACCACGACATGGGCCCGGACGACGTGATCGTCACGGTGGCGACCGACGGCGCGGCGATGTACGGCAGCGAACGCGACCTGGCGATGGACAAGTACTTCGCCGGCGGGTTCGACGAGGTGGCCGCCGGCGAGGCCTTCGGCGAGCACCTGCTCGGCGCGACGACCGACCACCTGCTCGAGCTCAGCCATGCGGACCGGGAGCGGATCTTCAACCTCGGCTACTTCACCTGGGTGGAACAGCAGGGGATGTCGATCGAGGAGTTCCGGATCCGCAAGGACCCCCGGTTCTGGGCGGCACTGCCCGAGATCGTGTCCGACTGGGACCGGATGATCGATGAGTTCAACGCCCGCACGGGAGCGCTGGAGTCGGTGTGAGCATCTCGCCCCCCACCCTGCCCAGCGCACTCGTGTGCGGGGGATGCGGGGCGTCGCCCAAGCCGGACGACCCCTATCCGTTCCGCTGTCCGGGTGCAGGGGCCGGCGACGATACAGATCACGTCCTGCGCCGGATCCTGGACGTGTCGGCGGTGCAGTTCCCGACGACCGGAGGGGAGCAGGGCGACCCCAATCCCTATATCCGCTACCGTCGCCTGTTCCATTCCCACCATGTGGCTCGCGCCGGCGGCATGCAGGACGCGGAGTACTGCGACCTCGTCGCGCGCCTCGACGCACAGGTCGCGAAGGTCGACGGCCACGGCTTTCGCTCCACGCCGTTCGGCCGCGCTGACGTCCTCAGCGAGCGACTCGGCTTCGCGGAGGACGGCGGGGTGTGGGTCAAGGATGAGACCGGCAACGTGTCCGGCTCACACAAGGCCCGCCATCTGTTCGGGCTGCTGGTGCACCTCGAGGTGGTCGAGCGGCTGGGTCGCACCGACCCGGACCACCGGCCGCACCTCGCGATCGCCAGCTGCGGGAACGCTGCCCTCGCCGCGGCCGTCATCGCGGCTGCCGGCCATCGCATCCTGGACGTCTTCGTCCCGGTCGACGCCGACCCCGTCGTGGTCGCCCGGCTGAAGGATCTCGACGCGCGGGTGACCGTGTGCCCACGCGAGCCGGGACTCCCGGGCGACCCGACATACCACCGACTGCGGCGTGCGCTCGCCGAAGGCGCCCTTCCTTTCACCTGCCAGGGCAACGAGAACGGACTCGCGATCGAGAGCGGGTTCACGCTCGGCTACGAGATGGCGGAGGCCCTCGCGGGCGGGCCGCCGCTCGACCATCTCGTGATCCAGGTTGGCGGAGGCGCCCTGGCGAGCGCCTGCATCGAGGCGCTCGGTGAGGCCGCGCTCCTGGGGTCGCTCGCCCGGGTTCCGCGCTATCACGCGGTGCAGACCATGGGGGCCGCGCCGCTGTCGCGCGCGTTCGAGCTCGTCGCCGCGCGATTGCAAGCCGGCGCAGGGTTGCCCGCCGGGTCGCCGGAGGTGCGGGCTGCGCTCTCGTATGCCGCCACCCACCGCTCAGAGTTCATGTGGCCGTGGGAAGAAGAGCCTGCAAGCATCGCCCACGGGATCCTCGACGACGAGACATACGACTGGCTGGCGGTCGTCGAGGGGATGCTGGTCTCTGGTGGAGGACCGGTCGTGGTGAGCGAGGACCTGCT
>JABBOX010000033.1 GCA_012927555.1 Phycicoccus sp.
GCGCCTTCGGACTCAAAATACTCCGCACGGCCGATCTTGGCCATGCCCGCGACGATGTTGCTCGGGACGGTCTCGACCTTGGTGTTGAGCTCGCGGACGTTCGCGTTGTAGTAGCGCCGACCGGACGCGATACGGTCCTCGGTCGAGGTCAGCTCCTGTTGCAGCGCAAGGAAGTTCTCGTTGGCCTTGAGGTTCGGGTAGGCCTCGGCAACGGCGAACAAACGCCCGAGGGCCTGGCTCAGCATGCCCTCGCTCTGAGCTGCGGCAGCCGGAGTCTGTCCGCCGGACATGGCAGCGGACCGGGCCTGCATGACGCCCTCCAGGGTCCCCTTCTCGTGGGCTGCATACCCCTTGACGGTCTCAACGAGGTTCGGGATCAGGTCATGGCGGCGCTTGAGCTCGACGTCGATCTGGCGCCACGCCTCTTGCACGAGGTTGCGCAGCTTGATGAGGCCGTTGTACATGCCGACCGCCCACAGGACGAGCAGCACGATGACCACGATGAGGCCGATGAGGATGTACATGAGCACGTAACTCCCGTTGTAGACAGTGGTATCGATGCTAGTCGGCCTCACTGTGCCTCTCAGGGGCTTCTCGCGGCAATAGGGCCTGCCGGGGGTTGACGCCCGTAGGAAAGTGGATGCATGACCCTCGACCCGGTAGTCACCAACCCAGAGTTCTACAAGGTGCTCTTCGAGAACGGCCAGGTGCGCGTCCTCGAGTACACCGACCAGCCCGGCGACCGCACCACCCCTCACGAGCACCCGAACAGCGTGATGGTCACGCTGAGCTCGTTCCGCAGACGGCTCTATGCCGGAGAAGAGCAGCGAGACGTCTCGATCAACGCAGAGACGACGAGCTGGCTTCCGGCACAGCAGCATGCCGGCCACAACATCGGCGACACGCGCACCCACGTCATCTTCGTCGAGCTGAAGGAGTCTGCGGCCGTCCCGCCCCAGTCCGGTGCCCTCGGTCCGAGCTGATCGGTCCGAGCTGATCGGTCCGAGCTGATCGGCCGTAGCCGGGCACTACCGTGGTGCGATGCAGCCGGTCACGCTCCGTCCAATCGAGATGCGTGACTGGCAGCGCATTCACGAGTGGGCCTCGACCGACGCCGCATGTCGTTTCCAGCCTTGGGGCCCGAACCAACCAGAGGATTCCAGACAGTTCGTCGCTGATGCCCTGGTCGCCTGGCAGCAAGAGCCCATCCGACGACGTGTTTGGGCCGCGGAGGCAGACGGGCCGGGCCTCGTCGGCTTGGGCGAGCTGGTGGTGAACAGTGCCAAGCACCGACAGGGTGAGATCGGCTACGCAGTCCACCTCGACTGGTGGGGCAGGGGCTACGGGGAGGCCATCGCCCGCGCGCTGCTGCATCGAGGATTCGGCGAGCTTGGCCTTCATCGCATCACAGCGACCTGTGATCCCCGGAACGTCGCCTCCGACCGCGTACTGCAGAAGGTCGGCATGGTGCACGAGGGCACTCTCCGGGGGACTCACCTGTTGCGCGACGGCTGGCGCGACTCCAACCTCTATGCGCTCGTTGCGGACGCGTAGGCGAACCAGCTCAGGAGAGGCCGAGCTCCGCCAGGCTGTATGCCGACACGTAGGTCAGGCCCTGCGCCTCCAGCTTTTCCCGGGCCCCGGTCGCCCGGTCGGCGATCGTCGCCACGGCGACAACTTCGGCCCCCTCCTCGAGCGCCGCAGCCACGGCGTCCATCGGCGAGGCTCCTGTGGTCGTCGTGTCCTCGACGATGAGCACCCGACGCCCCTTGATCGACGGACCCTCGATGCGCTGCTGCAGACCATGAGCCTTGCCGGACTTGCGCACCACGAAGGCATCCAGGCGCCGACCGGCCGCCGCCGAGGCGTGCAGCATCGCCGTTGCCACCGGGTCGGCGCCCAGGGTGAGTCCGCCGACGGCGTCGAAGTCGAGGCCCAGGGTCAGCTCGTTCATGACCAGGCCCACCAGGGGCGCGGCCTCGCCGTCGAGGGTGATCCGCCGCAGGTCGACGTAGTAGTCGGCTTCCCGTCCTGAGGACAAGATGACCTTGCCATGCACGATCGCTTTGGCCTTGATCAGGTCGAGCAGACGGTCACGTGGCGAGAAGTCGGAATCGCGTGCGCGGGCGGCGTTGTTGTCGGTCACGAGGCCTCAGCCTATCCGCGCAGCGCTAGCTCTGGCGGCGACGAATCGACGCGGCACCCCTCGACAGTGCCCTCACCAGCCCGCGCGGCGCCACCTCGGCGACGCCTGCGATCAGCTTGTACTGCGCACCAGGGACGGAGATGACCTTGCCGGCTTTCACGTCATCCAGACAGTCACGGACCAGGCGGTCGGGCTCGAGCCACATGACCTTGGGTAGCTTGGTCGACTCTCCGTCGGGGTGCACATGCATCTCCGTGCGGGTGAACCCCGGGCAGAGCACAGTCGCCGAGACGCCGGACCCGGCCAGCTCGTGGGCCAGGGTCTCGGTGAAGGCAAGGGTCCAGCCCTTGGCTGCGCCATACGTGCCCATCGGGATGAAACCGGCCACCGACGACACGTTGACGATCGCGCCACGCCCGCGGTCCTTCATCGACAGGGCACCCGCGTGTGAGAGCACCAGGACCGCGCGGCAAAGGACATCGAACATGGCCTCCTCATCGGCCAGCTCACCCTTGAGGAAGCTCCTGCTCGTGCCGAAGCCGGCGTTGTTGACGAGCAGGTCGATGGGGCGTTCACGGTCGGCGACACGGTCGGCGACCCGCCGCAGCTGAGCCCGCTTGGACAGGTCCGCGGCCAGGATCTCGACGTTGATCGAGTGACGGGCACGCAGCTCGTCGGAGACGTTCTCAAGCTTGGCCCGGCGGCGGGCCACGATGACCAGATCGTTGCCTCGTTCGGCCAGCTCGCGGGCGAAGGCGAGCCCGATTCCAGACGTTGCCCCGGTGACCAGTGCAGTGCTCATGATCGAAACCCTATGCCGCTCTCATAAGGTTGCTCCCGTGCGCATTGCAACCTGGAACGTCAACTCCATCCGATCGAGGGTCGACCGCGTCGCGGCGTGGCTCGAACGCAGCGACTGCGACGTGCTCGCGATCCAGGAGACCAAGGCCAAGGACGCACAGTTCCCGATGGACCAGCTGACCGCCCTCGGCTACGAGGTGGCCCACCACGGTCTGAGCCAGTGGAACGGCGTCGCGATCATCTCGCGGGTCGGCCTGGCTGACGTCGAGGTCGGTTTCCCGGGAATGCCCCCGTATGGCGACCCGCTCGCTCCCGAGGCGCGCGCCATCGGTGCGACGTGCGGCGGTGTGCGGGTGTGGTCGCTCTATGTACCCAACGGTCGGGCACTGGGTGATCCGCACCTGGCCTACAAACTGGACTGGCTGGAGCGGCTGCGTGTTGCCGCCGGCGGCTGGCTGTCGGCCGATCCATCGGCCCAGATCGCCATGATGGGCGACTGGAACATCGCACCGCAGGACGAAGACGTATGGGACATGGCGGTATTCGCCGACAGCACGCACGTGTCACCGCCCGAACGTGCGGCCTTCCAGGCGATGGTCGATGCCGGCTACACCGAAGTTACCCGGGCCTACACCCCCGGCCCCGGCGTCTACACCTACTGGGACTACACGCAGTTGAGCTTCCCCAAGCGCCACGGCATGCGGATCGACTTCGTCCTGGGGTCGCCGGCACTGAACTCCCGGGTGGAGGGCGCATCGATCGACCGCGAGGAACGCAAGGGCAAGGGCGCCAGTGACCACGCCCCCGTCATCGTCGACCTCGTCGACCTCTAGAACGCACCATGAAGGTGACTCAGCCCATGAAGCCAAACGACCTCGCCGATGCACTCACTGCGCTCCGCGAACACACCCCCCTGGTCCAGTGCCTGACCAACATTGTCGTGGCCGAGTGGACTGCCAACGTCCTGCTCGCCGTCGGCGCCGCTCCCGCGATGGTCGACAACCCCCAGGAGGCCGGCAGGTTCGCGGCCATGGCGGGTGGCGTGCTGGTCAACCTGGGCACCCCGTATGACGAGACTGCCCGCGCGATGCACCTCGCGGTCGCCGGCGCCAAGCTTCTGAAGACCCCCTGGGTCCTCGACCCCGTCGCAGCGGGCGTGCTGCCTTGGCGCACCCAGCTGGCGCATCAGCTTCTTCGCGAGTCACGACCGACCATCATTCGCGGGAACGCATCGGAGATCCTGGCCCTGGCCGGTGGCGCGGGCGGCAAAGGGGTCGAGTCGGTGGACTCACCCGACGCGGCCGTGGACGTCGCCAGAATCCTTGCCAAGCAACAACAGTCGGTCATCGCCATCAGCGGTCCGACCGACCACATCACCGACGGCGATCGGCTGGTGCGCCTCTCCAACGGCCATCCCTGGTTGACCAGCATCACCGGCGGCGGGTGCGCCCTTGGCGCGCTGATGGCCGCATTCGCGGCTGTGGTGCCAGATGCGCTGGTCGCGGCCGCAGCGGCGACCGCGACGTTGACCGTCGCAGCCGAGTCGGCAGCACAACAGGCACGCGGCCCCGGTAGCTTCGCGGTCGCCCTGCTCGACGAGCTCTCGTTGCTGCAGCCCGCCGACCTGGCCGACCGGGTGAGGATCACCTGAGGATGGTCCGACCTCCGCTGGACCTGTCGCTGTATCTCGTGACGGACACGATCCTGTGCGGCCAGTTCGGTGTCGCAGCAACCGTTTCGGCGGCAGTCGGCGCCGGGGTGACCGCGGTCCAGCTGCGCGACGTCGACGCCACGGACGACGAGCTCGTGTCACTGGGCCGTGAGGTCACAGCAGCTCTGAGCGGCACGGGGGTTCCGTTGATCGTCAATGACCGCGCGCACCTGGTCGATCCCATCGGCGCCGACGGTGTGCATGTTGGACAGTCCGACCTGGCGATCGACCGGGCGCGGGCGCTGGTCGGCCCCACGGCATACGTGGGCCTGTCGGTGCAGACCCTGGACCAGGTCATCGTTGCCCGACAGCATGCATCGGGAACGCTGGACTACCTCGGCGTCGGGCCCGTGTGGGGGACGGCGACCAAGCTCGACGCGGCGGCGCCGGGAGGCCCCGAGGTGTTGAGCCAGATCACGTCTGCGAGCCCCTGGCCCTGTGTGGCCATCGGGGGCATCACCCCCGAGCGCCTGTCGATGGTCCGCGGAGCAGGCGCCGTCGGAGTCGCGGTGGTCAGCGCCATCTGCGGCCAGTCGGACGTGGCGGCCGCAACCCGCGCGCTGCGAACCGGCTGGGACGGAGCGTCGAGATGACCCGCCGACTCGTCGCGTTGAGCATCGCGGGCAGCGACCCGTCCGGCGGTGCCGGCATCCAGGCCGACCTCAAGACCTTCTCGGCGCTTGGCGTCTATGGCACGTCCGTGATCACCGCCCTCACGGCCCAGAACACGGTTGGCGTAACCGGAGTACACGTCGTACCTGCGGATTTCGTCACCCAACAGCTTGAGACGCTGGTTGCCGATGTGCGTGTCGACGCGATCAAGATCGGCATGCTGGCCAACGCGGGCATCATCGGCGCCGTCGCGGACTTCCTCGGACGACACCCTCATGAGCACGTCGTTCTGGACCCTGTGATGGTCGCCACGAGCGGCGACCGGCTGCTCGACGACGACGCCATTGCTGCCATGCGTGACCTGATACCGCTCGCCTCGCTCATCACCCCGAACCTGGCCGAGGCGGCGGCTCTGCTCGACACCAGGGCGGCCCGAAGCCTTGCCGACATGCGACTCCACGCCATCACGCTGCAGGAGCTCGGCGCGAACCGCGTGCTCATCAAGGGCGGCCATCTCGACGACAGCCCCGACGCCGTGGATCTGCTGCTCGACGTCGACGGCGAGGCTTTGCTGCGGGCCGCAAGGGTCGACACGGTGAACACCCATGGGACCGGCTGCACACTGTCCTCAGCCCTGGCCGCCCTGCGCCCCCAACGAGACTCCTGGCTGGAGGCGGCTTTCGACGCCAAGAGCTGGCTCACCGCGGCGCTGGGTGCGGCGGACGCCCTCGAGATCGGTCACGGCCACGGTCCGGTGAACCACTTCCACGAGCTCTGGACCGACTAGGCGCGAGTTCTGGACCCCCTGAGGGCTACCGCGATGGCGGCGGCGATGAAGGCCGCCAACGCGCCGCCCATGAAGACCGTTTGCACCTGGACGACACCCGCCATAGCCAACGCCGCGGTGTCGCTCTGGTCCGGCAGAGCAGCCACCGTGCGGTAGTAGCGGTACAGCCCGATCGCGGTCAGCAACCCGAGCCCGACCACCATCCCCACCATCCGCGCCAGGACCACCAGCGAGCTGACCACGCCGTGGGCATCGTCCCGCGTCGACGCCAGAGCTGCCGCGTTGACCGGGGCGATGGGCAGCCCCAGACCCAGACCCACGAGCACAAGGACGGGGGTCGCCGACCATGACTGCAAGGATCCCTGCCCCCAGCCGGACATGACCAGGAGGCCGGCCGCGGCGAGGGCGAGACCGGCCGACGCCACCACCGCCGGACCGAACCGGTGAAGCAGCCAGCCGCCGAGGAAGGCACCGACCGGGACGGCAACCAGAAACCTCACGAGCACCAGCGCGGCAACGGTCTGGGAGTCGGTCATCGTCAGCCGCGCCAGGACCGGGATGTCGACAACGATGCCGACCAGGGCAACACCGACCAGGACACTGACCAGCAGAGATGGGGGGACCATGGAACGCCGCCCCGTGGTCCCGACCGCCATCACCCCGCGGGGCACCAGCGGGTCGCGCGCCGTGAAGTGCCTCCAGAGGTATGCCGCGACAGCGACCAGTCCCAGCGGCACCAGTGCCCAACCCCATGGCCCCACCACTTCGCGCTCCGGATCGGCTGAGGCGAAGGTGAGGACCAGCGAACCCAACGCCACCGCGATGCAGAACGCTCCGACCAGGTCGACCCGTCGCCATGCGGCGAGGAAGGATCCCGAGGAGAGCGGTGACGTTGCCAGGGTCGCCAGGAGCAGGACGACGGTGAGCACGCCCATGGGGGTCGCGAGGCGATCCGTCCCGATGAAGGGGACGAACGGAATACCGAGGGTGACGTCGTCGGCCAGGGACGCGGGCGCGACCAACGTGAGCAACCCGGAACCGATGGTCGCCAAGGCCAGAACGGTTGGCACCACGCGTGGTTGGGGCCGAGCCTCTCGACCGCCGGTCAGCACCATGACGCCGGCAATGACGATGCCGAGAACGACATTGAGCCAGAAGATCGCCCGCCAGTCGGCAACGGCGAGGACAGCGGCTCCGAGCAACGGACCAAGGACGCTGCCGAGTTCTTGCACTGCGCCGACCACACCCAGTGGCGTTCCACGTCGTTCGGGGGGCCAGAGGTCCGCAACGAGGGCCAGCGTCGCCGGCACCAGCCCGCCGCCGCCGATGCCCTGCAGGACCCTGCCGCCGACGAGTACCGGCAGCTCGACCGAGACCGCTGTCACCGCGGAGCCGACCACGAAGAGGGAGAGGCAGAAGAGCAATATCCGTTGGCGCGACACGAGATCCGAGAGCCGGCCGATCAGTGGCAGGACCGCGATGTAGCCGAGCAGGAAGCCCGAGATGATCGGCGTCGCCCGCTGGAGCTCGTCGTTGCCGAGACCGACGCCGGCCATCATGTCCGGCAGTGCCAGGACCACGACGTAGGTGTCCGCCGAAGCAAGTGCCACCGCGACCGATGCGGTCGCGAGCAGCGCCCTAGGGCTTGCTGATCTCAACCGGGGCGCCGTACTTGTCCAGCTTGAGAACGTAGGTGGATGTCACAGGGGTCGAGGTTCCGCTCTTGAAGAACGGGCCGACCAGGGTCACGCTGCGCAGCTCGCCGCCGGGGTCGGTGATGCCGTAGGTGACGTCGAACGTCTTGGCTCCGTCGCCGAAGTTGAGCAGCTTCACGATGTTGGCGCCCGGAAGCTTCCCGGAGATGGACTTGAGGACGTCCGCACCCGAACGGGTGGCCTTGCCCTCGACCAGGTTGGTCGTCGCGGTCATCAGCGAGGTGACGCCGCCTTCCCTGGCAAACAGGAGGGCTGGGTTGGGGGCGTTGTAGTCCTTGGGGTCGACCTCGGTGAACTCGGTCGTGAACGGCAGCTTGAGATAGAGCAGCTTGTCGATCGCGACCACCTCGACCTTGGCCGAGAAGCCGGCGATGCGGGCATCCAGGGTCCCTTTGAACGCCGGGGCGTGCGTGCCCGAGCCTTCGGCCGCCAGAACGCCGTTGGCAGTGTCGGGGATGCCGCTCGAGGTCAGGGACAGGTGCATCGACGTCGCGGCATCAGCCTTGGCCTTGGCCGACGCCAGTTGCTCGGCCGCGGTGAGCTTCTTGACCGCGACCTTGTCCCCGCCGCTGCACGCCGTGAGCGCAGCCACCACCACGAGGGCAAAGACCACGGCTGGCGTTCCGGCGTGCCTCAGGCGGATGTGTCGCAGTCGCATGGGGGCACGCTACCCGGCTGCGGGGCACGGAGCCGACGACCGGCTCAGCGCAGGACCAACGCGTCGCTGTCCTGATCCCGGTCGACGACCACCGTGCCGCCGTCCCGAACCTCTCCGGACAGCAGCGAACGCGCAAGGCGGTCGCCGATCTCACGCTGCACCAGCCGTCGCAGCGGCCGTGCCCCGTATGCCGGGTCGTAGCCGGTGATCGCCAGCCACTCACGCGCCGCCGGAGTCACCTCGAGGCTGATGCGGCGGTCCTCGAGCCGCTGGGCCAGCGCGGCCACCTGAAGGTCGACGATGCTCGCGAGGTCATCGGTGGACAGCGGGTCGAAGATGACGACCTCGTCCAGGCGGTTGAGGAACTCCGGCTTGAACGTCGCGTGGACGGCGGCCATGACGGCGTCGTGCTTTGCGCCCGGAGCCAGCGTGGGGTCGATCAGGAAGTGCGAGCCCAGGTTGGAGGTCATCACCAGGATGACGTTGCGGAAGTCGACCGTCCGACCCTGGCCGTCGGTGAGGCGTCCGTCGTCGAGCAGCTGGAGAAGGACGTCAAAGGTCTGCTCGTGGGCCTTCTCCACCTCGTCGAGCAGGACCACGGAGTACGGACGCCGTCGCACCGCCTCGGTGAGCTGGCCGCCCTCCTCGTATCCGACATACCCCGGAGGCGCACCGATCAGGCGCGCGACCGCATGACGCTCGGAGTACTCGCTCATGTCGATGCGCACCATCGCGCGCTCGTCGTCGAACAGGAAGTCGGCGAGCGTCTTGGCCAGCTCCGTCTTGCCGACGCCGGTTTGGCCGAGGAACAGGAACGAGCCCGTGGGGCGGTCGGGGTCGGCGATACCGGCACGGGTCCTCCGGACGGCATCGGCCACCGCCCGGACCGCGTTGCCCTGGCCGATCAGGCGCTTGCCGATGAAGTCCTCCATGCGCAGCAGCTTGTCCGTCTCGCCCTCGAGCAGCCGGCCGGCCGGGATGCCCGTCCATGCACTGATCACGTCGGCGATGTCGTCGGGGCCGACCTCTTCCTTGACCATCGGCGTGTCTCCCCCGGCCGTTGACGACGTCGCCTCGGCGGCCTGTGCCTGAGCCAGATCCTTTTCAAGAGAAGGGATCTGGCCGTATAGCAGCCGCGATGCGCCGGCCAGATCGCCGTCGCGCTGCATCCGCTCGGCATGACCCCGCAGCTCGTCGATCTGGGCCTTGAGATCTCCGACCCGGTTGAGGCCGGCCTTCTCCTGCTCCCAGCGCGCGGTGAGGGCAGCAAGCTGCTCGGTCCGGTCGGCGAGGTCGCGGCGTAACCGCTCGAGCCGTTCCCTGGACGCATCGTCCGACTCGTGCTCGAGCGCGAGCTCCTCCATCTTCAACCGGTCCACGGCGCGGCGGAGCTCATCGATCTCGACCGGCGAGGAGTCGATCTCCATCCGCAGCCGGGAGGCGGCCTCGTCGATGAGGTCGATCGCCTTGTCCGGCAGCTGCCGTCCGCTGATGTATCGATCAGACAGGGTCGCGGCAGCCACGAGCGCACCGTCGGCGATCGTCACCTTGTGGTGGGCCTCGTAACGCTCCTTGAGCCCGCGCAGGATGCCGATGGTGTCCTCGACGCTGGGCTCGCCGACGAACACCTGCTGGAACCGACGTTCCAGCGCCGCGTCCTTCTCGATGTGCTTTCGGTACTCGTCCAGCGTCGTGGCTCCGACCATCCGCAGCTCACCGCGGGCCAGCAGCGGCTTGAGCATGTTGGCGGCATCCATCGACCCCTCGGCGGCGCCGGCACCCACCACCGTGTGCAGCTCGTCGATGAAGGTGACGACCTGGCCACCCGCCGAGCGGATCTCCTCGAGCACCGCCTTGAGACGCTCCTCGAACTCACCTCGGTACTTCGCGCCGGCCACCATCGCGGCCAGGTCGAGGCTGATCAGACGCTTGCCCTTCAAGGACTCCGGCACGTCGTTGTCCGCGATCCGCTGCGCGAGACCCTCGACCACGGCCGTCTTGCCGACGCCCGGGTCACCGATCAGGACGGGGTTGTTCTTGGTACGGCGCGACAGCACCTGCACGACGCGACGGATCTCGGCGTCGCGCCCGATCACCGGGTCGAGCCTGCTCTCGCGGGCGGCTTCGGTCAGGTCCAGTCCGTACTTGGCCAGGGCGTCATACGTCGCCTCGGGATCCTCGGTCGTGACCTTGCCACCGCCACGCAGCGTGGGGATCTCACCAGCGATGGCCTCAGGGTCGAGACCGAAGTCGCCGGTGCGGGCGAGCGCGAGCAGGAGGTGGTCGGTCGACACAAAACTGTCGCCCATCGAGGTCATGACCTGCTGTGCCTGGTCGAGCACGGCCAGGCCCGCTCGGGACAGCCCCGGGGCGCTGACCGTGGGGCCACTCACCTTGGGCGTGTGGGCCAGTCTGGCGGTCGCCGCCTGAGCTGCGGCCGCCGCCGATGAACCGGCGGCTTCGAGCAACGGGCCCGTGGTCGTCTCGGTCTGACGGGTCAGGGCAAGCAACATGTGCGCCGGCTCGACATGGGGGTGATCCGACGCCACAGCATCACGGACGGCAGCGGAGAGCGCCTCTTGAGCCTTGGTGGTCAGGTTCATGCCTCTGATCTTGGCAGGTTGACGGTGATCTGGCAGGTCGTCGGCCGAAGGGGCTACGGTCCTGGATATGGACCATCACGGGGCTTCTCTGGAGGCCGTCGAGGGCGACATCACCACCGAGCGGGTCGACGCGATCGTCAATGCTGCCAACAGTTCCCTGCTCGGAGGTGGAGGCGTCGACGGGGCCATCCACCGAGCCGCCGGTCCCCAGCTGCTGGCCGAGTGTCGCGAGCTGCGTCGTACGGCTTACCCGCACGGGCTTCCCGTCGGAGAGGCAGTGGCGACCGGTGGCGGGGATCTGCCGGCGCGCTGGGTCATCCACACCGTCGGCCCGAATCGTCATGCGGGGCAGACCGACCCGGCTCTGCACGCCACCTGCGGCGAGGCCACGCGCCGGG
>JABBOX010000152.1 GCA_012927555.1 Phycicoccus sp.
GTGCGCGAGCGCCACGGGCTTGCTCGCGGCGACTTCGACCGCGTGCAACGCCAGCAGAACTGGATGCGGGCCATCATGGCCCGGGCGCAGAGCCAGGGCACGCTGTCGAATGCCAGCGGGCTGCTGTCCCTGCTGACGACGGTGACGAAGTCCGTCGCGGTCGACAACGCCTTCACGTTCGACGACATGCGCTCCCTCGCGCTGAGCGTGCGGGGACTTCGCTCGGCGGACGTCGGCTTCCACACGGTCCCGATCACCGGGACGGGGACCAGCGCGGACGGTCAGAGCACCGTCGTGCTCAACCGCCCCGCCTTCGACGCGCTCATGGTGGCCGTGGCGACCGACACCGTGGGCCCCTATCTGCTCGCGCACCCGAAGGACGGCGACACGCTGACCAGCGTCGTGTCCTGACGGTCGGGGCGCAGCCGGCGAAAGATCAACCGAGGACGATGCGCGCGATCTGGGTCACCGCGGGGCCGAGCTCGTCGAACGAGCGCCGGTAGAGGGCGTCGTTGCCTCCGTACGGGTCGACGACGTCGTCTTCTCCGGCCTCGACGGGCCGCTGACCTCGCTGGGCCGCCGCCAACGGGATCAGGGCCTCGAGGCGAGTGCCCGCGGACCCGGCAGGGAGCGCCGCGGGGTCGACGGAGCGGGCGAGCCGGGCGAGCTCGCGCAGGGTGAAGGCGCGCCGAACCACGCTGGGGGACAGCGACACGAGCTGCGATCGGAGCGCCTTGGTCAGCGCCAGCACCAGATCGGCATCGCGGAGCATCTGCTCGGTGACCTGACGCGCGACGAACCCGTCCGACGACGCACCGGCCGCGTGCAGCAGGGTGGCCATCGGCGGGGAGATCGGGGCGCCGACCACCGCGCCGACCCCGGCGCTCGTTACGCGGATGTCGGCGGCGTCGCCCAAACCGGCGGTGAACAACCGCTCGACCGCGGGAGATCGACAGATGTTGCCGGTGCACACCACGAGCACAGTGAACGGCTTCCGCAGGAGTGCCGCAGGGTCAAGGTTCACGCTGGGCACGCTCCCGTGCGAGATGGGTGGTCACGCTTGACGCGAAGGCCAGTCTCCCCTGCCGCCGCTGCTGATGCGTACCGGCAGCCTGCCACAGGCAGCCTCGGACCGCCGCTAGGGTTGCTGAAACGACCGATCCCCGGATTGAGGAATCATGACGCGCGCACTGATTACCGGCATCACGGGACAGGACGGCCTCTACCTCTCCGAGCTGCTCCTCAGCAAGGGATACGAGGTGTCCGGCCTGATCCGCGGGCAGAACAACCCGAAGTTCGACCTCGTGCGCGAGCTTGTGCCGGGCGTGAAGCTGGTGACGGGAGATCTGACCGATTTCTCGAGCCTCATCCGCGCCCTCGAGACGACCCAGCCCGACGAGGTCTACAACCTTGGCGCGATCTCCTTCGTGGCGTACTCGTGGGAGAACGCGATGCTCACGACGGACGTCACGGGCAAGGGCGTGCTCAACATGCTCGAGGCCGTGCGGCTCTACTCGGGGGACGACCCGAGACGTGTGCGGTTCTACCAGGCGTCAAGCTCGGAGATGTTCGGCAAGGCTCAGGAGGTCCCCCAGCGGGAGACCACACTCCTGTGGCCGCGGTCGCCGTACGGAGTCGCCAAGGTGTTCGGGCACTACATGACGATCAACTACCGCGAGTCGTACGGGATGCACGCGTCGTCGGGAATCTTGTTCAACCACGAGTCCCCTCGTCGGGGGCACGAGTTCGTGACCCGCAAGGTCAGCGAGGCGGTCGCCCGCATTTCGCTCGGCCTGCAGGACGGGATCACGATGGGCGACCTCGACGCCAAGCGCGACTGGGGCTTTGCCGGTGACTACGTCGAGGCGATGTGGCTCATGCTGCAGCAGGACCAGGCTGACGACTACGTGATCTCGACCGGCACCACCCACTCGATCCGTGAGCTGCTGGACGTCGCATTCGCGCGAGTGGGAATCCAGGACTGGTCGGCTCTGGTCACACAGAATCCGCGCTACATGCGCCCCGCGGAGGTCCAGCTGCTCCTGGGCGACTCGGCCAAGGCCCGTCGGGTGCTGGGCTGGCAGCCGAGGGTTGGCTTCCAGGAGCTCGTCGAGGCAATGGTCGACAACGACGTCGTGCTGCAGCGCGCGCAGGCTGGTCGCTGACGCATGGCGACAGCCTTCGTGACGGGGATCACCGGTCAGGACGGCACGATCCTCGCGGGCCGGCTGGCCGCAGAAGGCATCGCGGTGCACGGGCTCGTGCGCTCGCTCGAGGAGGCCGCTGAGCACCGGGAGCACGTTCCGACCGGTGTCGAGTATCACGTGGGGGAGCTGACCGACCACGCCCGCGTCGCTGCGATCGTCCGTGACATCTCGCCCGACGAGGTCTACAACCTTGCGGGGATCAGCTCCGTCGCGTTCTCCTGGCAGGAGCCGGTGCTCACCGGCGAAGTGAGCGGTCTCGGTGCCGTTGGCGTCTTCGACGCCGCCTGGCGCCACCAGGAGGAGACGGGACGCGCCGTCCGGGTCGTCCAGGCGTCCAGCGCGGAGATCTTCGGGCGTCCGGACCGCAGTCCGCAGGACGAGTCGACCGCTGTGCGCCCGATCACGCCCTATGGGGCCGCGAAGGCGTACGCGCACCAGATGGCTGCGATCTACCGGGACCGCGGTCTGCACGTCGCGACCTGCATCTTCTTCAACCACGAGTCGACGTTGCGTCCGACGACGTTCGTCACGCGCAAGATCACCCACGCCGCCGCGCGGATCGCCCACGACGGCACCGGTGTGCTCACCCTCGGAAACACGACCGTCCAGCGCGACTGGGGATGGGCACCGGACTACGTCGATGCGATGGTGCGAGCGGTCCGCCATGCGACGCCCGACGACTTCGTGATCGCGACCGGTCACACGCACTCGGTCGCCGAGTTCGTCGAAGCCGCCATGCGGCACGCCGGGGTCGACGACTGGGAGCGTCATGTCATGACCGACCAGGCGCTCGTCCGGCACGCCGAGGCGTCCGAAGTGGTCGGCGACTACGGGAAAGCACGTGCTCGCCTGGGCTGGCAGCCCACCGTCCCCTTCGCGGAGATCGTCGCGCGCATGGTCGACCACGACCTCGAGCTCGTCCGGTCGGGGCTGTGAGCTTCGGCCGCGCCCCCTGGACGGGCCGGGTGTTAGGTTCGGCGCGCAGTCCGGCTGTCCCGTTCGCCAGTCAAAGGCTCGCCAGGCCACCGGTTGGTGCTCGTGGTGGGAGGTGCCCCGAAGATGGTGTCTACCGTCTCCACGGCCCTGCTTCGGTCCACCGCGTCGCCCCGATCAGGCCGTGACGGCGATCGGCGGCCGCTGGCGCGCCGTGGAGGCTGCCGCGTCCGGCCCGACGGCGCCGAGCGCTTCTTCTTACCCGACGACGCAGGATCGGAGGTCGTGTAGTCGTAGTACATGTAGCTGTCCGACGGCGTGCGCGCGAGGCGGTTGAGGACCACGCCCAGCACCCGCGCCCCCACGGTCTCGAGCGAGCCCATGGCCTCCGCGAGCTGCTGACGGTTGAGCCAGTCGGCTCCGACGACCACGAGCGCGCCGCCGGTCATCTTCGCCAGGATCGCGGCGTCCGTGACGGGGAGCATCGGGGGGGTGTCGAGAAGCACGATGTCATACAGCTGGGCCAGCTGATCGAGCAGGTTGGCCATGGATCGGGACCCGAGCAGCTCGCTCGGGTTGGGGGGAACCTGACCGGACGGGAGGATGTGCAGGTACCCGTTGCCCCAGGGCTGGACGACGTCCTGGACCGTCGCCCTCCCGATCAGCACGGTGGTCAGACCCACCTGGCCCTCGACGCCCATGTACTCGGCCACGGAGGGGCGCCGCAGGTCCGCGTCGACGAGCACCACCCGAGAACCGGCGTCGGCCAGTGTGATGGCGAGGTTGATCGCGGTCGTCGACTTGCCCTCGCCGGGTAGCGACGAGGTCACGACGATCGTCTTCGGCCTGTCGGCGATATCGAGGAACTGCAGGTTGGTCCGCAGCCGCCGGAAGGCCTCCGACCGATGGCTCTGCGGGCTGGTCTGCACGATCAGCGGATGTTGGGGGGCGTCGGCGTCGTAGCCGATGCTGGCGATGACGGACGCGTCGGTGACCTTGTGGACGTCGGCCTCCGTCCGGACCTTGGTGTCGAGCACCTCGCGGAGCACCGCGAGGCCGAAGCCCAGCAGGATCCCGAGCACCAGACCGAGGGCGAGGTTGGTCTTGGTCTTCGGCGACGACGGCGCGGTCGGCGCCGTGGCCGTCCGCACCGTGCTGACCTGGATCGGAGACGATTGACCGTTGGTGGGCTTCTCCAGCTCTGCGACCTGGGTGCCGAGGCTGTCGGCTATCGCGTTGGCGATGTCGCTCGCCATCTTGGGCGCCGCACTGGTGACCGTGATGTTGATGAGCACGGTGTTGAGCGGAGAGTCGGCAGCGACCGACTTGGCCAGGGTGTCAGGGGTCACGTTCAGGGCGAGGCGATCGATCACAGGGCTGAGCACCCGTGGGCTGGTGACCAGGTCGGTGTAAGACTTCACCTGGTTCTGGCTGTAACTGCTCCCCTGGAGCAGATCCGCCGTCGTGCCCCCGGAGTTCACCGAGACGAACACTTGCGACTTCGCGTCGTACGTCGGAGTAACCAGAAGGGATGCTGCGGCGGCTCCGGCGAGCAGGAGAGCCGTGACTAGCACGATCGACACCCAGCGCTTGCGCAGGATGATGAGATAGTCGTGAAGTTCCACCGGTGTGTTCCTGCTTCCTGCGGCCGTGCGGCCCTGGGACGACGTCGCTCCATACTCTCACGGTCAGCGACGCGGCACAGGGCTAACGCCGGTACGTACCAGGATCAACCGTCCGAATCACCTCTATCGGTCACCTGGAGAGATCCTCATAACGATTCCGATAACTATCCTGTTTGCCGAGGCGTTGGCGCACACCCAAAGTGATAAGTTTCGCAAAAGGGACATCGCGTGGCGAACAGAGCCTGCGCTCATGCTGCATCGTGCACCTCTGAGTCTCCATCGCCACGGAACCGCGCCTGACGTGATCCCAGAGAACAATGGTGAAGCCGCCGTAGAGCGATTTCCATCTTGCGCGAAGTGCGTTCCGATTGGCAATCGGCTGCCCTTGTCAGCGCTATCAAATCTGGCTCCATTCAGACAGAGCCGCTGAGTCTCCAGCTGTAGCGGATCGACCGCAGGGGCGTGAATAGCTCGTCCGGAGAAGGAGAACGTGCGTTGAATGACTCGGAAGCCAAGTCCCGTCGTAAACGACTGACCACAGGAATAGCGTTAACCCAGGACTCTCTAAGGACGCGGACAGGGTGGAACGGCATAAGCCAACTCGCTCCACAGCTCGTGTCATTGGCGACGGTCCCGATTCTCCTCAGCCGTCTTGGTGTGAGAGGCTACGGGGTATGGGCACTGGTAAGCACAGTGATGGTCTTCGCAGTCAGTCTGGACGGAGGTATTAGCAATTCAACCCAACGATTCTTCATTCTCTATATAACGCGCGGCGGTGCCGAGCTTGCCGCTAGATTCACGGCCACCCTGCTGACTTTCGTGGCCTTCGCGACTGCGCTGCTATATGGACTGGGCTCCGCCATCTCATGGGCTGTTCTCTCATTAACGAATGTGCCATTAGAATTGCAACCGGACGCCAGTTATCTGCTCACACACATCGGTCTGCTAATCGGACTGATTCTCTTTTCTAACATTCTGCTCGGTTACCTCCGTGCGATCAACAGGTTTCGAACGATTGCTGTCGCCACGATTGTTGCACAACTCGGGTACGTGGTAGCGATTATACTTAGCGCTGACCACCTTACGGTCCGAGGGATGTTTGCACTCGCTCTAGTTCAGCTCGGACTATTGAATGTTCTACTCGCGCTCGACTGTGCTCCTCACCTCATTCGGGTTAGGCTGCGGTTTCTGCCCTGGCCGGAAGTCAGAGACGTGTACTCCTATGCATGGCGCGCTCAGATCATGAATTTGAGCGCGCTTGCGATTCTCCAAACAGACGCACTGTTCGTCGCGGCAATCTTGCCAATCGAACAACTTGGATACTTAGCGATCGCGGGGCAAGCCGCCAGCGGTATTCGAAGTTTGCCGACATTCGCTCTCTCTCCGCTAATTTCTCAGATTACGCGAAGGTTTGGTGAGGCTGGCCTCGCGAGCGCGACCAGCCTCGCGAGCTTGCAGAACCGCAGATGGGTACTCCTGGTATCGACGTACTCAGTCGTCACAGTGACGACAATCGGTCTTGCCGTTCGGGGTTGGACGGGTGATTACCGTATGGTTGAGGTCGCGGCAACGATACTAGCGCTCGGCAACGCCGTGAATCTTATAACGGGTGTAGCGACCGCCTACTGTCGATCGATTGGCAGGCCCGGAATTGAAGCCCGATATGGTCTGGTGCTCGTGATAGGAAACCTTGCGCTCAGCTTTCCGTGCACCTACTTCGGTGGCTTGATCGGTGCAGTTAGCTCGACGGCAGTCGTGCAACTCACTGGTGTGATCTACTTCAACCGGGTGCTGCGACGAGCCATCCCGACATTCGACTTGGGGCTAAGTCAGATCCGCACTTCGAGGCTTATTTTGGTGGCTGCGTGTTCTCTGGCATTGGCTTTGCTTTCTTTGCTGCTACCTGCTAAATCGCTGACTGCGCTAGCTGTTGTAGTCGCGGCGACTGCGGTACCTGTGCTCGTCTACATTCTGATCGTACGCCGGAAGGCTTCTGGTTTGGTCTACGATGGATGAGCGCCAGTGTAGGGATAGTTTCAGATATTGTTGAGCTAGTTGGCAGGCTCTCGGCTGTTGCCAGGCCTGATGTGATGACGGAGCGGGACCTCCGCTCCTCGTGGTGCCCGGGCGGATGCTTGGGGTGTTCACTTCGCACGCGGAGGGCGGCCTCTGAAGGAACGGTACGCAGGACAGCAGTTCGTGGGAACCGACTTGCATTGTCGTGCGCCCGGTGGGGGCGCCCGCCGGCGGGGGGTGGAGGGTGGGCGGCGGCTGGGTGGGGGCCCCCGACGGCTGCTGGTGAAGTGTAGGAGCCGACTCGGATCGTCAATGACGTCGACCGGTTGGAGGTGTCGATGCCGAGTGACGCTTCTATGGCTGGTGTCAAGCGGTGAGGGTGTGGAGTTGGCGGAAGATCTGGCGGGCGATGTGGAGTGTTCCCGGTTTAGTGGACACGGTCTGAAGCGGCGAGTTCGTTGATGTCTCTGTAGACTAGCCCGTATTCTGCAGGTGTCAAGTATTGGAGCGTGGAGTGGCGTCTTGTGCGGTTGTAGTACTCTTCGACCCAGCTGAAGGTTACTTTCGTGAGGGTCTTGATGTTCGGCCAGGGCCTGGTGTGGATGAGTTCTTTCTTGTAAGTTGCGAAGAAGGATTCGGAGACGGCGTTGTCGTAGCAGATCCCGGTCTTGCCGAGGGATCGTCGAATGTTGTGGTCGGTGCAGTATTTTTCGAACGCGCCGGGCGTGTATTGAGCGGATTCAACCGGTGGTCGCAATACCGGCCTTTTGGAGCAAGAGTAAGTGCTGGTCGAGGGCCTCAGCTGGGGTGCGCCAGCCGAGGGTCTTGCGGGGTCGGGTGTTGAGCGCGTGAGCGACGGCTTGGAGGTCCTGGGCGCTCCAGCGGGACAGGTCGGTGCTTTTGGGGAAGTACTGGCGCAGGAGACCATTGGTGTTCTCATTCATGCCGCGCTGCCAGGGGCGGTGCGGATCGACGAATAACACCGGGATGCCGGTCTCGACTCGGAAGTCGACGTGTGCGGACAGCTCCTTGCCGCGGTCCCAGGTCAGCGATCGCCGCAGCTGGGCGGGCAGGGTCGTCATCCTGGCCGCCAGGGCCTTCCTCATCGACACGGCGCCGTAGCCGCCCAGCGTGGGCCCGTTCTTCACCGGTGCGATGGTCCCGTAACCCGCTTCGCGGGGCAGGTGGACGAGCATCGTGAACCTCGTGGTGCGCTCGACGACCGTGCCGATCGCCGAGCGTTCCAAGCCGATGATGAGGTCGCCTTCCCCGTGGCCCCGCACGGCTCGGTCGGCGACCTCGGCGGGACGTTCGCTGATCATCACCTCGCTGGTCACGTGGGCTCCAGGCTTGGCGCGAGCCCGGGCTCGCGGGGCCGGGGGGCCCCCGGCGCCCCGCCCCCCCGCCCCCGCGACACCCGCAGCGCCCGCCCGGTGCGCAGGCAGGCGACCAGCTCACGCTTGAGCGCTGCGCGGCCCTGGATGTAGAGCGCCTGGTAGATAGCCTCGTGCGAGATGCGTATGGACTCATCGTCGGGGGAGTCGACCGGCAGCCGGCGCGCGATCTGCTCCGGGCTCCACGACCTCGCCCAGCGACGGTCTTGACGCCTGGCCTGGTTGCGCCCGTTCCAGTGGGGCGCCACGGGCCCGGACACCACCACCCCGTCCGGGCTGGCGGACCTGCCCGGCCAGACGTTCTTGGACGTACGCGCAGCCGATCGTTGGCCACGAGCTTGGCGGTCTTCGGCCGCCAAGCAACCAGTTCCGCCTTCCACTGCGCCACCCCGGCGCGGTACGCGAGCTTCCCGCCTCGCGTGGCCGCGTTGCGGCGCAGCTCACGCGAGATTGTCAACGGATTTCGCCCTACGTCGCGCGCGATCTGCCTGACCCCCGCGCCCCGGGCCCGCAGCAGCGCGATCTCCTCCCGCTCCGTGAACGACAGGTACCGTTCCGAGAGCCGGCCGAACTCGAAGGGCGACATGCCGCCACCCTCCCGGGACCACCGGCTGCCGGCGGCCTGCGATGCACCGACCGCGATCCCCGCGTCCTCGCCGATCAGCCCCCGCGCGATCAGGATCCAGAACTCGCGCTCGACCTCCCGTCGAAGCGACAGCGCCCCCGGCGACTTCATCGGCGACCTGCCAGTCAACTCCTCCATCCACCCCGCCGGCCTGCCCATCAACACCTCGGAGATCAAGATGTCGCGACGACCAGTTGAATCCGCCCTTGTCCCCCCGGCGAGTGTGGCGCCAGACGTGCTCATCCACCCCGAGGACCTTCACGCCCGTGAACCGGCCGGGACCGTCGATCAGCACCCGGTGCCCCTCGGCCAGGACTGCGCTGTTCGCGGTGTTCCACGACACCCCGAAGCCGTCGGCGACCCGGGCCACGCTCAGGTGCTGGCAGACGACACCTTCCAACGCCCACCGCAGGCCCTGACGAGAGAGCTTCGCCCGCGGCTCGGCAGCGGCGGTGGTGTCTTGACGCCACACGTGCCCGCACCCGGTGCACCGGTAGCGCCGGACCGTGACCGCCAGGACCGTGGGGCGCCACCCCAGCGGCTCGTGGGCCAGCCGACGGACCACCGTGTCCCGCGTCGCGCCCTCGCAACCGCACCGGCGACACCACCGGTCCGGTTCGACCACGCGCCAGGCCAGCACCGCACGATCAGGCTCGAGGCGCTGCCCCACGACCTCCAGGCCGAGTTCCTCCAAACGGCAGAACGTGGTCAAGTCAGGGCAAGCGAAGGTAGCGACCCTTCTATGTCTGTCAAGCCGTGACGGGCGCGGCGGGGATCGTGTTGACGGCCGCCTCGTCGGCCCTACTCGCGGCCGTCAGTGCACGGTGGATCTGCCTGGCGAGGTAGCGCTTGAGGACGCGGCGGATCTCGCGCCTCGTGAGTCCCTCGGCGACTCGCCGATCGACGTAAGCCTTCGTCTCCGCGTCGTGCGTCATGCGCACGATGACTGCCATGTACAGGGCCTTGTTCAGCCGCCTGTCACCACCGCGGTTGAGGCGGTGGCGGACCTTGTTGCCGGAGGACGCGGGGATCGGGCTGACGCCCGCGAGCGAGGCGAACGCTGCCTCCGAATGCATGCGTCCGTCGTGCGACCACGCCGCCATGGCCATGGCCATGGCCACGGCCGCGGTCACTGGGCCGATACCGGGCTTGTCGAGCAGGACTCGCGCCGCGCTCTGCTTGAGCAGCGACGTGGTCGTCTTGACGTTCTCGGCGAGCTCCTGATCGAGGTCGAGGACGCGCTTGGCCAGCCGAACCGCCTCGGCGCGCGCGATGACCATCTCGATCGCCTCCGTGCGCGAACGCCACTTCGCGACCTCGATGACCTGCCTGCCGGTCAGCGGCCTGCGAGCATCGATGCCCAGGTCGAGGACGCGCAGCAGTGCGATCAACGCGTTGATCGTTCCGGTCCGTTCAGACGTCATGTGGTCGCGCGCGGCCAGGAGGACCCGCAGAGCAGCTCGCACGCCGTTGTCCTTGCGAAGGTAGCGCTGCTGGTCAGCCCGTAGGGAGAGGACCGAAGCCGCGATACGTCGTGCGTCCAGAGAATCGGACTTGCCAATCCCGCGGTTGGCCCTTGCGCTCATCCGCGCGGCCTCGACGACCTGGTAGCCCGCCGTCGTGACCGCGCGCGCCAGCTGCGCCCCGTAGGACGCAGAGCACTCGATCACCCACAACGCCTCGAGGTCGCCGCCGGTGCGGCGCCCCGCCCACTCGAGCGCACGGGCCATCCCCGCGCTCGTCGTGGGGAACTCGGCATCATCGACGACCTCGCCGTGAGGCATCGCCAAGATCGACAGGGCGTGGTTGCGGGCGTGGGTGTCCACGCCGATGACGAACGGGTGCGTGTGCGCAACGATGGTCACAGCGGCTCGGTTCCTTCCACTTCCGGGGCACGTTCCGGCCGCAACGGGCCGGCGCCGGCCCGGGTAGGAGTCACCACGGGACAGGACTGTGAATGAGTCACAACGCCCGCGCGCACGCGAGGGCTGGACAGCCTTCTGATCAAGTCACCGAGGTGGGGCCGAGGACGGCGCCGGCCACCCCCGCCGAGATGGACACGTCGCTACCAAGGCACTCGCGAGCGAGGCCAGTCAGACACAGAGTCACACCCCGAGGGGACGGCCGGGACCATCCTCAGCGGCGGGTCCCAGACCAGCCACCTGAAGACTTACAGTCAGACACGTCGAGGTCTTCTTGATGGGCAGCGTCAGAACTCCCATCATCGGAAGACCTCGACCCCTACCCAGCCACCGACGCGCCCACCGCGCTCACAGACCCACTATGTGAAGTCTCAGGACATCGTGGGCGCTTGGCCTGCGTGTTCGCTTCCGTGCATGGACTTCAACCACGTGCCCGCGGACTTGCGGTGGGCGATAGCGAACTGGCCCGAGGACGCTGAGCGGGGCGCGGTGACGCGCTTCTGCGAGCGGCAGGACATCAGTCGGGCGGTGTTCTACAAGATCCGCCGCCAGGCTCGTGAGCT
>JABBOX010000256.1 GCA_012927555.1 Phycicoccus sp.
CGAGAGCGCGCCCCCCGACCCCCCGACCGACGAGAGCGCGACCGACGAGAGCGCGACCGACGAGAGCACCACTGCGACGGACAATGAGCCTGCGACGGCCGAGGCGCCTGCGGAAGGCGAAGCAGACGTCAACTCCGGCGGCAACCGCAACAGCAACGGCCACAAGTCATCTGGCTCTGGCCACAAGGTGGGCTCGAAGCGCTGAGCTCGTCCTCGTTCAGCTGGACGAATGACGAGGTCTCGGCGGCCGGGCCACTTCGGTGGCACCGGTCGCCGAGATGTTCATGACGGATCTGGCTCCGGGGGTCCGCCGCCAGCGCTGTCGCCGGACGGTGCGGTGTCGCCGGTCAGCGTGTCGTGACGTCCGGGCGCCGCGTCATCGTCGGCAGGGACGTCCTTGGTGGGGTTCTCGCTGCTCAGGAGGGCGTCGAGCAACGGCCCGGCCAGGCGGCGGAAGGTGCGCCTTGGCCGCGCCCGGTCCAGGACGGCGACCTCGATCTGGTTCACGGTAAGGGCGCGCGAGGGCCCACCGCTCGGGTCCTGTCCCAGCAGCTCGACAGCCAGCGCCAGAGCATCACCGAGGTTCATGCCTGGCCGCCACCGCTCCTTCAGACCAGTGGTGATGTGTTCGCCGGTTCCGCCCATCGCGATGAAGCCCTGCTCGTCGGCGACGGAGCCGTCATAGGTCAGGCGATAGATCTGGTCCTCATCGGCGGTCTCACCCACCTGGGCAACGACTATCTCGACCTCATACGGCTTTGACTCCTGGGTGAAGACCGTGCCCAACGTCTGGGCATAGGCGTTGGCCAGTCCCCGCGCAGTAACGTCCCGGCGGTCGTAGGAGTAGCCGCGCAGATCGGCATAGCGCACGCCGGCCACGCGCAGGTTCTCGAACTCGTTGTACTTGCCGACCGCAGCGAAGGCGATCCGGTCGTAGATCTCGGAGACCTTGTGCAGAGCGCGAGAGGGGTTGTCGGCGACGAACGCGATGCCCCTGTCATAGCCGAGAACCACAACGGAGCGGCCGCGGGCGATCCCCTTGCGCGCGAAATCGGCCCGGTCCTTCATCAGCTGCTCGGGCGAGACGTAGAACGGCATGGTCATCGGGCACCTCCGGGGTTGCCGCGGCGATCGGCCACGATGAGCTCGACAACGGCCGCCAGCGCGTCGTCGTCCAGGAACCGCAGCCCGCTGGCATCCACGACAGCAAGGGTCGGCCAGATCCGTCGACCGAGGTCCGGACCACCGGTTGCCGAGTCGTCGTCGGCGGCGTCATAGAGCGCCTCGACGGCCACGCGGGTGGCGGCAGCCGAGTCCATGCCCGGCCGCCAGAGCTTCTTCATGGCACCACGGGCAAACAGCGAGCCTGAGCCGACGCTGTGATGGTCATGCTCTTCGTAGCAGCCACCGGTCACGTCATAGGAGAAGATCCGGCCCGCCATGGCGTCGAGGTCGAATCCCGCGAACATCGGGACGACGGACAAGCCCTGCATGGCCATCGCCAGGTTTGCCCGGATCATCGAGGCGAGCCGGTTGGCCTTGCCCTCGACCGACAGCAGCGTCCCCTCGATCTTCTCGTAGTGCTCGAGCTCGACCTGGAACAGCTTCACCACCTCGATGGCAAGGCCGGCGGTTCCGGCAATCCCGACGGCGGAGTATTCGTCGGCGGCAAACACCTTGTCCATGTCACGGTTGGCGATCAGGTTGCCCATGGTGGCTCGACGGTCCCCCGCCATGACGACGCCGCCCTGGTAGGTGAGCGCCACGATCGTCGTTCCGTGTGGCGCCTCGATCGTGTGGCCCACAGGCAGCGCACGACCCGAGGGCAGCAGCTCGGGAGAGTGCGCACTGATGAACTCGGTGAAGGAAGACGAGCCGGTCGTCATGAACGCTGCGGGCAGTCGGCCAGCGCCGCCGAATCCGAGGTTCACTGGCCACCCTTCTGGACGAAGCCGCGCACGAACTCTTCCGCATTGGATTCGAGAACCTCGTCGATCTCGTCCAGGACGCTGTCGATGTCGTCGTCGAGCGCGTCCTTGCGTGCCGTAGCCTCGGGGCTCGCTGCCGCGGGCGCGGGCGCCTCGTCGGGAGTCTCGTCACGACGTTGTGGTCGGCTGTGTTCCTGGCTTGGCATCCGTCCTCCAAGGGCGATCATCGGGGCCGGCAGACGCCGGACATCCTTTGTCATCGGCAGCCTAGTCGGATCTCACCGACCGGCTGCGGCCAATTCCTGCAACAGGGTTGACGCGTCGGGGCTGCGGTCGATCAGGTCGCCGACGCCTTCACGGGTACCACGTAGCGGTTCGAGCATGGGAACCCGTTGCAGGGCCGTCTGGCCGGGCACGTCGAAGATCACCGAGTCCCATGACGCAGCAGCAATCTCAGCGGGATACTTCTCCAGGCAGCGGCCCCGGAAGTATGCGCGCGTGTCCTCTGGCGGGTTGGTCATGGCTGCCTCCACTGCCTCATCCTCGACCAGCGACTCGATACGCCCACGCTGCAGGAGCCGCTGGAAGAGGCCCTTCTCGGGCCGGACATCCGACCACTGGATGTCGATCGCCCTGAGCCGGTGATCCGACCACTCCAGCCCGTCCCTGTCCCGATAACCCTGCAAGAGGCTGAGCTTGGCGACCCAGTCGATCTCGCGGGCACACTCCATGGGGTCGCGCTCGAGCTTGGTGAGGACCGAGGACCAGCGCGACATCACCTCTGCCGTATCGGCATCGACAGCTCCGGCGTGTCGTGCCTGCAGATAGGAATCTGCCTGCTCGAAATAGGCCCACAGCAGCTGGACCGCGGTCATGGTGCGGCCGTCGCGAAGCTCGACAAGGGTCTGCAGGCTCGGGTCATGTGAGACCGCATGCAGCGTGGCCACCGGTTTGCGGACACTCAGGTCGACGGTGAGCGCCTGGTTCTCGATCATTGCCAGGACCAGGCTGGTGGTCCCCATCTTGAGCAGACTCGCGACGTCGCACTGATTCGCGTCGCCGATGATCACGTGCAGCCGGCGATAGAGATCGGCCACCGCATGTGGCTCGTCCCGCGTGTTGATGATGGGCCGTTTGAGAGTCGTCTCGAGGCCAACCTCGACCTCGAAGAAGTCCGACCGCTGGGCGATCTGGAACCCGGACGTTGCCGAGTCCTGGCCAATGCCAACCCAGCCCGCGCCGCACATCACCTGTCGCGCCACGAAGAAGGGAATCAGGTGGCGGCTGATGTCTGAGAACGGAGTCGCCCTGGGCATCAGGTAGTTCTCGTGGGTGCCGTATGACGCGCCCTTGCCGTCGGTGTTGTTCTTGTAGAGATTCACGCCGGCAGTCCCCGGCACCGACGACAGACGGCGGACCGACTCGAGCATGATCCGCTCCCCTGCCCGATCCCAGCGCAGGGCCGCACGTGGTGAGGTCACCTCAGGCGAGCTGTACTCCGGATGTGCATGGTCGACATACAGGCGGGCACCGTTGGTGAGAACGATGTTGGCCAGCGTCGGGTCTTCCTCGTCGGTCAGCTGGCTGGCATCCGCATGCGCCCGATCGATCTCGAAGCCTCGCGCATCGCGCAGCGGCATCTCGTCCTCATAGTCCCAGCTGGCCCGACCGACGCGTCGCCCTCGCAGGCTGCCGTAGGCATTGACGACGGCTCCGGACAGCAACATCGGGTTCGCGGTGGGATCCCCCGGCACGGAGATGCCGTACTCCGTCTCGATCCCCATCACCCGGCGCACGGTCATGGCGCCAGCCTAGGTGAATCGCCACGTTGCGGGCGGCATGATGGGGCGGTGAGAACTCGACGCCCCATCGCCACCACTGCCATGCCGCTGCGGACCCGGGTCTTCACGATGGCCTTCGACCGCTTCGGCCACGACTCGATCGTCGGTATGGACCTCGCACACATTCGCAGGAGTCGCGCCAAGGTCACCCCAGCCGTCCCCCCGTTCACCTGGGTCACCGGTCCGGTCTTCAGGGACGTCTCGCGCGAGGACACGGGATTCCCGGCACGCGACGGGCACGAGGTGCCACTGCGCGTATACCGTCCGGCAGGGTCGCGAGAGCTGCTTCCGGTGATCGTGTTCTTCCACGGTGGGGGCTGGGTGCTGGGCAACACCCGCATGTACGACCCGCTGTGCACGTTTCTGGCTCGAGCCGTCGGCGCGGTCGTGGTCAGTGTCGACTACCGCATGGCGCCCGAACACCGTGCGCCGAAGGCCGTGCAGGACTGCGTCGACGCCGTCCGCTGGCTCGGCGAACACGCAGAGTCGTTGGGCGGCAACGGTTCTCGCCTTGCTTTGTCCGGCGACAGTGCCGGCGGCAACTTGTCAGCGATCGTGTGTCAGGTGGTCCGGGACGAGGGCGGACCGCCGATCGCGCACCAGGCGCTGCTGTATCCAGGCACCGACGCGACCATGAGCCAGCCGTCCATCGCGGAACACGCTGACGCTCCGATCCTCACCCGATCAAACATCGACGCATTCCTCGAGCACTACCTGGGCCCGGACGGTCTCGCAGCCGATGACCCGCTGGTCTCGCCCTTGTGGGCCACCAGCCATGCTGACCTTCCGCCCGCGCTGGTTCAGACCGCGGATCTCGATCCGCTACGCGACGAAGGCAGCCTGTATGCCCAGAAGCTGGCTGCCGCAGGGGTGCCCGTCCGGCACACCAACTACGTCGGGGTCCCCCACGGGTTCGCGAGCTTCCCCGGGGCGACGAACATCGGAGCGCAGCACCGGGCCGAGCTGGTCGGGGAGCTGCGTCGATATCTGTACCCCTGACCGTCTGTACCCCTGAACAAAGGCCCGCCGGTTGTTAGGGTCGACCCCGTGCGCATCGCTCTGGGTCTGGCCTGCGACACCGCCCTCATCTGCATCTTCGCCGCCATCGGTCGGCGCAGCCACGCCGAGACCGGCGCCCTGCTCAGCGTCCTGACAACCGCATGGCCCTTCCTGGCCGGTATGGCGACCGGCTGGCTCATCTCTCTGCTCGCCTTACGGCGCGCCCCCCTGACAGTTCGCGGCGGCATACCCGTCTGGCTCAGCGCGGTGACCATCGGCATGGCGCTGCGTGGTCTGACCCACGCCGGCACAGCGTTCTCGTTCATCGTGGTGGCCACCCTCTTCCTGGGCGCCATGTTGTTGGGCTGGCGTGCGGTGACGATGCTCATATCCCGCCGAACGCCCAACCCGGGGCCACGGCTGACATGAGCAGGATCAACACATGAGCACGATCACGGCATGAGCAAGATCACCGTGCGTCCCGCCGAATCCGCTGATCTGGTTGCGGTTGCTGCGATCTATGCCGATGCCGTGCACACGAGCGTGGCAACGTTCGACATCGAGGAACCGCCTCCTACCTACTGGCAGGCCAAGCTCGACAGCACCGCGGTCGGTGATCACTTCCTGGTGGCCTGCGACGAGAACACGGTGCTTGGATTCGCATACTCGGGAGTGTTCCGGTCCCGGCCTGCCTACGGGCGCACCCGCGAGACGTCGATCTACCTCGCGCCGGCTGCCTCAGGCAGCGGCCTCGGGACCCGGCTCTACGGCGCGCTGCTCGACCTGCTCCGCAAGGATCAAGTCCATCTGGTCGTTTCCGTTGTGGCACAACCGAATCCGGCCAGTAACGCCCTCCACCGCAAGCTCGGTTTCACTGAGGTGGGGACGCTCGACGAGGTTGGCTTCAAGTTCGGGAAATACGTCAGCACGACATGGTTCCAACTGCGTCAGACCTGAACACCAAACCCGCTTGTTGCGCCAAAGCCACCGAATCCAGCTCTCCCACGACCAGATTCGGTGGTTTCACGGCAAGGAGCGAGGGTGCCTAGAGGTACTGGCCCGTGTTGGCGACATTGTCGATGGATCGACCCGGCTCGGTGCCGTCCTTGCCCGTGATCAGGGTTCGGATGTAGACGATGCGCTCGCCCTTCTTGCCGGAGATCCGCGCCCAGTCGTCCGGGTTGGTCGTGTTGGGCAGGTCCTCGTTCTCCTTGAACTCGTCAACGCAGGAGGCGAGAAGATGCTCGATCCGGATGCCCTTCTGCGCCGTCGTGAGGAAGTCCTTGATCGCCATCTTCTTGGCCCGGTCGACGATGTTCTGGATCATCGCGCCGGAGTTGAAGTCCTTGAAGTAGAGGACCTCCTTGTCACCATTGGCATAGGTGACCTCAAGGAAGCGGTTGGCCTCGATCTCTGAGTACATCCGCTCGACGGCTGCCTGGATCATCGCGGCCACCGTGCGCTCCGCCGACCCGTCGTGCTCGGCCAGGTCGTGCTTGTGCAGCGGCAGGTCGGCAAGCAGGTACTTGCTGAAGATGTCGCGGGCACCCTCGGCGTCGGGACGTTCGATCTTGATCTTCACGTCGAGCCGGCCAGGGCGCAGGATCGCCGGGTCGATCATGTCCTCGCGGTTCGAGGCACCGATGACGATGACGTTCTCGAGCCGCTCGACCCCGTCGATCTCGGAGAGCAGCTGCGGGACGATCGTCGTCTCGACATCTGAGGAGATCCCCGAGCCACGGGTCCGGAACAGCGCATCCATCTCGTCGAAGAAGACGACCACGGGTGTGCCGTCCGAGGCCTTCTCGCGGGCACGCTGGAAGATCAGCCGGATGTGGCGCTCGGTCTCGCCCACGTACTTGTTGAGCAGCTCGGGACCCTTGATGTTGAGGAAGAAGGACTTGCCGACCGGTTTACCCTCCTTGGCCGCGATCTTCTTCGCCAGGGAGGCCGCAACGGCCTTGGCGATAAGGGTCTTTCCGCAACCGGGGGGGCCATAGAGCAGGACACCCTTGGGTGGCTTCAGCTTGTGCTCCAGGAACAGGTCCGGGTGCAGGTAGGGAAGCTCAACGGCGTCGCGGATCGCCTCGATCTGACCGGCCAGACCGCCAATGTCGGAGTAGTCGATGTCCGGAACCTCTTCGAGCACCAGGTCCTGGACCTCTGCCTTGGGGATCCGCTCGTAGACGAAGCCGGAACGGGTGTCGAGCAACAGGGCGTCGCCGACCCGGATCGGCTCTCCGTCGAGGCTGTCGGCCTTTCGACAGACGCGCTCTTCGTCGGCGTGGGCCACCACCAGAACGCGGTCGTCGTCCAGGAGCTCTTTGAGCAGGACGATCTCGCCGATGCGTTCGAAGCCACAGGTGGCCACCACGTTGAGCGCTTCGTTGAGCATGACCTCGCGCCCGGCTGACAGCTCGGCCGGATCGACCAGCGGCGAGACAGCGACCCGCATCTTGCGACCACCCGTAAGGATGTCAACGGTCGCGTCGTCATACGACTCGAGGATCAGGCCGTAGGCCGCGGGCGGCTGGGCCAGCCGGTCGACCTCGCTCTTGAGGGTGACGATCTGCTCGCGGGCTTCCTTCAGCGTCCGGACCAGGCGATCGTTCTGCGACGACAGGGTCGACAGCGAGGTCTCCAGCTGCACGATGCGGTCCTCGAGGTCGTGCGACCGCGAGGGCGAGTCCGCAAGGCGGCGACGCAGCGCGGCCACCTCCTTGGACAGAGCGGCCTGTTGCCGTTCAGCCTCGGCAGTGTCGGTCAGTTCGTCGGGCAGTTCGTCGGGCAGCTTGTCTCCATGCTGCGGCGAGTTCTCGGACATCATCTGAACCTCCTCGCGGACGCCTTTCAGCCTCATTGGTGGCTGACACAATCGACCCTAGTCCGACAATGTGTCTATGTGGTTGACCTATCGGACAAAGATCGACGAACGCGTCGAATCTTCTTGTCGGACAGGGGATGCTCACCCACGTCCTCGGGGGACCATTCGCCCGTCACAGGCTCATTCGGCTCATCAGTGGAGCCCTTGGCCGGGCGACGTTTGCGCAGCGGCGGAGTCACACCGGGAGCGAGCCGCCTGGTCGTGATGAGGAAGCCGGTGTGACCGTGCATACGGTGCTCGGGCCGGACCGCGAGCCCCTCCAGGTGCCAGCCGCGGACCAACGACTCCCAGGCGGCGGGCTCGGTGAATCCCCCATGGTCGCGTGACGCTTCTGCCACCCGGGAGAGCTGGGTCGTCGTGGCGACGTAACAGATCAGGACCCCGCCCGGGGCCAACGCTTCAGCCACGACGTCGAGACACTCCCACGGTGCCAGCATGTCCAGGACCACCCGATCGATAGAGCCCGGCTCGACGAGCAGCGGCATGGTCTCGGCCAGGTCCCCGACGGTGACCTGCCAGGCCGGGTGCGGGCCGCCGAAGAAGGTCTCGACGTTGCCTCGCGCGATGTCGGCAAAGTCCTCACGGCGCTCGAAGGAATGGAGGTGGCCCAGGTCGCCCACAGCCCGCAGGAGGGACATGCTCAGAGCGCCCGACCCGACGCCCGCCTCCACCACGCGAGCCCCGGGGAAGATGTCGGCCATCGCGACGATCTGGCCGGCGTCCTTGGGATAGATGACCGCCGCCCCGCGCGGCATCGAGAGCACGTAGTCGGCCAGCAGCGGACGGACGGCGAGGTACTCGACGCTCGCGGTGTTCTTGGCTGTCGAGCCGTCCGGCGCGCCGATGAGATCGCTGTGGGCCAGGCGCCCGCGGTGCGTGTGGAACTCCTTGCCGGCCTCAAGGGTGATCGTGTGTATCCGGCCCTTGGGATCGGTCAGCTGCACGCGCTCGCCCTCGACGAACGGCCCGCGTCGCAGGTGGGCACCGGTGGCGCCGTGCGACTCTTCAGTGCTCGCCAGTCCTTCGGTTGCGGGAACGGGTAGCTCCTGACCGACCTGATCTGACTCTTCCGGCGTGCCCTGGCTCATGGCGGGCAAGTCTAGGTCCGGCGGGACGTCGCTCGTGACAAGGCAGCCTCGAGATCGCCAGCAAGGACGATTCCCCCGATCTGCCCGTCGGGGCCTCGCACCGGCACAGCCCCGATGCCGAGGGATTGCATAGCCATCACCACGCGCACGATCGACTGGTCCGGGGTGGCCTCGACGACCCAACCCGCCGGCTGCTGGCGCATCACGCTGGTAACGAGCACACCCCCCAGTGCAGGCTCGGGGATGGCCCCGAGTGCCTCGTCGTCCAGGAGCCCGATCGCGTTGCGCCAGTCATCTTCAACGATGATGACGGTGCTGCCGGGCGCGTCTGCCCGCAGGGACTTCGCCTGAGCGGCACTTGCGCGCGCAGGCAGGACCGCCGCGCGGCGCCATACCGAGTCGATCCGGATGCCGGCCATGAGGCGACTCCCGCGTCCGCTGCGGATCGCGTTGGTGGCGCCCACCCACAGGAAGCCACCGATGAACAGCACCCAGACGGCGCTGAACAGGTCCGGACGCTGGCCGCTCAGCAGTGGCAGCCCCAGGAACCACAGGACGACCAGGACCGTCACGACCCGCCCGCTCCACCCGGCGGCAATGAGCCCGCTCTCGCGCTTGCCGGTGATCCGCCACACCAGGGAGTCCACCAGGAACCCGCCGTCCAGCGGGAGCCCCGGCAGCAGGTTGAACCCCGCGACGAAGGCATTGGTGAACCAGATCGCCCCGACCAGCAAAGAGGTGATGTCGCCGTCGATGTGAGGTGCAGCGAGCCAGCCGATGAGCGCCAGCAGCGCATTGGCGGCCGGGCCGGCAACCGCCACGAGGGCGCTCGCCCCGGGCCGCGCGTTCGACGAGTTGTATGCCGTGTGCCCGCCCCAGAGGTCAGCCACCACGCGGTTCACCCGGTATCCCGCACGCGTCGCCACCACCGCGTGGGCGGCTTCATGGGCAAGCACCGAGACCAGCAGCAGGACGGCGTAGGCAGCCGCCACCGCATAGGCACCGAACCCGAGGTAGGGGCGGCTGCTCGCGATACCGGGGCCGAACGTGGTCACGATGATCAGGGCGATGATCGGCCACGAACGGCCGATATAGACCGGGACGCCACCGATCGTTGCGAGGCGCCAGCCAGGGGTCGGGCTCGTCGAATCGTGGGTGCTGGCAGACATGCTGCGACTGTATGTCAACAGGCTCAGTGTCAGCGCCCTCATCTACAGTGCGTTCCATGGTTGCCGCACTGTCTCCGAGCCGCGCTTCTGACTTCATGCAGTGCCCGCTGCTCTATCGCTTTCGGGTGATCGACAAGCTGCCGTCAGCGCCCAGCGCACCCGCGGCACGAGGCACCTTGGTGCACTCGGTGCTCGAGCGGCTGTTCGACCTGCCGTCAGACGGGCGCACGATCGAGGCCGCAGCCGCCCTGGTCGAGCCGCAGTGGCAGGCCATGCTCGCGCGCGATCCCGAGCTGTCCGAGCTGATGGACGAGTCCGATCCGGCCGCGGTGGCCGCCTGGTTCAGCGAAGCAGTCACGTTGATCGAAAAGTGGTTCACCCTGGAGGACCCGACCAGGCTCGAGCCGAAGGAGCGCGAGCTCTACGTCGAGACCGACCTGGACGGGCTGACCCTGCGTGGCTACGTCGACCGGCTCGACCTCACGGCTACCGGCGAGATGCGGGTGGTCGACTACAAGACCGGCAAGGCGCCCTCGGAGCAGTTCGAGGCCAAGGCCTGGTTCCAGATGAAGTTCTATGGGCTGGTCCTCTGGCGGTTGCATGGCCAGGTGCCGCGGATGCTGCAGCTGGTCTATCTCGGCGGTGACTCCAAGATTCTGCGCTACTCCCCCGACGAGGACGAGCTGCTCGCCGTTGAACGCAAGATCAAGGCCTTGTGGAAGGCCATCGAGACCGCTGCCGAGACGGGTGACTGGCAGCCCCGGACGTCCAAGCTCTGCGACTGGTGCGACCACCGCGCGTTGTGTCCGGCATGGGGCGGCACTCCCCCACCGCTTCCCGAGAGGGCGGCTGTGCTGGCTCTTGACCCGCACGCGTCGGCTGCCCCCGATCTCGGTGACAACTAGATTCGTCGGTCACGACTAGATTCGGTGGCATGACCTCCTTCACGGTCGGGCCGCCCGGGCCTGAAGATCACGCACGATGGCGCGAGCTCTACCGCGGCTACGCCGACTTCTACCAAGAGCCGGTCTCGGACGAGCAGCTTGATCGCGTCTGGTCCTGGATCACCGACCCCGACCATGACGTCAAGGCGTTGCTGGTCCGGGACGCGACCGGGACCCCGATTGGGCTGGCCCACTACCGTCCCTACTTCCGTCCGCTGGCCGCTGCGGTGGCCGGTCATCTCGATGACCTGTTCGTGGAGCCGGACGCGCGAGGCACCGGTGCGGTCGACGCCCTCTTTGACGGCCTCAGGACGATCGCTCGTCAACGGGGTTGGAGCAAGATCCGCT
>JABBOX010000177.1 GCA_012927555.1 Phycicoccus sp.
ACCCACGACCCCAAGATCCTCGCCATCCCGACCACCGCGTGGATCAACCAGCCAGCCGACAACACCGGCATCGAGCTAGCCGCCTAACACCCACCGGCCTCAACCACCTTGACAAATTCCGGTCGCCTATCCGTTTGTCACGCTCCGTCGTCACTCCTCCGGCGCTACTGGGGCCACTTGCAGGTTGTCGTGTTGCACCAGCCGGTTCCGGTTAGGCCCCCGCCCCAGTGATCGTCCCACCCGGCGAGGGCGTGCTGATGACGAAGCCGACGTAGTAGGTCTGAAGCTTCCACTCCCCATGCCGATTCACCCGGCTCTCCGGTCGAACTTCGCACCTTCTGTCGGAGGTCGGGGGCAGTCTTTGACTTCCACGTAACGCAGGCTCGGGTTCGACCAGAGGGGGGCGCTTCGCATGGCCGACGTGAGCCCGAGTGGCGCCGTCGAGGTATTGCAGTACCTCCACGGCAAGCTTGAGGCACACTTCCGAGTCCTTCGCGACCAGCGTTCGGCTCTCGAGCCGGTGCCGCCTGTATTCGCTCTAGAGCACGACCTCGGCGAAGCGCACCGTGGTGGCGCGGGGGCTCCAGAGCCGCGACCGCCGTCTCTGGTTGCCGTTCGTGGTGTACGCCGCTGAACAGGGCTACGACTACGTCGGCGACAAGTACTGGCCGCCGTTCGAGGCTGCCACGCCTGGCTGGGAATACCAGCACCGCGATTGGCTCAGGAGCCAGTTCGTTAAGTTCGCCGACCAGTACGGCGGTGCGCGGCCGGAGGGTGCATTCGCTGGGAACTTCCCAATCATCGCCTGGCCGATCACCCATGCAGTGCTGCCGACGTACCTCCAGCGCCACCTGGCGAAGTTGCTCTACGAGTTCCGCACCGGCCTGTCGACGCGCTTACTCAGCGACCCCGACGAGCTCGGCAATCGGCTCGCAGCCCGTTCGCGGGGTTACACCGAGCGCTTCCGCATCTTCTGCCAGAACACCGAGTTGCTCGGCCAGGTGGCCGTCGCGCTGCTAGCCGGCGAGGACGAGGACTCTCCCTACCTCATCCGCTCAACGCTCGACCGCGTCGTCAACGGCCTCTCCCGCGAGCAGCAGGCACGCCGCTGGCTGGCCTCGGCACGGCAGTCGGCCAGCCACGTGCGTTCATCGGGGTTCAAGTCGTCGTCAGGATCGCGGTTGGCGAACATGGGGACGAAGCTACCCAACGCGGCTGACCCGCGCCTTCTTCTCCGCTACCTAGACGGCGCGTGGAATGCCTATGCAGCGTTGCCGGATTTGACCGTCCTCAGCGGGCGTCTGCCGCACGTTTTTGACGAGCTTGAGCACTGCCGCGCGTCAGTCAGCGGCGTGCCCAAGAAACTCGCGAGGGGCCGGCTCGTGCACGGCGGCCAAGAGGTGCAGTTCCAGTCCTGGCCAGACACAGCGAAGCCGTTCATCGAGATAGAAGGCGGGAGCGAGTCGGTCAACCGCCTCGTGGCAGACCAGTGCGTCATGACCCACGGGGCATGGTGGCTGTTCCGGCGGCGGGGCGCCGGGCTCGCCATTGAGATTCGAGGACGCGTCCTTCGACCCGGACACCGGTACGTGCTCGTCTGCAGTACCGACGTCTCCGCGCCGACGGTTGGCTGGTCGCGCTCTGCCCCGATGAACGTCAGCGGTGTCACCGCGTACGCGCTCGACGTTCCCAAGTTCCTAACGGATGAGGACGTTACTCTGCTCGACGAGCTTGGCCTCGCGGCGGAATCGAGCGTGGCCATCCGGCCGGTCGGCGTCGTGGCGAGCAGTTGGGACGGCGAGGGTGCGGCCGAGTGGTTGGCCGGCGAATCGGCGATCATAGGCATTCGCTCTGAGTTGTTGCCGGCGCAGTGTCTTGTGAGCATGGCTGGAGACTCGTTCTTTGTTGACTGGCCGGCGAGTGCGACCGAACTCGTCCTTGCATTGGAGGGCCTAGACGTCGGCACGCACGAACTAAATGTGGCGCTGTTCGGGGCAAGTCATCAGGAATTGTCATCCGGTTCGTTGATGGTCACGATCCGCGACCCGCAGATCCGTCCTGAGACCGCGACGCTTGGCGAGGGGATTCGCTTGTTGGCGTCACCGGCTCGCCCGACGCTCGGCGAGCTTTGGGACGAGGAAGCCACGGCCACGGTTGTTATCGACGGCCAAATCGGCAGTGAAGCCGACCTACAGATGTGCCTCCGCGACGGCCAGGGTGCGAAATTGGCGGTGGTCCATCGGGCGGTGCGGCTGCCGGTCGACGAACACGGTTGGGGCGGCATCGTGAGAGCTATTCGCGCCGAGCAGAAGTTCCGCACTGTGTACGAGGAGGCTGAGTCGTGCGTGCTTAGCGTCGCGCGTGGGGGCGTTGGCTTCGCGTCCCTGACCTGTGAGCGGGACTTCCTGCCGCTGCGCTGGCGCTTCAAGAAGGGGAGGGACGGCAGTTACCTCGCGACGCTGACTGACCGTACGGGTGGTGACCACACGAAGGTCGAGTTCTTGTCGGTGGAGTCTCCAGGGGTTGGGGTGAGCTACGCGAGCGACGCCGCGATCCGAATCCCTGCTCGGGGTGGTCTTCTGCGGGCAACATCTGACGAGGCAGAGGTCGTCGTGGTCGCGCCGACAAACCCCAATGCAATGCTGCTTTCCAGCCTTAGCCGATCCAGCGTCCAATGGGCTGTGAAGTCGCCGGCTGAGATTGTCAGGCTCGCGACTGGTCATAGCCTTTGGGTGCGAGCGAAGGTGCCGCAAGACGCGTTTGCTGCCCGCCAGCGGGAGTTGGCGACGGATGCCTTTTCGCGATCCATCGTGTGCATGGTCTGCGGCAATCACTGGGCGAACCTCGAACGCAAGGTTGAGACTGCCGACGATCCAGCCAACTACTTCGACGAGATGTGTGACCTCATGGGGACTTCCGAGGCGCACAAGTCGCTAGGTCGCGCCATCGCTCGCAACCTGTGGGGCTGGCTATCTCCCGGCGCGCTCGCCGTTGGATTCAGTGAGGTCGCTGCGTCAGCGCTCACCGAGAACGGCGTGCGCAATCAGCCGACTGCAGGACGCTTCCTGCTTACGCTCGCCGGTCGTCCCGGTTACATTCTCGACGATTGGAATGAGGGTGATCGTGCCTACCTGCTCGAACGCGTGGTGGCTTCACCGGTGCTACTCCGCGCCGCGCGGTTCGCTGTGCTTGGCACCCGCATCTTGAACGACCAAGAATCGGCGCTGCGAGGCTTCTGATGAAACTATCCGTCCTTTCGCCGGCCGATGCTTCGGTGCTCGCCACCCGTGCCCTCGGCATCGATTTTCAGTCGATCGCCCTCACCAGCACCGAGGGCCTGGCTGCATCGCTGAGGCGCGCGGCGTCGTTCATGTGTCCGACGAGCCCGAGCCGCCTCATCGAAGCTGTCGCCGGCGCAGTGCGGCCGGTGAGTCCAACGGGTGCGGTTGACCGCGACCAACTCGTAGAGATCCTCGACCTGCTTATTGGCGCGGGTGATCTGCTGGAGCTTCGCCAAGACGCTGAGCGTTCGACTCGCCTGCTCTACCTGGCGCCACCGTCGTACATCGAGCGGGCGCCAGGGTCGTATCTCTTGCTGGGTGTGCGCCCGTACGGCGCACCGCTAGTCGATGCCGAGCTAGCGGGACAGATCGAGAGCGAGGGACACACGCGGCTGCTTAAACTCGACGCGCACAAAGCGCTCGACCAGCTTGCCGATAACGGCCTCCAGGGACTCAGCCGCGATCGTTGGGCAGCAAACCCGCGCCAGGAGTTGGCGAGCGAACTGATCGAGCGCGTCCGAGTGAAGCTGGACGTCGCTGGGTCGTCGGGGCAGATCGCGGAGTTGGAGGTGCTCGACCCCGATAAGCCTGCGCGCTACTACCGGGGACGGTGGCGGGCGCTGCAGGCCGGGGACCGCGGCGACTTCCTAGGCCGTCGGCCGCAGGCGTATGGCGCGCCGCTCTGGTGCGCGGTGCGCGTCGAACACGGTGAGCCGACGAAGATCGTTGAGTTCCCGATTGATGATCCGACCGTGCCCGCCCGCGACGAAGCCTGGCGCTACCAGATGGCGATCGACGCTGGGCGTGGCAACCAACAGCAGTACCGCGTGACCCCGATGGCCGGTCGGTCGGACTCTGTCGTCTCGTTCTTTTCGCCGGTCCCGGGGTTCGCCGAGCGGCAGCTGCAACTCATTGGCCTAGCGTTGCAGGATGCCCCTAAGGCACTGTTCGCCTTCCGGGTGTCAAACAGTGCAATGCCCGACCTCGCAATCCTGCTTGCTGACATGCTGTGGATGAAGTCCCTACCCGAGGAGAGTGTGCGATGACGGCAGAGGCGCCCACCATCGCGGAGACGGTCGCCGAGATTCAGGCGGCGCTGCGTGAGTACATCGAGGCGACCTATCACGTCGGCCATCCGACCGTCATCAAGCAGCGCGAGCAGCTGCTCCGGGTCGAGCGCGTGCTGTACCGCGAGCCGTACATCGAGAGCACGCCGCGCTATCGGACGGATCGGACATTCGCCGCCCTTGAGCTTGACCCGGCAGTGCGGACACTGTTCAGCAGCCTGACAGCCATTGGCGGTGACCTCGGCCCTCTGCTGTACGACCCGCCATACACTCATCAGGCCGCCGCTGTGGAGTGGGCATCGCGGGACGGGTCAAGCCTCGCGATCACGACCGGCACTGGCTCCGGTAAGACGGAGTCGTTCCTGCTTCCGATGGTTGCCAAGTTGGCGATCGAGGCAGCGCACCACCCGGAGTCGTTCGCGACGCCTGCGGTGCGGGCGATGATCCTCTACCCAATGAACGCCCTGGTGAACGACCAGCTAGGACGGCTCCGGCTGCTGCTTGGCGACCCGCGCATGACGGCGCAGTTCGAGACCTGGGCGGCCCGCCCAGCCCGCTTCGCGCGCTACACCAGCCGCACTCTGTACCCAGGCGTTCGCACGCGCGAGCGCGACCAGCGGCGCTTGCGCTCGATTGAGGACTTCTACGTGCTGCTCCAGGGGCGCGCCGATGACCCGAGGGCGCAGTACCACGCCGAGGCTGTTGACCTCATTGCGAAGCTCAAGGCACGCGGCAAGTGGCCGAGCAAGCCGGACATCAAGAAGTGGTATGGCGAGAAGGGCACCCACTGGCAGAGCAAGGCCGGCGACTTCGTCCGGGCAGTTATGCAGCCCGAAGACCCGGAACTGCTGACTCGCCACGAGGTGTTGGCTTCGCCCCCTGACGTGCTAATCACCAACTACTCGATGCTCGAATACATGCTCATGCGGCCGCTGGAGCGGCCGGTATTCGACGCGACTCGGCAGTGGCTGGCCGACAACCCCGACGAGCGCTTCTTGCTTATCGTCGACGAGGCGCATATGTACCGGGGCGCGGCCGGTGCGGAGGTCGCGCTGCTGCTGCGCCGGCTGCGATCACGGCTCGGCATCGACGCCTCCCGCCTCCAGGTCATCACCACCAGCGCAAGCTTCGCGAGCGCTGACTACGCGCGGAAGTTCGCGGCTCAGCTCTCCGGAAAGGACGTCGCTGACTTCCGTTCGGTTGAGGGCGAACTCAAACTTCGCGAATCAGCGGCCACGGGTACGGCCGCAGACGCTGCCGCCCTGGCCGCCGTGCCCATCCGTGACTTCTATGACGCCGAGGGCGACGAGGGGCGCACGGCGGCAGTGTCTGACGTGCTCACTTACCGCGGAGTGGATGGACGTGCTGCTCCAACCAGCGAGTTGCTGTACAAGGCGCTCCTGGACTTCCCGCCGATGAGCCTGCTGGTAAATGAGACCATGCAGAAGGCGCAGCCAGTGGCCGAACTTGGCGAAGCGATCTTTCCGGGCATCGACGAATTGCTCGCCAGCCAGGCCGTGACGACGCTGGTGGCTCTCGGCAGCGTGGCGCGGCCGAAGCCCGACGAGGCGGGTCTGCTGCCATGCCGCGTTCACTGCTTCTTTCGCGGATTGCCGGGGCTGTGGGCCTGCCTGGATCCCGAGTGCTCAGAGGTCGACGGAGATGACCTGCCGGACGGTCCAGGCCCGATCGGCAAGCTATATGCGCAGCCGCAGGCGACGTGCGGATGCGGTTCGCGCGTGTTCGAGTACTACACCTGTCGGCACTGTGGGTCCTCGTACGCGCGTGGCTACACCGACGACCTCGTCGACCCCAAGTTCCTCTGGCACGAGCCCGGCGGCGCGTTTCAGGCGGCTGCCGGATCCATTCCCGAACTGTTCCCGCTGGACCTGCTCCTGGAGGAACCGACGCTTGATGTCGAGCCGGCCGACCTGAATCTCGTGACTGGGCGGCTCAATCCGGACAAACTCGGCGACCGGGTCCGGACCGTGTACCTGCCGCTCCAGCGCGCCGGCCAGCCGGTCACGGCGGAGTCTGACGACGACGAGCTAGAGCAGATCTCCGCCAATGGCGAGTTCAAGCCGTGCGGTGTCTGCGGCCGCACCGCCGGCTATGGCCGGTCATCGGTGCAGGACCACCAGACGAAGGGTGACCAGCCCTTCCAGGCACTTGTCACCCGGCAGATTGAGATACAGCCACCGAGCCGCGACTACACCGACTTCGCGCCCCTGCGCGGTCGCAAGGTTCTGGCCTTTTCCGACTCCCGCCAGGTCGCCGCGCGGCTGGCACCGAATCTCCAGACCTACTCCATGCGAGACGTCATCCGGCCGCTCATCCTGCATGGCTGGCGTGACCTGAGCGACCAGGGACTGATCCGCGACCTGCTCGGCCTGGACCATCTGTTTCTGGCTGCGATGGTCGGCGCCCAGACCCTCGGCGCTCGGCTCCGCCCCGAACTCCGGGCGACGGAGTCGATGCAGGTCATGAGCGAAGTCCGGTCTCGACTCGTTGCTGGGGCGCTTACCGGTAACACCGGCGCCCTGCTGGAACTGGTGATGCAGAACGCTCAGCCGCCTGTCTCGCTTCTTCGGGCGATGTACGCGACGCTGACGGACAAGTATTACGGGCTCGCCCCGCTCGGCCTGGCATCACTGCGCGAAAAGGGAGCCAAGACCGCAGACTTGCTCGCCAAGTTGCCGGAGATCGACGATGTGGCGACGACCGACCAGGAGCGGCTGGCGCTGGTGCGGATATGGCTGGCCTTCTGGACGACGAAGGGGATCTGGTTCCCCTCGATGCAGGACGGCGAGTGGTGGAAGCAGAAAGGCGGTGTCCACCAGCACACGGGCAAATTCGACAACTTCAGCAAGTGGCTAGGTAAGGCTGCAACCAAGAAATTCAACGCGGAATGGTTGCCGGTGCTCCTTCCCACGTTCTGCGAGTCGATCGGCGGTAAGTACCGGCTGCTGGCGCAGAATGTCGCGCTAGACACCTCGGACCATTGGGGCTACTGCGAGCACTGCCGCTACACCCAGCGGCCATTCCCCGGCTCGACGAAGTGCATCAGCTGCCGCAAGGATCGTGTACGGGTGCTCGATCCGAACACCGATCCGGTGTTCCAGGCGCGTAAGGGCTACTACCGGGCGAGCAGTGAAAGGGCAATGGAGAACCCGCCGAGGGTCCCGATGAGCATCGTCGCGCGCGAGCATACGGCGCAGCTCAGCACGGCGCAATCCGACGAAGTGTTCTCACGGGCTGAGCAGTACGAGTTGCTGTTCCAGGACATCGATGTCAGCCTGCCCGGGCAGACCGACCAGGAGCAGCCGGCCATCGACGTGCTGTCGTGCACGACCACGATGGAGGTCGGTATCGACATCGGAAGCCTGTCCGGCGTGGCGCTGCGCAACATGCCGCCGTCGCGTGCCAACTACCAGCAGCGCGCTGGTCGGGCCGGACGTCGCGGCAACGCGGTGGCGACGGTGGTGGCGTTCGGCAGCGCCGACACTCATGACGACCACTACTTTCAGGACCCCGCTGCCATGATCCGGGGCAAGGTCGAAGACCCGGTGCTCACGATGGACAACGAGGAGATCGCTCGTCGGCACATCACGGCATACCTGCTTCAGCGATACCACCAGGACCGCCTGCCCAAGATCGACCCGGAGCAGCAACCGCAGCTGTTCGAGGTGCTCGGCACCGTCCGCGGCTTCGTAGGCACCAAGTCAGCGCTGAACCGGACTGACTTCGAGGCGTGGCTTGGCGGGCACGAGACATCGCTGCGTGCGGACGTCGATAGTTGGCTGCCCGACGAGCTTGGTGCCGCGCGCGTCACCCTGCTCGACGACCTGGTGGGCGAGACGCTTCGGCAAGTCGACAAGGCGCTCAAGTTGAAAGACGGCAAGCTCGCCGATCCCAAGATGGGCGACTCGGAGCTGCAAGAGGACGAAGTCGAGGGTGATGGCCCGGCCGAGGATGGCGCGGAACTGCCGGGTGAGGATCGCCGTCAGACGAATCTGCTCGACCGGTTGCTATACGAGGGTGTCCTGCCGCGCTACGCCTTCCCGACCGACGTGGTGTCGTTCCACGTGTTCGACGAGAACAAGTCGGAGAAGTACCGGACCGAGTTCCGCTATGCACCGAGCCAGGGGCTGTCCATTGCACTAAGCCAGTACGCGCCCGGCAAGGTGGTGTGGATCGACAACAAAGAGTGGACGTCTGGCGCCATCTACTCGCCGATGCGCAGCGACCTGTTCGACGCGTGGCAGCAGCGGTCCCTCTACTTCGAGTGCTCAGTCTGCCACTATGCGACCCACGTCACGATGGCGGAAGCCGACAAGGGTGACGCTGAGGACTGCCCGGCCTGTGGGTCGGTCGGCACATTCGGCAAGGCGATGTATTGGATGCGCCCGCCGGGCTTCGCGCACCGCGTCAGCGAGGCGCCCGGCACCAGCCCCGACGACGCTCCGGCCGTTAGCTACGCCACTCGCGCGAAGCTGGTCAACGAGGGGCCGGAGGGGGACAGCAAATGGACGACAATCACCGACCGGGTAAGGCAGGCATACGAGCGCTCCATCTTGCTTGTCACCAACACCGGACCGAAGAACGAGGGCTACAACTATTGCACCAAGTGCGGGCTGATCGAGCCTACGTCGCTCGCCGCTGGCGAGGTCTTCGGGACCCACAAGAAGCCGTTCCCTGACGAGGACAACCCGGACTGCGACGGTGCGCGCTCCAGCCGGGGCATCGTGCTAGGGACTGACTTCAAGTCGGACGTGCTGCTCATGCGGTTCCGCGTCGACACACCGGTCAAGCTTCGCCCGGAGTGGTTGTCGACGCACGTCGCGTTGCGGACGGTGGCAGAGGCACTGACCATCGCTGCGACGCAGAAGCTCGGTGTCGACGCCACGGAACTCCAGGCGGAGTACCGGCCGGCGCTCACGCCCCTGGGCAACAAGGGTATGGAGGCGGAGATCTACCTCTACGACACGCTGGCGGGCGGTGCTGGCTTCACGCGGCGCGTACACGACTACGGCCTGGCCATCTTTGAGGAGGCGCTGGACCGCTTGGAGCACTGTCCCGCCGACTGCGACGAGTCGTGCTATCGGTGTCTGCGGAGCTTCCGCAACCGGTTCGAGCACAGCCTGCTGGATCGCAAGGTTGGTGCTAGCCTGCTCCGCTACTTGCTCAAAGGCGAGAGCCCGACGATCGACGCGGCTCGCCTCGACCTAGCGGCCGACAAGCTCTACGCCGACCTCCAGGGCCGCGACCTGCCCGGGGTGAACCTCGATCGCGGTGTCGTGCTGGACGTGCCGGGTGTCGGCCCAATCACCGCGCCAATCCTGGCGTCACGCGGTCCACAGCTGTGGATTATCGGGGTACATGGCCCGCTGACGCTGGACTTGCCGCCGACGCAGGAACTGCACGACGCGAAGGAGTATGGCGGCATCCAGGTCTTGCTCGTCGATGACATGGTGATCGCACGGAACCTGCCGTATGCCACCAATCAGGTGATCAAGAAGCTGACCTGATGAGCAACGAGCGAACCTTCGACCCGGGCATCGCCAAGTCAGTCGCCCATCTCCCAGAACCGCCGGAGTACTGGAGCTATTCATCGCTGAAGGAGGTCGAGTCGTGCGCGCGGCGGTATGTGCTCGGCCGTGCCACCTACCCGAACCTCTGGGCTGGGCGGGGCTACCCCCAGCAGCCCAACCCAGCCGCGCTGTTCGGCGACGTCGTCCACGACTCGCTGGAGCGGATCATCAGGGCGCTGGTGCGGGTGGGATGCACGTCCTCAAACTCCACCGAGGCTGTCGGTGTGCTCCGCGAACTTGGCGGGTACTCCTCGGTCGCCGGCCAAGCGCTCGATAGCCGTCTCGCCAGTCTCGGCGGCAACCCGAGGCTGGATACGGAGCGACGGGCTCGCATCCGGCAGGTCCTGGAGGACCGCATCCCCGAGATGCGAACCGCGATCCAGGGATACCTCCAGCGGATGACGCTGGTGCCGCAGGCGAGTGGCTGGTCTAGCTCCGGTGATGGGCCGCCAGCCTGTCGGCCGCTGGGGGCGGGCTCGCATCCCGAGGTAGCCCTGCGCGCTGATCACCTACGTGTCAAGGGCCGGGTCGACCTGATTGCCGTGACGGCCGGGCGCGCGGACATCGTTGACCACAAGACCGGTGCGCAGGACCCGAGCCATCTCGACCAGCTGCTGTTCTACGCCCTGCTTTGGGATCAGGACGACGTCGCGAACGAGGCGCGGACACCACTCGGCACCCTAACAGCGGCGTACCCCACCAGCGAGGTTCGCATCGAGGCGCCGAACGCCGATGAAATTGCCGCGATCGCGACGCAGACGGCGCACCGGGTCACCCAGGCCGACGAGCGGGTGACCGCAGCCGAGCCTGTCGCGACCATTGGAGAGCAGTGCGCCTACTGCGCGGTGCGCAGCCTCTGCGATGCGTACTGGCGGGACGTCGCGCCTGACAGGCCAGGGCCCAGCAACGGCTTGTGGTTCGACTACGAGGGCATCGTTGGGGAGCGGAACGGCGTCAAGAGCTGGTGGATGCTGGACGAGCACGGCGGGAAGGAGTTGCTTCTGCGCACGCCGCCCGGGCGTCCACTTGCCAGCGGGCAACGAGTACGGATCATTGGTTTGCGCCGAGACGACCACCCCGACGTCGAGGCGCCTGTCGCCACCCTGACCACGAACTCGGAGTTGTTCGTCGCTGTGGGCGACGGCACCTAGTAATCGGCGGCGATCTGGTAACTGAGATACACGAGCGTCAATA
>JABBOX010000123.1 GCA_012927555.1 Phycicoccus sp.
GGTGGGGCCAAAATTCGTGACGACACACCGCCCCACCCGCCAGCAGCATCACCACCACCCTGGGGCCAACATTCATGAAGATAATCGGCCGAAGTGGGGCCAGATCAGGTGACCACACTCACGGGTGCAGACCGACCTGTGGGCACCGCCTGGGCGAGCCGGAACCAGGTCCGTTGGGCACAGACGGTCTCGATGTGACCCGTGACACCAAGGAGGGCTTATCCATGTGGCCGTGTCGGCCCCCCGCGGCTGTTGTCTCAGGAGACGTTCAGCAGCGCCTGGGCGATGATCGTGGTCTCGTCGTCCAGCGATGACGGGTGGTGGTAGCCCTCGGCATCCAACTCATCGATGCGTGACAGGTTGTCCCGAACAGCCTCGGCGGTGTTCTCGGAGAGCACGACGCCGCGCGTCTCGGCGACGAAGATCCTGGCGACCCGGCCACCCGCGACGGAGTAGATGTGCCCGGTGACCGAGCATTCCTCGTGCGCAAGGTAGGCCACCAGTGGGCTCACGGACTCGGGCGAGACCTTGACGGCAAGGTCTCCCAAAATGTCCTGGGTCATCCGGGTCGATGCAATCGGCGCGATGGCATTGACCTTGATGCCATGGCTGGCACCTTCGATCGAGAGGACGCGGGTCAGCCCGGCCAGCCCGGCCTTGGCTGCGCCGTAGTTCGCCTGACCGAAGTTACCGAACAGGCCGGACGCGGAGCTGGTGTTGATAATGCGGCCGTAGCGTTGCTCGCGCATCAGGGCAAGGGCCGGCTGACTGACGTACAGAGCTCCCTTGAGGTGGACGTCGATCACCGAGTCGATCATGGTGTGATCCATCTTGTGGAAGGCCTTGTCCCTCAGGATGCCGGCATTGTTGACCAGCACGTCGACCCGGCCGAAAGCGTCCAGCGCGGCCTGCACAATCGCCTGCCCACCATCCGATGTGGCCACGCTGTCGTGATTCGATACCGCGACGCCACCGAAGGAGGTGATCTCGTCGACGACTCTGTCAGCTGCGGACATCGAGGAGCCGCTACCGTCGAGAGCTCCGCCCAGGTCGTTCACCAGCACATGGGCTCCACGACGCGCGAGCTCGAGCGCGTGCGAACGCCCGAGGCCGCCACCGGCGCCGGTGATGATGGCCACACGTCCGTCAAAGCGCAGATAAGCCATGGTCTTGTCCCTCTATGTTGATCGGTTGCGTGGTGGTCTGGAGAAACTTCTCGGCAGCTCGCGCCAACGCCGTGGCATGTTCGGCCAGCTGGAGATCGTGGCCCGCAGGCAGCAGGACCAGCGATGCGTTGGGGATGCGTCGGGCCAGCACTCGGCTGTTTGCCGGGGGAACGACACTGTCGCGAGTACCGCATACGACGAGCGTGGGAGCGGTGATGGCACCGAGGAACGAGATGCTCGACCAGCTCGAGATTGCCAGCGAGTGCCAGAGCAGGCCCAGCGCGTCTGCGAACTGCCAGGAGGCTTCGTCGGCGAGCGCCTCAACGCCGCTCAGGACGGCGCGCCCGCGACTCGGAGTTGCACCGACGCCGCACGAGGTCGCGGCCAGGACCAACCGGCCTACCCTGTCTGGGGCGTCACACGCCAACTGCTGCGCGACGGCCCCGCCGTGGGAGAAGCCCAGGACGTCCGCCTCAGCCAGACCAGCGGCGTCGAGCACCGCCACCGCGAGGGCGGCGTGACCGGCCATGGACAACGGAAGCAAAGCATTGGGACTGTCCCCTACGCCGGGCGCGTCGAACGTGACGATGGTGCGCCCGGTCAGCTCCCGGGTGAAGGGTTTCCAGCTCTGTTGCGACCTGGTCATCCCGTTGATCAGGAGCAGCGGTGGGCCCTCGCCCGCGACCTGCATCGCGATCTGGAGGCCTTGGACGCTGAGCTGTTGTGACTCGACTCGAATTGATCCGGTCCGCCTCATGCGCGTGCGCGCACGTAGCTTCCGGGGGCCGCTTCGATCGGGGGGTGATCCTTGCTCCCCAGCTTTCGGGGGGCCTTGACTTTGGGGCCGCCCTGTTTGGCGATCCAGGGGGTCCAGTCCTCCCACCAGGTGCCAGCCTGGAGCTCGGCGCCATCTTTCCACTCCTGCGGATCAGCCGGGTGCTCGTCGTTGGTCCAGTGCTTTGCCTTGGGGTTGGGTGGGTTGACGATCCCGGCGATGTGTCCGGACGTGCTGAGGACAAACCGGTTGTCGCCGCCGAGCAGCTGGGTGGTCTTGTGGCCAGAGACCCACGGGACGATGTGGTCGTCCACGGCGGCAAGCACATAGGTGTCGATGTCGACCTTGCCAGGCTGGAGCTTCTGCCCATCGACCTCGAACTCGCCGCGGGCGAACTCGTTGTTGAGATAGCACGATCGAAGGTATTGTGAGTGCATCTTGGCCGGCATGCGGGTGCTGTCCTTGTTCCAGACCAGCAGGTCGAAGGCCGGCGGCTTCTTGCCCAGCAGCCAGTTGTTCACGACGTAGGAGAACACCAGGTCATTGGCACGCAATGCGTCAAAGGTGTGCGCCATCTTGTCCGAGTCGAGGAAGCCATCCTTGGCCATCTGCTTCTCAAGACCGGCGACCGTTGCCTCATCGGTGAAGATGCCCAGGGCGCCGGGGACGGAGAAGTCCGTGTGCGTGTTCAGGAAGGTGGCCGACTTGATCGAGCGATCGCCGATGGCAGCGTTCTGGGCCAACGCGATGGCGGTCAGGGTCCCTCCCAGACACACCGAGACGGTGTTGACCTCGGTGGCTCCGGTGATCTCTCGAACCACCCGGACCGCATCCAGCGGGCCCTGGCGCAGGTAGTCCTCAAAGCCCAGGTCACGCATCGAGGCATCGGGGTTGCGGTAGCTGATCGCGAAGCAGGTGTGACCGTGCTGTACCGCCCACTCGATCAGGCTCTTACCGGGCGCCAGATCCATGATGTAGTACTTGTTGATCCACGGCGGGCAGAACAACAGCGGCACCGAGTGCACCTGCTCGCTCTGCGGCGTGTACTGGATCAACTCGATCAGGTCGCTGCGGTAGACGACCGAACCCGGCGTGGCGGCCATGTTGACGCCGACCTCGAACCCGGAGCTGTCCACCTGAGAGGGCCAGCCTCCGTTGTGGAGCAGGTCGTCCAGCATGTTCTTCGCCCCCCTGACCACGCTCTTGCCCCCGGTGTCGAAAGCCGCCCGGAGCGCCGCGGGGTTGCCGAACAGGGTGTTGGTGGGCGCGAGTGCGTCGTGGATGAACTTGGCGGCGAAACGAGCCTTGGTGTCCTGAACCGTCTCCAGCGCCGCCACATCGAGCAGCTCGGTGACCAGCTGACCGCTCAGCAGGTATTCCTGGGCCAGCAGGAAGTACAAGGGATTGTCGGCGTATGCCGGGTCCGCGAACCTTTTGTCGCCGACCGCCGGAGACACCGGTCCGGGTGTCTCGCTGCCGACCGCACGCCCCACGGATGCCCGCACTGCTGCGGCAGAACCGATCGCCAACCTCGCGTTGGCCGCGGCGACAGCGGCGGCGGCGCCCGGGTCCTTGACCAGCGCGATACCAGCTGCGGCGAGGGACCTCAGGAAAGCGACTGGATCGACGCCGACCAACGGGTCCTCGGCGATGCCCAGGCGTTCGAGGATGGACTGACCGACCGACTCGGGGCTTGGTTCTGGCTTCATGGTGCTGGACTCCTATGCGGCCTATGAGCGAGGAGACGAGGGCGTCACCGAACGCGCCTAGTGCTCTTCGGTGTTTGCCTCGACATAACTGCGGTAGACGCTGAGCAGTGCCCGGCGTTGAGGTTCGGTCAGTCGACGATCGTCGCGGATAGCATTTTCGGTCGCTTCGTCGTCCGGCTTTTCGGTGCTATTGATCAGTCCCGCATGCTCGAGCAGCGTCTCCGCAGACACGTTCAACGCGTCTGCGATCGACCTGAGCACGCGGACGGAAGGCTCGTGCAGCCCCCGCTCGACCTGGCTCAGGTACGGGTTGGAGACCTCGGTCAGCGCGGACAGCTGTCGCAGCGACAGATTGGCCATCTGTCGCTGCGCACGGATGAACGCCCCCAGCAGGGTCGACTTGTCATCTGCTGCCGTCGGCTCTTCCATGTCCTCCATCATCGAAGCAGGGTACAGATCAGACGGACTTGGCGGGGGCGAACACGGTGGCCAGCTGCAGAGCGAAGTCACGCTGCGCCGTGAGCAGGTCGGCCGCGACGTCGAACGTGTAGCGGGTCACGGCTTCGACGCCAGGCAGGGTGGGAAGGCCAGGAACGGTCGGCAGCTCCATGACGGGAAGGACCGACGCGGCCTTGGCGAACGTCTGGGCGGCGTCGATGGAGAGCTGCTGACCCTGACGCACGGTCGAGAGCAGCTGTTCGCGCAGCTTCTGGGCGGCCGCGGGGACCTCGGTCGTGGGGGCGGTCTTGGTGTTGGTGGTCGGTGTTGCCATCGTGGACTCCTTGAGGTGACGCGGGTGCACGGCCTCTCCGGCACTGCGCACACCATATGCACCACGTGCAAACTATGTCAAGCACTCGTAAGAAAGAAACTCCCGGTCATGGAGCAGTGTCCAAAGAGCACCGCTCCACGCCGGGAGGTCCTCGTCTATCCAGAACATCCAGGTCGTGTCGTCAGCCAATCTCGACCGACGCGCCCGGTTGAGCCCTAGGTCGTCGGAAACTCAGGCAGCGCAATCGCCGGCTCTGCCTGGACTGTCTCCGGGAGTGGCACCTCGCGCGGCACGGTCCGCTCCATGCCAGCCATCTGCGTGTAGTGCCACCACCGCTCGTCGACGTCCGCCTGGGCAAGAGCCAGCAGGTGATCGCTGCGCTCCTTGTCGGTGCGGGCGAGCATCGAGAACCGGGTCTCGCTGAGGGCGAACTCCCGGATCGGCATCGTCGGCTTCTTCGAGTCGAGCTTGAACGGGTTGCCCTCGACACCCTCGCTGGGACGGAACCGGAAGAGCGGCCAGTAGCCACTGGCCACCGCGTCCTTCTGGTGCGACATCGACGTCGACATCTCGATGCCGTGGGCGATGCAGGTGCTGTAGGCGATGACCACCGAGACGCCGGGGTATGCCTGCGCCTCAAGCATTGCGCGCACCGCTTGCTGCTCGTTCGCGCCCATCGAGATCTGCGCCACGTAGACATCGCCATAGACCTGAGCCATGGCGCCGATGTCCTTCTTCGCCGAGGACTTGCCCGACGACGCGAACTTCGCTGCTGCCCCACGTGGGGTCGACTTGGATGCCTGGCCGCCAGTGTTGGAGTAGACCTCGGTGTCAAGGATCAGGATGTTGACGTTCTTACCTGAGCTGAATACGTGGTCAAGGCCGCCGAAGCCGATGTCGTAGGCCCAGCCGTCACCACCCACGATCCACACCGTCTTCTCGACCAGCTCGTCGGCCAGGCTGCGCAGGTGTCGAACGGCTGAGGACTGATCAGCCGCACGTCCTTCGCTGGACACGACGTCAAGCTCTGCCTTGAGCTGCTCCACCCGCACCCGCTGGGCCTCGATACCGGTCTCGTTGCTCTGGTCAGCGGTGAGCAGCGCGTCGGCCAGATCGGCGCCGATCAGCGCGCTGAGCTCACCGACATAGCGGCGTGCTTCACCGTGCTGCTGCTCCCAACCGAGCCGCATCCCCAAGCCGAACTCCGCGTTGTCCTCGAACAACGAGTTGGCCCAGGCGGGGCCGCGCCCGTCAGCGTTGACGGTGTACGGGGTCGTCGGCAGGTTGCCGCCGAAGATCGACGAACATCCGGTCGCGTTGGCGATGATCATCCGGTCACCGAACAGCTGGGTGAGCGTCTTGATGTACGGCGTCTCACCGCACCCTGCGCAGGCGCCCGAGAACTCGAACAGGGGCTGCAGCTGGGACACACCCTTGACAGTGTCGTGACGCACCTTGGTCCGGTCCATCTCGGGGATGGTCAGGAAGTGCTCGTAGTTCGTCCGGAGCTCGTCACGATGATCCAGCGCGGCGACGAGGTCGAGGGACTTGTGGCTCGAGTCGAGCTTCGAGGTCGCCGGGCAGACGTCCACGCAGATCCCGCAACCGGTGCAGTCATCGGCCGCGATCGTGATGCTGAGCAGGTGGTCGGGCAGGTCCCGCGACTTGAACGGCTTGGTCTGGAAGCCCTCGGGCGCACCCTCGAGCTGATCCTTGGGGAAGATCTTGATCCGCAGAGCGGTGTGCGGACAGGTCACGGCGCACTTGCCGCAGTCCGTGCAGAGGTCCGGGTCCCAGATCGGCAGGTCCTGGGCGATCGCCCGCTTCTCCCACTTGGCTGTATCGGTCGGGAACGTTCCGTCCGCCGACATGGCACTGACGGGCAGCAGGTCGCCCTCGCCGCGCATGAGATGCGCGGTGACCTCTTTGATGAAGGCAGGAGCATCGCTCGGCAGGGCAGGCATCCGGTGAAGCGTGCTCGTCGCCTCGGCGGGGATCTTGACCTCGCTCATCTCGTTGAGCGCCTTGTCGACGGCGATGAAGTTGCGCTCGACGACCTTGCGGCCGCGCTTGCCGTATGCCTTCTCGATGTTGGCCTTGATCCTCGGGATGACCTCTTCCACAGGGAGCACGCCCGACACCTGGAAGAAGCACGGCTGCATGATCGTGTTGATGCGCCCGCCGAGGCCGACATCCTTGGCCACCGCGTGCGCGTCGATCACGAAGAACTTCATGTTCTTGTCGATCAGCTGCTGCTGAACCTCGACCGGTAGCTGGTCCCACACCTGGTCGTCCGGGTAGGGCGAGTTCAGCAGGAGGGTGCCACCGGGCTTGGCCAGCTCGAGGACCTTCATGGTGCGCAGGAGCGAGAACTGGTGGACGCCGATCACGTCGGCCTGCTCGACGAGGTACGTCGAGCGGATCTCATCGTGGCCGAACCTCAGGTGCGAGACGGTCACGCCACCAGACTTCTTCGAGTCGAGAACGAAGTAGCCCTGCACGAACTGGTCCGTGCCGTCCCCGATGATCTTGATCGAGTTCTTGCTCGCGCCGACGGTGCCGTCCGAACCGAGACCGAGGAACACCGCAGCGACGGACTTGCTCGGCACTGCGAAGTCAGGCTCGGGGTCGATCGAGAGGTGGGTGACGTCGTCGACGATGCCGACCGTGAAGCGTCGCTTCGGCTTGTCGCGCTTGAGCTCGGTGAAGACGCCGGCCACCATCGGGGGCGTGAACTCCTTGCTGGACAACCCATAGCGGCCACCGATGACGGTCGGTATGGTTCCGCCACCGTTGAACATGACACTGTCCATGAGTGCGGTGGCCACGTCGAGGTGCAACGGCTCGGCAGGCGCGCCCGGCTCCTTGCAGCGGTCGAGGACAGCGATGTGCTTGGTGCTTGCCGGAAGCGCCGCCAAGAAGGCCTCGACAGGGAACGGCCGGTACAGCCGCACGGTGATGTAACCGACCTTCTCGCCGCTGGCGACGAGGGCGTCAACCGTCTCGCCCACCGCGCCGGCGCCTGAGCCCATGATGACGATGACCCGCTCGGCATCGGGAGCACCGTGATAGTCAACAAGGTTGTACTGGCGTCCCGTGTGCCCGGCGAACTCGTTCATCGACTGCTGAACGATCTCGGGAACCGCGTCGTGGAACGGGTTGCTGGCCTCTCGGGCCTGGAAGAAGACATCGGGGTTCTGCGCGGTGCCGCGCATGGTCGGAGCGTCGGGGGTGAGCCCACGCAGGCGATAGTCCAGCACCAGGTCGTCCGGCATCATGGCGCGCATCACGTCGTCGCTGATGACCCGGACCTTGTTGATCTCGTGCGAGGTGCGGAACCCGTCAAAGAAGTGCATGAACGGCACCCGTGACTTCAGCGTGGCGGAGTGGGAGATCAGCGCGAAGTCCTGCGCCTCCTGCACGGACGACGAGCAGAGCATCGCCCAGCCGGTCATCCGGGCGCTCATCACGTCGGAGTGGTCACCGAAGATCGACAGTGCATGCGTGGCCAGGGTGCGGGCGGCGACGTGAATCACGCACGGCGTGAGCTCGCCGGCGATCTTGTACATGTTGGGGAGCATCAGGAGCAGGCCCTGGGAAGAGGTGAACGAGGTAGCGAGGGCGCCCTTCACGACCGCGCCGTGCAGCGCACCGGCTGCACCTGCCTCGGACTGCATCTCGATGACATCAGGGACCGAACCCCAGAGGTTTCGTCGTCCCTCAGCGCTCCACGCGTCGGCGTGCTCGCCCATCGTCGAGGCGGGGGTGATCGGATAGATCGCGATGACCTCGCTGCACGCGTGAGCGACTCGGGCGGCGGCTTCGTTGCCGTCGACACACGCCCAGACCTCGCCGCCTGCTTCGCCTGCCGCTTGCGCCACTACTACGTCTACTACGTCGGTTGCTACTTCGCTTGCCATTTCAGCCTTCCGTACTTCGCCTGCCACGTCCGCCTGCGGGATCCGCACGGCTTCACTCGCTCGTCATGCCTACGGGGCGCGCTCCGGCCACCCGATGAGTACTGATTACCGGCGGTTGCCCGATCCGTGTTGATCACGTCTCGGCTGCCCGCGTCTGTCGCGAAGGGAACAAGGTCCCCCGCCGGTTTTGCCCCATTCTACGACTTTGAGCGATCTTGCTTTACCGCTCAACCAAATCGCTCATTTCTGTCGCGGTCGGCCGGCACTCCCGCGGCACCCGCCGCCCCCGGCGCCCCTGCGGGGCGGAAGCTGTGCAACACGTCGCGGACTCGTACCATCAGCGCGCTTCTTCACATCGGAGGACTGCAAACGTCACGCTCACGGGACACCTCGCCCGACGGCACGGACCGCGGCCTGCGCTCCCAGCCGCTCGCCCCAGGCTTGGGCGCGACCCAGCTCACCCTCCAGAATCTGGCCGCTGACGTCCTCGACATAGAAGCTCTCGGCAGGGGCGGCCACCTCGTATCCCAGCTTGAGCGCGACCTTCGCGGCCCCCTTGGCGGCCGAGCCGGGCAGATGACGAACCTTTGCCACCCGTGTGTCAAAGGTCGCGACGAGCTCGGAGTGCGAGCCCTTGGGCAGGTGCTCGAGCCACTCGCGCAGTCCGACTGTGGTCGACCCCTGGGTGGCACCCTGCCTGAAAGCATCCTCCCGGGTCGAGGGTCTCGTCATCGAGAACGCGTGTGTCGGTCCGCCGAGGACGAGCAGGTCGAGTGTCTCGGTGATCACCGCGGGTGCGTCCATGACCTCGATCAGCTCGACCTCACCATGCTTCGACAACCCGCTCGTGATCGCCAAAGCCACTTGCTCGGTGTTGCCGAAAAGTGACTCATACACGACGAGAGCCTTCATCACCTATCACCTTCCGCCGTCACTCCACTCAGGTTTGCACTGGGCAGGCTGACGGCAGAAGGGACGTTGGTCACCTGTTGAGAGAGCGGGTGGCTCGGCGCGGGGCCGTATGCCAATCTATGGGGCAGGCGAGATGAGGTCGGCGAAGGCGACGATGTTGTCCTCATAGTGGCCGGTGGCGCTGTTGAAGGACCCACCGCACGTGATCAGCCGCAGGGCGGCATGGTCGAGGTTGCCGTACACCAGTGCGGTGGGGAACTGGTCCTTCGAGAACGTCGAAACACGGGTGACGCGGAAGACCGGTTTGCTTCCGTCCGCGCGGGTCACGGTGACCTGGTCACCGATTCTCAGATTGGCCAGGTGGTAGAAGACTCCTGGCCCTTTCCAGTCGATGTGGCCCGCGATGATGGCTGGGCCGAGCTCTCCGGGAGTCGGTGCACCGGTGTACCACCCGGCAGGAAACCCGCCGGGCGGAACCTCCATCGTTCCGTCTGCCCGTAACCCGAGATCCATCAACGCGGAGTCCACGCCTATCGCCGGGATGCGCAGGCGAACCGGCTTCGACCTGGCCAGATGCCCCACCTTGGCGATGTGCGGCGCAGACGTGAAAGGAGTCACAGTCGACGGCCACTCCGAGGGCGCCATTCGGCTTGGCACAGGTGCCGCTGGGCCACCTCTTTCTGCCGCTGGGCCACCTTTTTCGATGGAGCAGCCGGTTGCCAGGATGGCGATCGTGGCGAATAACGTCGCAACGATCGCCATCCTGGACCAGCAGGCCGAGCGCGGGCCGCTCCTCATGGAACCGGCCCGCACTCGTCTGCGTTGCTCAGACGTTCAGACGACGTCGACGTACGGCGACGAAGGTCACGCCAGTGAACCCGGCGAACACCAGCACACCCGCTAACAGGCCAAGCCCGTTGTTCCCGCCGCCGCTCGTGCTGCCATCACCGGTCGAGACTGCGCCGGTGGGAACAGCCGTGACCTGGGCGGTGGGGGTCGCCGTGGGTGTGGGTGCGGGTGCACCGACGCAGACCGGCTTGGTAATCGTGTTTCCCTGCAAAGTCACCGAACCAGTGCTGGCAAACGCTCGTCCCTGGACGGTAGCGCCGGTGGCGAGGCTGACACTGTTCGACGCGAGGATCGTGCCGGTGAAGCTCGAGCCGCTTCCGAGCGTCGCCGACGTCGACACCTGCCAGAAGACGTTGCAGGGGTTGGCACCGTCGATGAGCAAGACGCGGCTGTCCGACGCAGTGATGAGCGTGGCGGCAGACTGGAACACGAACATGGCTGTCGGGTCGCCGTCAGCGTCGAGCGTGAGCGTGTTGGTGAGCCCGAACGTGCCGCCGCTGTAGAGGCCCGGCTTCAAGGTCGAACCACCCAGCTCCGTGGGAATCGCCGTGGCTGGAGTCTGGCCAGCGGCGTTGTCATAAGCGGTCCCAAAGTCAACCTTCGCGGCCGCGGCAACGGTGTCGGCGACGTGCGTCTCGCCATTCACTGTCAAAGTCTCTTGTCCGGTGATCGACGAACCCGGGGTCACGCCGATGCTGCCGTTGAGCGTGGTCGCTCCGGTATTGGTGACGGTCTCGCCGGCAAGCACCACAAAACTGTCGGCAGTGCCGAGCGGCACCGGCAGCACCGCTGCCTGAGCACTGCCCGGGAGTGCCACGAGGAGCCCCACAGCTGCAAGCGAGGCGACACCTACACTTATCCGTCGCGCGCTGAACACCGAACTGACGTTCCGCACTTCTCGGGCGGGTTATCGCCTCGATTTGCTGGGCTGGGTGTAGGCGGTCGCGGGCAGTCCGAGTAGGTCGAGGACTTGTTGCTGTTGT
>JABBOX010000287.1 GCA_012927555.1 Phycicoccus sp.
CAAGCCAGCTGACCATCTCAAGCAGTCAGGTGGAGCCAAAATTCGTGAAGACAGTGGGGCCAAATGACTTGACGACACCCAGACGGCGAACGTCTCCATGCCTCGCTGCCCGTTCGACGACCCGGGCCGACAACCCCACCGATACGGCCTCGGGCAGATCGAACACGGGAGGCAGGTGCTGGAGCACGGCAGGGACGTCGATCATGCGCCAACGGTGGCTTGAGCGGGCCAGGCATGGACTCGTGTGGGCATGGCCTGTGGACGGCGGGATTCAGGGTCGGGTCGATGTGGACAGCCAGATGAGCCGAGCTTGTTGCGCCGAAACCACCGAATCCGGCGCACGCGCCCTCACATTCGGTGGTTTCGGCGCAAGAAGCGGAAGGAGGAGGGGGTGCGAAACGACCCGGCAGCTTGTGCCACCGGGCCGTTCTTCTCGTGCTGGAGTCGACAGATCAGGCCTGAACGAGCTGGACGTCCAGAGCGATCTTGACCTTCTCGCCGACGAGGACGCCGCCACCCTCGATCGCGGCGTTCCACGTCAGGTCGAAGTCCTTGCGGTTGATCTCGGTCGTGGCCTCGAAGCCGGCGCGGGTGCCGCCCCACGGGTCGGCGCTGACGCCGCCGAAGTCCAGGTCGAAGCTGACCGGCTTGGTGATGCCCTTGATGGTGAGGTCGCCCTCGATGAAGTCGTTGGTGACCTTGGTCGACGTGAAGGTCATGGCGGGGTTGTTCTCCACGTCGAAGAAGTCGGCCGACTTGAGGTGGGCATCGCGGTCCGCGCTGTTGGTGTCGATCGACGCCAGCTGAACGGTGGCCTGGACGGTCGACTGCTCGAACGGCTGCCCGACGGTGACGACCGCGGCGAAGTCCTTGAACTGGCCGCGAACTTTGCTGACCATGAGGTGACGAGCGGCAAAACCGACTTCACTGTGAGAAGCGTCGACGTTCCAGGTTCCAGCGGTGAGGTCCGAGAGGTTGTTCATGGTGGTACTCCTTGATGATCGTGTGGGTTCGTTGAGAACGCTAGCAACTTTAAGTTTAAGTTTCAACTAAAGAGGGATAGGATCTATTCCATGAGCACACGGACGCCCATGAGCACTCATTCGCCGAGCACGCACACGCCGAGCACTCATTCGCCTCAGCCGAAGTGGCTGGATGCGGAGGAGCAGCACGCTTGGCGGGAGTACCTCCGAGCCACCCGGTTGCTGGAGTCAGCGCTGGATCGTGACCTCCAGGCCCGGGGGCTCCAGCTGTCCGAGTACGAGATCATCTCGATGTTGTCCGAGCAGCCGGACCGGCGGCTGCGGATGTCCGAGATCGCCCAGCTGGTCGTGCAGTCCCGCAGCCGGCTGACCCACACCGCCGGTCGCCTCGAGAAACGCGGATGGGTACGCCGGGAGGCCTGTCCCAGCGACCGTCGAGGCATTGAGCTGGTGCTGACCGACTTGGGATACGCCGAGATCCAGCAGATGGCGCCAACCCATGTCGACAGCGTGCGCCGCCATCTCCTTGCCCACCTGTCGCGCGACGACATCCTCGCCCTGGGCCGCGCCATGGAGGCCATCAGCGCCGGCATCCGGAGCACAGGGGTCTGTGATGAGGTTTCAGCAGTTGTGGGGCAACCCGCCTGAGGCGTTGGCGCAGCGCACCGGAATGGCTGAGAGACTTGCCCACATGACGACTCCTCGTACGCTGGCTCCACAGACTCCATATCCGTATGACGCACCCCAGTCCCAGGCGCTGCTGACCCGGGCCGCTGCCGTCACCCCGGGTGGAGTCAACAGCCCAGTGCGCGCCTTCAGGGCGGTGGGGGGCACTCCCCGGTTCATGTCCAGCGGGACCGGCCCCTATCTCACCGATGTGGATGGCCGTGAGTATGTCGACCTGGTCTGCTCGTGGGGCCCGATGATCCTCGGCCACGCGCATCCCGATGTGCTGGCCGCGGTCCAGGGCGCGGCGCTCAAAGGGTTCAGCTTCGGGACGCCTAGCGAGAACGAGGTCGCCCTGGCCGAAGAGATCGTGGCCCGGGTCGGTCCCGTCGAGCAGGTACGCCTTGTCAACAGCGGAACCGAAGCCACGATGAGCGCCCTACGTCTGGCCCGGGGGTTCACCGGCCGGTCCAAGGTCGTGAAGTTTGCAGGGTGCTACCACGGGCACGCCGACGCGTGCCTCGTGTCAGCGGGCAGTGGTCTGGCGACGTTCGCCCTCCCGGACTCCGCGGGTGTCCCGGCTTCCACCGCCGCCGACACGATCGTGTTGCCCTACAACGATATTGAGGCCCTCGAGGCGGCCTTCGCTGAGCATGGTGACCAGATCGCGGCACTGATCACCGAGGCGTGTCCCGGCAACATGGGGATCGTGCCACCGCTGCCCGGGTTCACCGAGGCCCTTCGCAGCGTCACCACCGCGCACGGCGCGCTACTGATCTCCGACGAGGTCATGACCGGGTTCCGTTGCAGCGCCTCAGGTTGGTACGGACTCGAGGGTCCGTATGACGGCGGTGCGCCTGACCTGTTCACCTTCGGGAAGGTCATGGGTGGCGGCTTCCCGACGGCAGCCTTCGGTGGTCGCGCCGACATCATGGCGATGCTCGCTCCCGACGGGCCCGTCTATCAGGCCGGAACGCTGTCCGGCAACCCGGTGGCCAGCGCGGCCGGTCTAGCAACGCTGCAGGGGTGCACCCCTGCCGTCTACGACAGGCTCGGGGTTGTGAGCAGGACGATCGCGGACGCGGCGTCCGCAGAGTTCTCGCGGTACGGCGTACCGCACGTGGTGCAGTTTGCCGGAAGCATGTTCAGCATCTTCTTCCGTGAGGGAGCCGTGACCAACTACGACCAGGCCAAAGCCCAGCAGACACAGGCCTTTACGGCGTTGTTCCAGTCCATGCTCAGCCAGGGAGTGCATCTGCCGCCGAGTGCTTTCGAGACGTGGTTCGTCAGTGCGTCGCACGATGACGCGGCGGTCGCCCGGGTGCTGGCCGCCCTTCCCGTAGCGGCGAAGGCCGTTTCAGAGTCGTTTGCGACAATCTCAACATGACAAAGCCTGCCGGTGAGACCAACCGGACTGTCGTGCATCTGCTTCGCCACGGAGAGGTGCACAACCCCACCGGGGTGCTCTATGGCCGACAGCCAGACTTCCACCTGTCGGACCTCGGTCGCGAGATGGCTGAGACGGTCGCTGCCCATCTTGCCGACCACGACGTCACGGTGATCGTGGCCTCGTCACTGGACCGCGCGCGGGAGACTGCGGCGCCGATCGCCGCGGCCCATGGTCTCGCGATCGCGACGGACGACAGGGTGATCGAGGCCGACAACTACTTCGAGGGCAAGACCTTCGGGGTCGGTGACGGTTCGCTGAGGTACCCGAAGCACTGGCCCAAGCTGATCAACCCGTTCAAGCCTTCGTGGGGGGAACCCTACGAAGAGATCGCCGCGCGGATGCTCGGGGCCATCGCAGCCGCACGGCAGTCGGCGCGCGGTCACGAGGCGGTGATCGTCTCCCACCAGCTGCCGGTGTGGACCGTGCGTTCCAAGCTCGAGGGTCGCCGCCTCTGGCATGACCCCCGCAAGCGTGAGTGTTCACTGGCCTCGCTGACCTCCCTGGTCTACGTGGCTGACGAGCTCGAGTCGATCACCTACAGCCAGCCGGCTGCCGCACTTCTGCCCCGAGCGAGCAAGACGGCAGGCGCATGAGCTCGGTCGCATAGATGCTCCACAAGGCGATGTTCACGCGGCTCGCGGCTGCCGTCGCGGTGGCAGCACTTGGCCTGGGCGCAGCCGCCTGCAGCAGCGACGCCAACTCCATTGCGGCACAGGCCAGGTCCGGCGACGGCAAGGGTTTCGTCTCCGGGGACGGCACGATCGAGCGGGTGGTGCCGAAACAACGCTCGACCCCGTTGACCGTGAGCGGTACGACGCTCCAAGGTGTGCCGTGGACTGTCGCCGACGCAAAAGGCAAGGTCCTTGTCCTGAATGTGTGGGGCCAGTGGTGTGGTCCCTGCGTCGCCGAGATGCCGCACCTGCAACAGGTCTGGTCACAGGTGACGGCCGCTGGAGAACCGGTGCAGTTCATGGGGATCAACTACCGCGACAGTGCCGACACCGCCAGGGCCTTTGTGCGAGCGAACAAGATCACCTACCCCTCGCTCGAGGACGACGGTGGGCGGGCGCTGCTGGCCCTGCGTGGCAAGGCGAACACCACGCCGACGACGCTGGTCCTTGATCGGCAGGGCCGCATCGCCGCCCGGGTCTCGGGCCCGGTGACGGCTTCCACTCTGAGCGGGCTGGTCAACGACGTCCTCGGCGAGGTTGTGTCTGTTGGGTGAGACAGGGTGATCGCTGACGCGGGCAGCACCATCACGTCCGGTGCCCTGCCGCTTGCTGTCCTGCTGGCGCTTGCGGCGGGCTTCGTCTCCTTTGCCTCACCCTGTGTCCTTCCCCTGGTGCCGGGTTTCCTTGGCTACGTGACCGGACTGTCCGGGGTCACGCTCGATCAACGTGGCCGGAGTCGGCTCATGCTCGGCGCGCTTTTGTTCGTTCTCGGGTTCAGCGCTGTCTTCATCGCGGTGGCGGTGACCGTCTCCTCCGCCGGCGCACTGCTGAAGGAGCATCAGAGCCTGCTGATGCGCCTCGGCGGGGTCATCGTGATCCTCATGGCGGTGATGTTCATGGGGGCCGGCAGCCAGCGCACGTTCGCGCCCCGGTGGAAGCCGGCCGCCGGCTTGGCCGGAGCGCCACTGCTGGGGATGGTGTTCGGCCTGGGGTGGGCCCCGTGCACCGGCCCGACCTTCGGCGCGATCATCGCCCTCTCGACCGCGCTGTCCGGCGACCAGCAAGCCATCGGCCGCGGAGTCGGACTGGCCACCGCCTACTCGGTCGGCCTGGGACTGCCCTTCCTGCTGATCGCCGGTGGCTACGCCCGTGCCGGCAGGGCCTCACGGTGGCTGCAGGCGCATCACCGGCGCATTCAGATCGCGGGCGGCGTTCTGCTGCTGGTCGTCGGGCTGTTGCTCGTGACCGGCCTGTGGGAGAGCGTGACCACGGCGGTCCAGACCGGTCTGGTCCAGCAGTTCCGGACGGTGCTGTGATGACTGAGAGTCGCATGGACACCCGGCCGGACGAGAGCGATGTCACCCAGCCGACGCTGGGCCCTGTCGGCATGATGCGCTGGGCGTGGCGGCAGCTCACGAGCATGCGGACGGCGCTGTTCCTGTTGCTACTGCTGGCGATTGGGGCGGTGCCGGGCTCGATCTGGCCGCAACGCAACATCGACGCCGGGCGGGTCGCCGACTATCTGGCCAGTCACCGGAGCACGGGTCCCTGGCTCGATCGTCTCGGCTTCTTCGACGTCTACTCGTCGTCGTGGTTCGCTGCGATCTATCTGTTGCTGTTCGTGTCGCTGGTGGGCTGTGTTGTTCCGCGCTCGAAGATCCACTGGCGGGCGATGCGGGCTCAGCCCCCACGGGCGCCGAGCAGACTGGAGCGGCTCCCCGAGCATGGCGAGATCGAGGTCGACGGCGCACCCGAGGACGTGCTCCGGGTGGCACAGGAGGTGCTGAAAGGCAGGCACGGTCTGGGGAGGTTCAGCCGCGTCCGTTCCGACGGGCTCTCGCTCAGCGCCGAGTCCGGCTATCTGCGAGAGACCGGCAACCTGGTCTTCCACGCCGCGCTGATCGTCGTCATCGTCGCGGTGGCTGTCGGGCACCTGTTCGGATGGCGCGGCGACCGCATCCTGGTCACCGGCAAGAGCTTCTCGAACACGATCTCTGCCTACGACACCTTCGACCCTGGCCCCTGGGTCGACACCGAGGGTCTCTCGCCGTTCACGGTTGCGGTGGACAGGCTCGATGTCACGTTCGAGGAGCGGGCCGGCGGTGCCCAGCGTGGCGCCCCACGCGACTTCACGGCATACACGCGCACGCAGACCAGCCCGCTGGCTCCCCAGGTCAACCAGATCTTGAAGGTCAACGGGCCGTTGAAGTTTGGTGGCGCGTCGGTCTTCCTGCTCGGCAACGGGTATGCGCCGGTCATCACCGTGCGCGATGCCAAGGGCCAGGTGCTCCTGCGCGAGGCCACCCCGTTCCTACCGCAGGACGCCAACTACAAGTCGGTGGGCGCCGTCAAGGTCTCCGCAGCCAGCCCGAAACAGCTGGGGTTCTTCGGTTTCTTCCTACCTTCGGAGTACCTAGACATGGACTCGGGACCGTCGTCGTTCTTCCCCGACCTCAAGAACCCGGCACTGGCGCTCGGCGTCTATGAGGGCGAGCTGTATCCGCAAGGTCGGCCCCAGTCGGTCTACACACTGAGCACCGAGAAGATGACGCAGCTCAAGAATTCCCAGGGCGAAGCGTTGCGGCTGCTGCTCAAACCGGGCCAGACCGCCCAGCTTCCCGATGGCCGGGGGAGCATCACCTTTGACTCGGTCCAGCGCTGGGCCGGGCTCTCGATTCGCTACGACCCCGGCAAGGTTCTGGCGCTGAGTGGTGCCGTCGCCGCGTTGCTCGGTTTGATCGCCTCGTTGATGATCCGCCGCCGCCGGGTGTTCGTGCGCGTCCGACCGGTTGGGCGTCGTACGGTGGTCTCGATCGGCGGCTTGGCCAAGGGTGAGGATCCCGGGCTGGGAGCAACGATCGAGGACCTGCTCAGCGCTATCACGGAACGGACAGGCACCAAGGTATGACGAACGAAACCCTCTCGCAGTACGCCAACCTCGGCGTCTACTCGGCCATGGCGGTGCTCACGATTGCCATGATCGCCTTTGCCATCGACCTGGCCGGGACCGCCCCCAAGATGTCCTCGGACCGGCCACGCAAGGCGGCCGGAGTGGCGATGATGCTCACGCGCCTGGGTGGTCTCCTGTTGGTCGCAGCGGCGGCCTTGCGCGGTCTGTCTGTGCATCGCCCACCGCTGGGCAACATGTTCGAGTTTGCCCTCGTGGGCTGCATGTTCGTCATCGTGGTCTTCGTCGCGATCAGCCTTCGCCGTGATCTCCGTTGGCTGGGGCTCTTCGTGATCGGCCCGGTCCTGCTGACGCTTGGACTGGCCATCACGGTCTTCTACACCGACGCCAGTGAGCTGCTGCCTTCGCTCAAGAGCGTCTGGCTCGTCATCCACGTCACGGTGGCCACGTTCTCGGTGGCGTTGTTCACGATTGCGTTCAGCGTCACGATCCTCCACCTGGTCCAGACATGGCTGGAGGCGCAGGAGCCGGAGGGGATGTCTCGGTTGAGAACTACCGTCACCACGGCCCTTCCGCCGGCGCGGTCACTGGACCGGACGGCCTACGGGCTCCACGTCGTGGCGTTCCCGCTCTGGACCTTCACACTCATCGCCGGCGCCATCTGGGCCGAACAGGCCTGGGGCCACTACTGGAACTGGGACCCCAAGGAGGTGTGGACGTTCGTGATCTGGGTCGTCTATGCCGCCTATCTGCACGCGCGTGCGACCACGGGGTGGACGCCACGGGCGGCCAACTACTTGGCCCTCGCCGGCTATGGCTGCATCTTGGTCAACTACATGGTGGTCAATGTGTATTTCGTTGGCCAGCACTCTTATTCAGGGATGTGAGTATGGCGCGCTACGCAGTGTTGCGGTTGACGATCTTCTTCGGGTTCATTTGTGCACTATGGCTTTTGGGTCTGCGTGACCCAGGCCAACGCTGGTGGCTGCTGATTGGGTCGGCGCTGGGATCGGCGGTCGTGTCGTACTTCGTGCTGATGGGGCCGAGGGCAAAGCTCAGCGCCAAGATCGCGAGCCGGGTCGATGAGCGGGCTCGCCGGCTGGAGCAGAGTCACAAGGACGAGATCGACGAAGACGTCGAGGCGGACCAGGACTCACCGCGCGGCTGAGGCCTCAGCCCAGGTGGTGGGCGGCGCCAAGCCCGAACGCCAGCAGCGTGGCATAGACCAGCTCGAACCGGCCCGTGCCGGAGAGCACGGGCACCAGGTTGGCACCCTTCGCCCCGCGCAGGACCCGGAACGCCAACGGGAAGGCCAGAACGAAGGACAGCAGGGCGACGAGGGCAGTCAAGTGGATCATGCCGACCACGACGACGCAGGCGAGCGCGACCGTCAGCAGTGCGACATACAGGCCACGGGTCCGGACGTCTCCCAGGCGCACTGCCAGTGTCCGCTTGCCGTGGGACTCGTCGGTGGGGATGTCGCGCAGGTTGTTGGCGACCAGGATCGCGGAGGCGATGGCGCCGACGCCGATCGCGCCGGTGAGCGAGGCGGGACTGATGGAGTGAGCCTGCACATAGGTCGTGCCCAGCGTGGCCACCAGACCGAAGAACACGAACACGAAGACCTCGCCGAGCCCGCTGTAGCCGTAGGGTCGCTTGCCACCCGTGTAGTACCAGGCGGCGGCGATCGATGCGGCGCCGATGAACAGCATCACGAAGGAGTCGCTCAGGGTGACCAGGGCCAGTCCGAGCAAGCCGGCGCTGAAGAAGGAGAGCATCGCCGCGAGCTTGACGTTGTCGGCTCTGGCGAGTCCCTGACCCACCAGCCGCACCGGGCCCACCCGCTTCTGGTCGGTGCCCCGGATGCCGTCGGAGTAGTCGTTGGCGTAGTTCACCCCGACCTGCAGGGCGAGCGAGACCAGCATGGCAAGGACGGCGAAGGCGGCGTCGGCCTCGTCGAGAGCGTAGGCGGCGCCGGTGCCGACCAGGACGGGTGCGATGGCGGCGGGAAGGGTGCGGGGACGCGCGCCCTCGACCCACTGGGACAAGGTGGCCATGGAGTTATTTCTCGCTCAGTTCAGGTGGTGGTGGGTGTCAGAGGTTCCGAAGGAAGTCCGGATCGTCGTCGGGGCCACGCGGGCCACGCGGGGCAGACGGGCGGTTGGGCTTCGGGCGTCCGTTCTGTGGGCCGCGCTGCCTTCCCGTGACCAACCACGCGATCGGGCCGATCGGGGCGAACAGCAGGATCAGCAGGATCCAGACGAGCTTGGGCAGGTGCTGAACGCGTGTGTCGTCGGTCTGGATCGCGTCGATCACCGCGTAGATCGTCAGGGCGAGCACGGCGAGGGCAAGCAGTACGCGGGGCATCCTGACCTCCTTGACGTGCCTCAACTGCGCTTGCATTCATCTTGTCACGAGCTCAGACGCCGGGGTCGAACAGCCTCCGTGCCGCAGCACGATCGTGCTTGCCGGGGCCGCGCAGGGGAAGCTCCGGCAGGATCGCGAGGCGCCGAGGCAAAGCGTGATCCGGCAGTATGCCGCGCAGCCGGGCGCGCACATCGTCAAGCGTCGGCGGCGGGCTGCCTGGCGTGACCACGATCGCGGCACTGACGACCTGGCCCCACTCCGGATCGGGGCTGCCGACGACGACGGCCTCGGCCACGGCGTCCAGCGTGGAGAGCGCCTCCTCCACCGAGCGCGGGGCCACCTTGAGTCCGCCGGTGTTGATCAGGTCGTCGATGCGTCCGTCCACGACCAGCGCGCTGCGGTCATCGAGGTGGCCGACGTCGTCGGTCCGGAACCATGCCGTGCCGTCGGGGCCTTCGCTGAATACCGCCGCAGTGAGCGCAGGCTCGCCGAGGTAGCCCTTGGCGAGGGTGGGGCCGCCGAGTCGGATCCGGCCGTCATCCTCGAGCCGCACGAAGCTGACATCAAGTGGCCGGCCGTCATAGACGCAGCCGCCCGCCGTCTCGCTCATGCCGTACGTGGTGACCACATGGACCCCGGCGTCCCTGGCACTGGCGAGCAGGCTGGACGGTGCTGCCGCGCCGCCGACGAGGACTGCGGCATACCGGGTGAGCGCCTGGCGTCCGTCGATAGAGGAAAGCAGCCGGACCAGCTGGGTCGGGACGAGGGCCGTGAAAGCGGTCGTGCCGGGGGCGATCTCACCGGTCGCGCGGGCGAACGCCGTCGCGGTGAAGCCTCCCGCCAGATCCATCGCGATGGGAGTCGTGCCCGCGATCAACGACCGGACCAGGACCTGGATGCCGGCGATGTGGTGGGCCGGCATCGTCAGCAGCCACTGGCCCTGGCCGCCGAGCCGTTCGTGCGTGGCGTCAGCCGACACGCGGAGGGCGGCCCGCGTCAACATGGCCAGCTTGGGCCGTCCGCTCGAGCCTGAGGTGGCGATGGTGAGTGCGAGGTCTTGCGGGAGCTCTGGCCGGAGGTTGCTCACGTCGTCGGCAACGGGCTGTGGGGGCTTGTTCGAGGCGTGCGGCGCCACGGGGGGACCGGAGCCGTCCAGGGCTTTTTGCAGGTCCGCGAGTACGTCGAGCGCAGCCCTGCCGGAGGGGACGGGCAGGGCGCGCAGCCGGGGACCTCTCACCCGCAGAGACTATGTGCTGCCATGTGTGTGAATCGGCGAGTGTGAATAATGGCGGGGTGAATGAGACAGCGCGACCCGTTGCCGTGGTGACCGGAGCGAGCAGTGGCATCGGGGCTGCGACAGCGCGTCGACTCGCCGCCGAGGGCTTCGACGTGGTGTGCGCGGCGCGGCGGGGTGACCGGATCTCCGCCCTCGCCGCCGAGATCCACGGCCGGGCGGTCCGCTGCGACGTCACGTCTTCCGAGGACGTTGCCGCGCTTGCCGTCGAGGTCGGTGAGCGCTGTGATCTGTTGGTGAACAACGCCGGAGGCGCGTTCGGCGCCGATCCCGTGTCATCGGCGGATCTCGACCAGTGGCGTGCGATGTACGAGGTCAACGTCATCGGCGTGGTCGCCGTGACCAAGGCCCTGCTTCCCGCACTCGTTGCGTCGGAGGGGCAGATCGTGGTGATGGGGTCGACTGCGGGTCAGGTCTCGTACGAGGGCGGTGGTGGCTACGCAGCAGCCAAGTTTGGTGTGCGAGCCGTGGTGGATACCCTGCGGCTCGAGCTGTGGGACCAACCGGTGCGGGTGTGCGAGATCGCGCCCGGCATGGTCAAGTCCGAGGGTTTCGCGCTGACCCGCTTCGAGGGGGACCAGGCCAAGGCCGACGCCGTGTATGCCGGGGTGGCTGAGCCGCTGACCTCTGAGGACATCGCGGACTGCGTGGCGTGGGTGGCGACCCGCCCCTCACACGTCAACATCGACCGGATGATCGTGCGCCCCCGCGCCCAAGCGGCCAACCACAAGGTCCATCGCGTCTTCGGGGAGGCCAGGTGATGGCGAGGAACCCGAACGCCACCCCGGTCCCCGTTGAGCGCGGGTCGTCGCCGGTTGTTGTCACGGACAGCCGGAACCGCCAGCTCCGGGACCTGCGCATCTCGGTGACCGATCGGTGCAACTTCCGGTGCGTCTACTGCATGCCGAAACAGATATTTGGCAGGGATTTCGAGTTCATGGAGCGGGCCGACCTGTTGACCTTCGAGGAGATCACCCGCCTCGCCAGGATCGCCGTCGCCCACGGGGTCGAGAAGATCCGCCTCACCGGTGGCGAGCCCTTGCTGCGCAAGGGCCTTGAGGAACTGGTGGGCATGCTCGCCGCGCTGAGGACGCCCGAGGGTCGCGAGGTCGATATCGCGTTGACCACCAACGGGTCGGCGCTGGCCGTGAAGGCGCAGGCGCTCAAAGACGCCGGCCTCAAGCGGGTGAACGTCTCACTGGATTCACTGGACGATGCGACGTTCAAGGCCGTGAACGACGTGGACTTCCCGGTCGCGAAGGTCTTGGCCGGCATCGCGGTGGCCCATGAGGTCGGGCTGGGCCCGATCAAGATCGACATGGTGGTCAAGCGCGGCCAAAATGACCAGGACATTGTGCCGATGGCCGCCCACTTCAAGGACTCGCCCTACATCCTGCGCTTCATCGAGTTCATGGATGTGGGCAGCACCAACGGCTGGAAGATGGAGCAGGTCGTGCCCTCGGCCGAGGTCATCAGCGCCATCAACGCCGAGCTGCCGCTGGAAGAGGTCGCTGCCAACTATCCCGGCGAGACCTCCGTGAGATGGCGTTATCGGGATGGGGGTGGCGAGATCGGCGTGATCTCGAGCGTCACCCAGTCGTTCTGCCATTCGTGCACGCGGGTGCGGGTCTCCACCGAGGGCAAGCTGTTCACCTGCCTGTTTGCCACCGATGGCCATGACCTGCGAGCCCTCATCCGGAACGGATGCTCGGACGAGGAGCTGTCCGCGGTCATGGCCGGCATCTGGCGGGAACGCACGGATCGCTACTCGGAGCTGCGCACTGCCACGACCAACGAGATCCGCGCCGGCAAGAAGAAGATCGAGATGTCCTACATTGGCGGGTGAAAACGCCCGGACCGATGAGCCACCACCAACGAAACTGGAGCGAAAAACATGATGGAAACTTGGATCGACGCCGTCCGCGCGGAACTGAACCTGTCGGCGGATGCAGACGTTGACGTGATCCTGGACGTGGCCCGCGTCGCCGCGCACAGCGTCGAGCGGCCGGCAGCGCCGGTCACCACGTTCCTGCTCGGTCAGGCCGTGGCGGGCGGTATGGACGTCAAGGAGGCCGCCACCAAGATCCAGAACCTCGCAGCGACCTGGCCGACGCCGGCAGCGTAGGGCGCCAAGGTATAGGCCGCAGTGGTGACACCTGTCACAAATCACCCTTTTGAAGTGGTATGGGGACCTTGGTCCCCCGTTGCCGGCGAGTCCGGGAGAACCATGGGCCTGCCTGCAACCGTCAGGTATCCCTCCCAGGAGGAGCTGCTCGACCTATGGCCATCACGCCAACACGAAGGTCTCTTCTGCAAATTGCCGCCGCCGGAACCGCGGTAGCCGCACTCCCGGTCGGGGTGCGCGAGCTGGCACATCCGCCGGCTGCCTCGGCCGCAGAGGCTCCGGGCACGGAGACGGTGGTCACCAGCGTTTGCGAGATGTGCACCGTGCGCTGCCCGATCCTGGTTCGGGTGCGAGACGGCAAGGTCATCCGGATCGAGGGCAATCCCAAGGAGAAGTCGACGCAGGGCGCGATCTGCGCCAAGGGCAACGCCGGGGTCTCGCTGCTCTACGACAAGGACCGGGTGCGCACGCCGCTCATCCGGGTGGGCGAGCGCGGTGAGGGCAAGTTCCGGAAGGCAACCTGGGACGAGGCATACAAGTACATCGCCGACCGGCTGAAGGCCATCCGACCGGAAGAGCTCGCGGTGGGGCGTCGTCCCAGCGCAAGTGACGTCTTCCTGCTGACCTTTGCGAAGGCATTCGGAACCCCCAACATCTTCAGCCACGAGTCGTCGTGCCCGCTGGGGCGCAACGTGGCCATGGATGTCACCCTCGGCACCTCAGGGGTGGCCATCGACTACTCGAAGGTCGACTACCTGCTCTCCTTCGGGCGCAACCACATGGAGACGCTCGCGGTCCCGCAGGCGCAGGGCATCGTCGCTGGGCTGGCTCGCGGCGCGCGCCTCGTCTATCTCGATCCGCGGCGCACCCCGACATCGACGGCGGCCACGACCTGGCTTCAACCCCTGCCCGGAACCGACCTGGCGTTCGTCTTGGCGATGCTCCAGGTGGTGATCGCCGAGAAGCTGTACGACCAGGACTTCGTCAAGCAGTACACCCTCGGATTCGACCAGCTCGTCGACGCGGTTGGCGAGTACACCCCGGAGTGGGCAGCAACCCAGACCGGCATCCCCGCCGCCACGATCCGCGACGTCGCTCGCGACTTCGGGACGGCCCGGCCCCGCGCGGTCGCAGACTTCGGCTGGTTCACCGCCTCGTATCTCAACGACTTCCAGCTGCGGCGCGCGATCCTCGCCCTCAACGCCCTCGCGGGAAACCTCGAGGTGCCGGGCGGAATCTTCTTCGTCAAGGATCTCAAGGGGTACGGCACCGAGCTGGGTGGCTGGAAGAAGCCCGAGTTCCCCGCCGTCACGGCCGAGCGGGTGGACGGTGCCGGCGTGCCCGGGCGGTTCCCGCTCGTCCCCGTCAAGGATGGGCTGTGCCAGGCGCTTCCGGAGTCGGTGCTCACGGGAAAGCCCTACGCGCTGAAGGCCTATATCGCGCATCGCTTCGACCCACTCGCGGCGATCCCCGACCAACCACGAATGATCGAGGCGTTCAAGAAGCTCGACCTTCTGGTCAGCGTCGACGTCTACATGAGCGACACCGGCGCCTACGCCGACGTCATCCTGCCGGAGTGCACGTACCTGGAACGCACGGACCCGGTGATGGAGGCCTCCGGTCTCGCGCCAAAGATCCGGCTCCGCCAGCAGGTCATACCCCTCCAGGGCGACGCGAAGCCGAGCTGGCAGATCTACCAGGGGCTCGCCAAGGCGACTGGTCTCGGGGCGTACTTCGCCTACAAGGACATCGACGAGATCGTGGCCGCCCAGCTGGCTCCGTTCAAGCTGAGCGCCACGGAGCTGGCCAAGGAAGGGCAGTGGGCTCCTCCCGACGCAAAACCGACCTACCTGCGAAAGACCGACCCGACGGCACCGGTCAAGCTCAAGACGCCCAGCGGCAAGATCGAGCTGTTCTCGGAGGAGCTCGCCAAGCTCGGGTTCGACCCGGTCCCGCGATACACGGCACCGCCCGAGGCCCCGACAGGCACGTTCCAGATGATCCAGGGCAAGTGCGCGGTCCATACCAACAGCGCGACCCAGAACATCCCGGTCCTGCACGAGCTGCGTCCGAGCAACGAGCTGTGGATCCACCCGGTGCCGGCCGGCCGCCTCGGGATCAAGGACGGTGACGGCGTCGTCGTGCGGGTCGGCAAGCTCGAGCAGCGTGGCGTGGCCAAGGTCACCGCGGACATCCTGGAAGGCACCGTGTTCACCTACCACGGGTGGGGCCGGACATCGCCCGGGCTGACCCGGGTCAAAGGCAAGGGAATCGGGCTCAACGCCCTTCTGCCGGTCGTCACTGACCCGCTCAGCGGCTCGCTCGTCATGCGGGAGACCTTCGTGGAGGTGACGAAGTCATGAGCACAGCAACCAAGACCGGAGTGCGCCGCCAGTACGCGTTGGTCGTCGACACCAAGAAGTGCATCGGTTGCGAGGCGTGCAGCGTGGCCTGCCGGGTCGAGAACGAGGTGCCCGAGGGCCACTGGCGGTCGAGAATCGTGCCCCCGACCTCAGACGGCTCGAAGGTGCCGTTGAAGTGGTCGTGCATGCACTGCGCCGATGCGCCCTGCGTGCAGGTCTGCCCGACGAAGGCCACCTACCGCCGGTCGGACGGGATCGTTGTCATCGACGCCGCCAAGTGCGTGGGCTGCAAGTACTGCATCGTCGCCTGCCCCTACGGCGCCCGGTACTTCGACGAGAAGGCAGGGCTGCCCGACAAGTGCGACCTGTGCGTCGACCGGCTGGACGCGGGTCTTGAACCCGCCTGCGTGCAGACCTGTGTGGGCCGCGCGCTGGCGCTCGCCGACCTGGCTGACCCGAGCGACGAGGCTGCCGCCCGTATTCGTTCCGGCGAGGCCAGGCCTTTGCACCCTGAGCTCGGCACCAAACCGTCCGTCTACTACGTCGTTGGGAAGTGACCAGCATGGTGTGGGGTTGGCAGATCGCGTGGTACCTCTTCCTCGGAGGGCTGGGTGCGGGAGCGACGCTGACGAGTTTGGTCGCATCGCGTTCCGGCTCGCGCTTCACGACGATCGAGCGGGCGGGCGCGACGTTGGCCGGCCCTGCCGTGGCCTTCGGTACGGCCTTGCTCGTGTTCGACCTCGGAATGGGGCGTCGCGAGCCCTGGCGGCTGGTGTATCTCTACTTCAACTGGCAGTCGCCGATGACCTGGGGCACGTGGATCCTCACGCTGTTCATCCCCATCGCACTTCTGCATGCTCTCGCCGTAACAGGTTCTCTCGCACCCCGCTGGGAGCGGTTCGTCGCACCGGTTCGCCGGGTCTGTGTCCGAGCCCAGATCGCACTGAAGGTGGCTGCGGGAGTGCTCGCGCTGGCCGCTGCGATCTACACCGGCGTGTTGTTGTCGGTGCCGCCGAGCTTCCCCCTGCTGAGCAGCTGGCTGCTGCCGGTGCTGTTCCTTGTCTCGGCCCTGTCGACAGGGTTGTCCGCCGCCGTCGTGGTCGGCTACATCAAGGCCCGTCGCCAACGGATCGAGCTCGATCTGCATCCATGGAGCCGTATCCACATCGGCTTGGTCGTGGTGGAGCTCGGGGTACTTCTCGCGTGGCTGGCAGTCGGTTCGGCGTCGCCGGCGGGCAGCACGTCGGTCCAGATGCTGGTCTCTGGAAGCCTTGCGCCGGTCTTCTGGGTCGTGCTGGTGATGGCTGGCCTGGTCGGCCCGGTGCTGGCGTTCGTGGTGGAGACGGCGAAACGCGGGCAGAGTCCCCGGCTGGCTCTCGCCGGTGAGGCAGGGGTGCTCGCCGGTGGGCTGGCGCTGAGGTATCTGGTGCTGCTGGCCGCCGTACCGGTGCTGATCGGGCCGGCACTCTAGGGCACCTATGGTGATGGGCGTGCCTTCCAACACTGCCGTCCTGGTCGATCCCGACGTGCGTGACGTCGGGATCGACCTCGACGGCTTCTTGGCGGCCCTCAAGGGTCTGCAGACCGGGCCGACGACGCTGGTGCCGGGGCTTGCCCGCCACCCTGAGCTGCTCACCGGTGCGGTCAAGGGGACGGGCGCCCGGAAGGCCGTCGTCGTCACGGCGGAGTTCGAGCGTCCCCCGATCTCGGAGCTGCGCATGTGGGGAGAGGCCGGTGGGCTGGCCCCGCTCGGCGTTCGCGTGGTGGCGCTCGACATCCTGAGGTCGAAGCGCAGCCCTGCCGAGCATTCGACCTACGCCCTTCGCATGGTGCGGGCCGCCGTGGCCGCGCTCGATGCGTCCGGTACCGCGAAGGCTGCTCGCCGCTCGGTCGGGGTCTCACTGACCCGGCGGGGCCTGCTGAGCGGCCGAGCGACCACGTGGGTCCCGGTCGTCGAGGTCGACGCCTTTGCCTGCCTTGGGACGCCGAGGTGCGAGCGCTGCGTTGAGGCATGTCCGGACGGCGCACTGCGCAGCCAGGCAGACGCTGGCGCCCCGCCCGTGCTGGACGCCAGTCGCTGCGAAGGCTGCTCCGCTTGTCTCGACGCCTGCCCCTCGGGCGCGCTGAGCCTTGACGGGCACGACCCCGGCATCCTCGCCGAGCAGATGCGTGCCCTGCTTCACGGCGGTGACGGTTCGGCTGCACCCTCTCTGGTCATCGCCTGCCGGAGCGCGGTCGAACCGCTGCATCATCTCGGCGAGAGGGACGGGCTCTCCGGCTGGCTGGTCCTGGAACTGCCCTGCCTCGGGGGGGTAGGCAGCGCTTGGCACCTTGTCGCCCTGGCAGCCGGTGCGCGTACGGTCCAGCTCCTGCCGTGCGAGCACTGCATGGATCGAGGATCCCTGACGAAGGAGCTGAACTTCACCAGGAGCCTGCTCGCCGCTCTTGGCGACGTGGATGCAGCGCGAAGAGTGGGAGTCCTGCATTCGGGGGGACCGCGGTTGCGGCGTGGGGTCCGGGCTGCCGAAGGTCTCGCCGCGCTGGTCGATGGGGCCGGTGTGGACCTGATGCCCGCGCCAGGCGTTGTGGAGACGTCGGCACGGGCCGCGGCGTGGGCTGTTGGCGAGCTCCAGACGGCACTGGGCGGCACCGGGCAGGACCATCAGCAGCGGCCTCGGGTGATCCAGGGGGAGGGCGCGCCCCTGGGAGTGTTGCTGGCGGCCGAGGGGTGCACGGCGTGCGGTGTCTGTGCACGGAGCTGCCCAACGCAGGCACTGAGCCTGCGTTCTGCCGTGGGCGGCACGGAGCTGGTCCTGGATCCTTCGGCCTGTGCCGGTTGCGGAGTCTGCGCAGAGACGTGTCCCGAGGGCATCCTGGGCGTCGCCCCCGGCGTCGACCTCGACCTGCTGGCCGGTGGTTGCGTCCCGATCGCCCGGGTGGCCGCGGGGACCTGTCCCGACTGCGGTGAGAGCGTTCCTTCCCTTCCGGCCACAGCTCACCTGAGGTTGCTGCCAGGTGGGCTTGCGATGCGTTGCCCCGGCTGCCGACAGGCAGCTCTCATCGCCTCCGTCTAGCTCGCCAGGTGACTGCTCGCTAGGTGGCTGCTCAGTAGGTGGCTGCTCAGTAGTAGTAGGGGTACGGCGACCAGTCAGGGTCGCGCTTCTCCAGGAACGAGTCGCGGCCCTCGACGGCCTCGTCGGTCATGTAGGCCAGCCGCGTCGCCTCACCGGCGAACACCTGCTGGCCCATCAGGCCGTCGTCGGTCAGGTTGAACGCGAACTTGAGCATCCGCTGGGCGGTCGGGCTCTTGGCGTTGATCTCTCGAGCCATCTGCAGCGCCTCGGTCTCGAGGTCGGCATGGTTGGCCACGATGTTGACGGCGCCCATCCGCTGCATGTCTTCCGCGGAGTAGGTGCGCCCCAGGAAGAAGATCTCGCGGGCGCGCTTCTGCCCGACCATCTTGGCGAGGTACGCCGAACCGTAGCCGGCGTCGAACGAGCCAACGTCGGCGTCGGTCTGCTTGAACCTGGCGTGCTCACGGCTGGCGATCGTCAGGTCGCACACGACGTGCAGCGAATGGCCACCGCCGGCCGCCCAGCCGTTGACCACGGCGATGACGACCTTGGGCATCGTGCGGATGAGGCGTTGCACCTCGAGGATGTGCAGCCTGCCGCCCTGCGCCTGAACCCGAGCAGTGTCAACGGTTTCCGCGGTCTCACCCTCGGCGTACTGGTAGCCGCTGCGTCCGCGGATCCGCTGGTCACCGCCGGAGCAGAAGGCTCGGCCGCCATCCTTCTGGCTGGGACCGTTCCCGGTCAGCAGCACGGTCCCGACGTCGGGGGACATGCGGGCGTGGTCCAACGCGCGATACAGCTCGTCGACGGTGTGCGGACGGAAGGCGTTGCGCACCTCAGGGCGGTTGAAGGCGATGCGGACGGTGCCCTTCGCCGACCCTTCCACGATCGACCGGTGGTAGGTGATGTCGGTGAAGTCGAAGCCATTCACCAACGACCAGGCGCTGGGGTCGAAGATCTCGCTCACGCTGGGTTCAATCGAGCCGGGTTGATTCACGCTGGGTTGATTCACGCTGGGTTCATTCGTGCTGTGTTCGCTCACCCCAGCGACAATAGGCGCACTCCGGGCGGTCCGTGCGCAAGGCAACAGCCGCCAAACGTGCAGTTGGGGTGGTGCGACGACTACGTGAGCACGGAGGAGGAACGCCCGACGGGGGTAGTGCACGTTTGACGGCTACCCCACCCAGGCGGAGTGCAAGACTGCGGCGGTGTTCAACCACGAGCCACCCCACTACCGGTGCCCCTTCTGCGCCTTTGCCCGCGGTGAGTGGGATGAGGGCCATGCCGTCTGGGACCTCACCCGACGGGTAGCCGTTGCGATGCGGGAGACCTTCGACTGTGCGGGCATCTCCACCCGGCAGCACAACGAACCTGCCGAAGATCAGGACGTGTGGCACCTGCATGTCCACGTCTTCCCGAGACATCAGGGCGTTGCGCTCTATCGCCGGCACGATGACGCGGGCTTTGCTCCGCCGAAGGAGCGGGCGTTGTGGGCCGCACTCCTGCGCGACCAACTTTCGGGCCTGTCTGTCGAAACGGTCGCACGATGACTGACTCAACCGGACCCGCGCTTGCCGAGGTGCTCGCCACGTTGTCGGTGGTGCAGATCCCGATGCGGGTCAGGTTCAGGGGTGTGACCGTGCGGGAGGTAGCCGTGGTTCACGGTCCGAAGGGGTGGGGTGAGTTCTCGCCGTTCCCCGAGTACGACGATGCCGAGGCCGCCCGCTGGCTGGCGGCGGCCGTCGAGGCCGGGTGGTTTGGTTGGCCGGATCCGGTGCGCACGTCGATTCCGGTGAACGCGACGGTGCCTGCGGTCCTCGCACGCGAGGTCGCCGGGATTCTCGCGCGGTATGACGGGTGCTCGACTGCCAAGGTCAAGGTCGCCGAACAGGGTCAAAGTCTCAAGGACGATGTGGACCGGGTGGCCGCGGTCCGGGACGTGATGGGTCCGGGGGCGCGGATCCGGGTGGATGCCAACGGCGGCTGGACGGTCGCTGAGGCGACGGACGCGCTCAGACGGCTGTCGGCATACGGGTTGGAGTATGCCGAGCAGCCGTGCGCCACCGTCGAGGAGCTGGCGGTGTTGCGAGTTGCCTTGGCACGCACCGGTATTGACGTCCTGGTGGCGGCCGACGAGTCGATTCGGCGTGCCGCTGACCCGATGCGAGTGGTACGCGAGGAAGCGGCCGACGTCATCGTGATCAAGGTGGCGCCGCTGGGTGGGGTGCGGGCCGCACTCGACATCGCGAAGGAGTGCGGTCTGCCGACCGTGGTCTCCAGCGCGTTGGACACGAGCGTGGGCATCCGCGCCGGCCTCGCGCTGGCCGCAGCCCTGCCGGAGCTGCCTTTCGCCTGTGGCCTCGGCACCCTTGAGCTGATGGCGGGTGACGTCGCGGATGACTCTCTCGTGCCACTGGCCGGCTCGATCACGTTGCGGGAACTCACGATTGACGAGGAGCTGCTCGAGCGTTGGAAGGCTCCGGCGGGCCGTGAGCAGTGGTGGCGTGACCGGGTGGTCCGCTGCCACGGGCTACAGACCCGCGTCTGACTGGTCTCTGACTGGAAACAGACATCACGAGTGACTCGACGATCGCCGAGCGCCATGCGCAGACGACTACATCCGGTCCTATGCTCTGCCCCGCGCCACGGTGAATCGCGAGTGTGCTCGGCTCTGCCCCACGCCCGGGGGCAGAGCATAGGAGCGAAGTCAGCGCTGCCAACCCGCTGGGCACGAAGCACGCGGTCAGTCGTCAACCCGCGCGGAGTCAGGCCGGCCGGACGACGAGACAGACCTGGTGGTTGCGCACCCTGGTGATCACCAGGGTCATCTCCTCCGGGCCGGAAAGCCTCAGCTGATGACGCAGACCATCGGCGTCCAGCGTCACTCCACGCTTCTTGATCGTCACGCGGCCAACGTCGCGATCCCGCAGCCATGCCCGAAGAGCCTTGACGTTCAACGGCATTGACTCGGTGACGGTGAACCGTTTGGCATAGCCGACGTCGACGCACTTGTCCGAGGTCACGTAGCCCACGCCGGAGTCGAGTTCGACGCCGTCCACGGCCGAGGTCAGCGCGCCCGTCAGCCCGGCCCGGATGACGGCCTTGTCCGGCTCGTACAGCCACCCCCCGACCTGCGCCAACGACGAAGCCACCGGCGCAGACCCACCGGAAGGGCCGGCATCCGCCTCGCGCACGGTGTACGACCGGCCTTTGGAACCGATCACCAGCGCCGACCGCCCAGCCTTGGTCACCAGGGGCCCCCACCAGATCGCACACTCCAGCACCTCGCCGGCGAACGATGTCCATTGTGCTTCGGTACCTGCGGGCACCGCGGCGTGAGGCAATGACGGGGACATCTTGGCTCCGGTGGCCGGTAGCGACCGCGCGATGGACTGCACCGTGGCCCACGATGGTGAGATGGCGTCAAGCCTGAACACGCGCCGGGTCCGGCCGCGTGCGTCCGAGACCCCGGGCGTTCGCCGGGCCGGATCGAGCCAGGCGCCGGTATGCCGTGCCCCCTCACCTGTCGGCAGCTGGGTGTCCTCCACAGCCCCGACGGACACGACAGCTCCGGGCCAGTGCCGCAGGTTCACCCCGGCCAGCAGCGCGGTCATCTCGTCGACCTCGACGGCGTTGACCTGGAGGTCCAGCCCCGCGAGGGCCATGGCGTCGGCGCCGATGCCGCAGCCGAGGTCGATCACCTGGCGGATCCCGGCCCGGCGGAACCGCTGGGCGTGACGGGCCGCAATCTCCAGCCTCGTGGCCTGTTCGAGCCCGTCAGCGGTGAACAACATCCCGGCAGCGAACTCCCCGAACTTCTCGTGGCCCTTGGCTCGCAGGCGGGACTGCGTCAACGCGGCTGCGACCAGGTCCGTGTCGAACCCAGCCGCACGCAGCCCCTCGCCCAGCGCGAGAACGGTGGTTTCGTCATACGGGGGGAGGGACTGCAACAGGCCCCAGCCCTCGCCGGAGATCAGCTTTTTCACGGCGGCGAGGTCCATGGCGGCCATCCTCCACCATCAGGACGGTTGGCCGCCCACTCGGCTGTGGGCTGATTTCTGGCACTCGAGTTGACCGAGTGCTAATCGGCGACCTAGATTCTGCTTAGCACTCGCCATAGGCAAGTGCTAACCGCGAGCAGTGAGCAGGTCGACCCCCGCGACGGCGACCAGCGCACTCATCGCAGCATGGATCGCTCACAGCGCTCCATGCACAGCTTTCGTTCCTGTCCATCTTCGACATTCCCGAAGGGGAGGTCCCTCGTGTCGGTTTCCATCAAGCCCCTCGAAGACCGCATCGTCGTCAAGTCCAGCGAGGCCGAGCAGACCACTGCATCTGGCCTCGTTATCCCGGACACCGCCAAGGAGAAGCCCCAGGAGGGCGAAGTCCTGGCGATCGGTCCCGGCCGCATCGACGACAACGGCAACCGCGTTCCGCTCGACGTTGCCGTCGGCGACAAGGTCATCTACAGCAAGTACGGCGGCACCGAGGTCAAGTACGACGGCGATGAGTACCTCATCCTGTCTGCTCGTGACGTCCTCGCGGTCGTTGTTCGCTGATTCAAGCCGCTGTATGACGCGCCCCGGCGACGTGCCTGCAACAGGTTCGCGTCGGGGCTCTGTCATCAATACCCAAGAACTGTGAGTAGTTAAGGAAGCACATGGCTAAGACGCTGGAGTTCAACGACGCGGCGCGCAAGTCGCTCGAGCGTGGCGTGGACAAGCTCGCCAACGCGGTCAAGGTGACGCTCGGCCCGAAGGGGCGCAACGTCGTCATCGACAAGCAGTGGGGCGCTCCGACCATCACCAACGATGGTGTGACCATCGCTCGTGAGATCGAGCTCGAGGACCCCTACGAGAACCTCGGCGCGCAGCTCGCCAAAGAAGTCGCCACCAAGACCAACGACGTCGCCGGTGACGGCACGACCACTGCGACCGTTCTGGCTCAGGCCATGGTCCGGGAGGGCCTGCGCAACGTTGCCGCCGGCGCTGACCCGTCATCGCTCAAGCGCGGCATCGACGCTGCCGTCAAGGCCGTCAACGCACGTCTGCTCGAGAACGCGCGTGAGGTCGAAGGCAAGGAAGAGATCGCCCAGGTCGCTGCCCTCTCGGCGCAGGACCCGATCATCGGTGGCCTCATTGCCGAAGCGTTCGACAAGGTCGGCAAGGACGGCGTGATCACGGTTGAGGAGTCCCAGACCGCGATCACCGAGCTTGAGTTCACCGAGGGCATGCAGTTCGACAAGGGTTATCTCTCGCCGTACTTCGTGACCGACCCCGAGCGCATGGAGGCCGTCCTTGAGGACGCCTACGTGCTGATCACCCAGGGCAAGATCTCGGCTGTGGCCGACATCCTCCCGATCCTTGACCAGGTTGCCCAGGCCAAGAAGCCGCTGCTGATCATCTCCGAGGACGTGGACGGCGAAGCGCTGTCGACCCTGGTGGTCAACAAGATTCGCGAGATCCTCAAGGTCGTCGCGGTCAAGGCTCCGGGCTTCGGCGACCGCCGCAAGGCGATGCTGCAGGACCTCGCCGTCCTGACCGGCAGCGCCGTCATCAGCGAAGAGGTCGGTCTCAAGCTCGAGTCGACCATGCTTGCTGATCTTGGCACCGCCCGACGCATCGTGGTCACCAAGGACAACACGACCATCGTCGACGGCGCCGGTGACAAGGACGAGGTCGCTGGCCGCGTCCACCAGATCAAGAGTGAGATCGAGCGCACCGACTCGGACTGGGACCGCGAGAAGCTCCAGGAGCGCCTCGCCAAGCTGTCCGGTGGTGTCTGCGTGATCAAGGTCGGCGCCCACACCGAGGTTGAGCTCAAGGAGAAGAAGCACCGTATCGAGGACGCCATCTCGGCGACTCGCGCGGCCATCGAAGAGGGCATCGTCGCCGGTGGCGGCTCCGCTCTCGTCCATGCCGTGTCGGTGCTCGACGATCTCGGACTGGAAGGCGACGAGGCCACGGGCGCGAACATCGTGCGCAAGGCCGCAGCCGAGCCGCTGCGCTGGATCGCCGAGAACGCCGGTCTCGAGGGCTACGTCGCGGTGTCCAAGGTCGCAGAACTCGAGCCCGGCAACGGTCTCAACGCTGAGACCGGCGCATACGGCGATCTGATCAAGGCCGGCATCATCGACCCGGTCAAGGTCACTCGTTCGGCATTGCGCAACGCCGCGTCGATCGCCTCCATGGTCCTGACGACGAACACGCTCGTCGTCGAGAAGAAGGTCCAGGAGGAGCCCGCCGCTGGCGGTCAGGGTCACGGCCACGGTCACTGACCAACGCCTGTAGAGCCACGAAGGCCGCAACCTCTCGGGGTTGCGGCCTTCGCTGCTCAGGCAGAGATGACCCGGATCTTCGCCCCGGCGACCTCGACCGTCGAGCCCGGATGGACCTGGCGCCCCCGTCGCAGATCCACCTCGCCGTCCACGCTGACCTCGCCGCCCTCGATCAGGGCCCGGGCGTGCGCTCCGTCATCGGCGACACCAGCCAGCTTCACCAGCTGCCCCAGTCGGATCATGTCGTCGTGGATGGGCACCTCGATGTCGTCGCCCACGTTCAGCTCGCTGCTCGGCTCGCGGCCACGAAGCCGGGCGGACCGGCATACGCCGCCTCACGTTCGTTCGAGGTCATGGCACCCCACACTCCATAGGGCTCGCGGACCCTCAGGGCGTGCTCACGACAGCTCTGCATGACCGGGCAGCCTGCGCAGACGGCCTTGGCCTGGCGGTCCCGGTTGCGCCGGGAGGGGCCTCGCTCACCATCCGGGTGGAAGAAGACGTCGGGGCTCTCACGTCGGCACGAGCCATCGAGCTGCCACTGCCACAGGTCTGCGACCGGCCCCGGCAGGCGGGAAACTTCAGCCAACGGTGTCTCCTTCGTCACCCGGCCCGAGGCCGGTGCGCAAGCAGTTTCCAGGTGGACCCTTCACCTCAGGTCAGTGGTGTGCCCCCGCCCTGCGGACGCTACCCGTGGGATGGCGCGTGAAACAAGGCTGGTTCGTCAAGACTTGGCCAAGAAACACGGAGGGCCTCGCTACCGTAGAATCGACAAATGAGCTCACCCGGCGCCCCGGAACCCGAAGTCCCAGCGCCGTTCGCGGCGCTCGGCCTGACCTTTGACGACGTGCTCCTGCTCCCCGGAGCGACCGACGTCATCCCCAGCGAGGTCGACACCTCTGCCCGGCTGTCGCGCAACATCTCCCTCAGGCTGCCGCTGGTCTCCGCGGCCATGGACACCGTCACCGAGGCCCGGATGGCCATCGCCATGGCCCGCGAAGGCGGCATGGGCATCCTGCACCGCAACCTCTCGATCGAGGATCAGACCCGGCAGGTCGACCGGGTCAAGCGCTCAGAGTCGGGGATGGTCTCGGACCCGGTCACCACCACTCCGGACGCGACCCTGGCCGAGGTCGACGAGCTGTGCGGGCAGTTCCATATCTCGGGCCTGCCGGTGGTCGACGCGGACGGGGTGCTGGTCGGCATCATCACCAACCGCGACCTGCGCTTCGAGACGGACTTCAGCCGTCCGGCGTCCGAGGTCATGACCCCGATGCCGCTGGTCACGGCTCGTGTCGGCGTCGACAAGCTGGACGCGCTGGCGCTGCTGGCGCGCAACAAGATCGAGAAGCTCCCGCTGGTCGACGAGGCCGGGCGGCTCAAGGGGCTGTTCACGGTCAAGGACTTCGTCAAGACCGAGCAGTACCCCCTGGCCACCAAGGACTCAGAGGGCCGACTGCGGGTCGGGGCTGCGATCGGGTTCTTCGACGACGCGTGGAAGCGCGCGATGTCACTGGTCGAGGCCGGGGTGGACCTGCTGGTCGTCGACACGGCCAACGGTCACGCCAAGGGCGTCACCGACATGATCCGCAGGCTCAAGTCCGAACCAGGCGCGGCGCATGTCGACATCGTCGGCGGCAACGTGGCCACCCGGGCTGGCGCTCAGGCACTGATCGACGCCGGCGCTGATGGCGTCAAGGTCGGAGTGGGTCCTGGTTCGATCTGCACGACCCGCGTCGTCGCCGGGGTCGGGGTCCCGCAGGTCACCGCGATCTACGAAGCCGCCCTGGCGTGCAAGGCAGCAGGCGTTCCGGTGATCGGCGACGGCGGACTGCAGTACTCCGGCGACATCGCCAAGGCGCTCGTGGCGGGTGCCGACACCGTGATGCTCGGCTCGTTGCTGGCCGGCTGCGAAGAGAGCCCCGGCGAGCTGGTCTTCATCAACGGCAAGCAGTTCAAGTCCTATCGCGGCATGGGTTCGCTCGGAGCCATGAAGTCCCGCGGCCTGAACAAGTCCTACTCCAAGGACCGTTACTTCCAAGGCGATGTCCTCGACGACGACAAGGTGGTGCCCGAGGGAATCGAGGGTCAGGTTCCCTACCGCGGCCCGCTCGCGGCCGTGGCATACCAGCTGATCGGTGGCCTTCGTCAGTCCATGTTCTACGTGGGCGCCCCGTCGATCCCTGAGCTGCAGTCGCGTGGCAGGTTCGTTCGGATCACCGCGGCGGGGCTCAAGGAGAGCCACCCCCACGACATCCAGATGACGATCGAGGCACCCAACTACAGCCGGCGCTGACGTCTTTGGCGCGGGCGCCGCTGACAGACGGCCGCTGGCCGGTAACCTTGGCGCGTGAATGAGATCGAGATCGGCCGCGGAAAACGTGGGCGCCGGGCATATTCCTTCGACGACATCGCGGTGGTGCCCTCTCGGCGCACCCGTGACCCCGAGGAGGTCTCGACCTCGTGGCAGATCGACGCCTATCACTTCCCGCTACCCGTGATCGCGGCGCCGATGGACTCGGTGATGTCTCCTGACAGCGCCATCACCCTGGGCAAGCTCGGCGGCCTGCCGGTGCTGGACCTCGAGGGGCTGTGGACGCGGTATGACGACCCGACGCTCCTGTTGGCCGAGATCGCCGGGCTGGACCCCGCCCTGTCAACCGCGCGACTGCAGCAGATCTACGCCGAGCCGATCAAGCCAGAGCTGATCACCGTGCGGATTCGTCAGGTGCGCGAGGCCGGTATCACCGTGGCCGGCGCTCTCTCCCCGCAGCGGACTCAGGAGTTCTGGAAGACCGTTGTCGACGCCGGTTGCGATCTTTTCGTCATCCGCGGCACAACGGTCTCGGCCGAGCACGTCTCGAGCCGGGCCGAACCACTGAACCTCAAGCGGTTCATCTATGAGCTCGACGTCCCCGTCATCGTTGGTGGGGCTTCGTCCTACACCGCGGCACTTCACCTGATGCGCACTGGCGCGGCCGGGGTGCTGGTCGGGTTCGGCGGCGGCGCGGCACACACAACGCGCCTGACGCTGGGCATCCATGCTCCGATGGCCTCCGCGGTCGCCGACGTGGCGGCCGCGCGACGCGACTACATGGACGAGTCCGGCGGTCGCTACGTACACGTCATCGCTGACGGCGGCCTGGGCCGCAGTGGCGAGATCGTCAAGGCCATCGCCTGCGGAGCAGACGCCGTGATGCTGGGGGCCGCGCTCGCTCGGGCCACCGATGCACCGGGGCGCGGATTCCACTGGGGTTCCGAGGCGCACCACGCCAGCCTGCCGCGGGGCGAGCGGGTCGAGGTCGGGGCCCTGGCACCGCTCAAGGAGATCCTCCTGGGCCCGGGCCGAAAGGCGGACGGCACGACCCACATCAGCGGCGCCCTGCGACACGCCATGGCGACGACCGGCTATTCCGATCTCAAGGAGTTCCAGCGGGTTGAGGTCGTCGTGGCGCCCTACCAGAGCAGCTGACGGAGCTCACGGATGCGACCGGCCACCATCGCAGCCCTCTCACCGCAGGACCGTTCGCGCGCGCTCGCGGCGATGCAGGAGGACGAGCTCGACCTGGTGATCGTCGGCGGGGGTGTGGTGGGTGCCGGAGCGGCCCTGGACGCGGTGACCCGCGGACTTTCGGTCGGGATCCTCGAGGCCCGTGACTGGGCCTCGGGCACGTCGAGTCGCTCGAGCAAGCTGATCCACGGTGGCCTGCGTTACCTGGAGATGCTCGACTTCGGACTGGTTCGCGAAGCGCTCAAGGAACGTGGGTTGCTACTGCAACGTCTCGCCCCTCACCTCGTGCGTCCGGTCCAGTTCCTCTACCCCCTCACCCAGCGCGGCTGGGAGCGGCTGTATGTCGGCGCCGGGCTGACGCTGTATGACGCCATGGCGGCTGTGTCGAGCACCTCGAGCGGTGTGCCACGGCACAAGCACCTGACCAAGAGTCACGCGCTCCGGCTCGCGCCGAGCCTGCGCAGGGGCGCATTGGTCGGAGCGGTGCAGTACTACGACGCCCAGGTCGACGACGCGCGCCACACGATGTTCGTGGTCCGTACCGCCGTGGCATACGGCGCACTGGCCGCAAACCGTTCTCGCGTCACGGGATTCATCCGTCAGGGTGAGCGCGTCACCGGAGTCAAGGTCCGTGACCTCGAGACCGGCGAAGACATCGAGATCCGCGCCAAGCAGGTTCTCAACGCGACCGGTGTCTGGACGGACGAGACCCAGTCGATGGTGGGCGAGCGCGGGCAGTTCCAGGTCCGCGCCAGCAAAGGCATCCACCTTGTCGTGCCGCGTGACCGGATCCAGTCCCAGTGTGGCCTGATCCTGCGCACCGAGAAGTCTGTGCTGTTCGTCGTGCCATGGGGCCGGCACTGGATCATCGGCACCACCGACACGGACTGGTCGCTCGACAAGGCGCATCCTGCCGCAAGCAGTCGCGACATCGACTACATCCTTGAGCACGTCAACACGGTGCTGGCCACCCCTTTGACACGCGAGGACGTCGAGGGTGTCTATGCCGGACTGCGACCGCTGCTGGCCGGCGAGAGCGAGACCACCTCCAAGCTGTCCCGCACGCACGTCGTCGGCCACCCGACCCCGGGACTCGTCGTCGTGGCCGGAGGCAAGTACACGACATACCGCGTGATGGCTGCCGATGCCGTCGACGAGGTTGCCCGCGGACTCGATGGTCGGGTGCCGGCATCGTGCACCCACCGGATCCCGCTGCTCGGCGCCGAGGGTTATGACGCCGCCTGGAACACTCGCCATCGCACCGCGGCCAAGTACGGCGTTCATGTGGCGCGGGTTGAGCATCTGCTCCAGCGGTACGGCACGCTGGCCATCGAGGTTCTCGATCTGTGTGTCGCCGATCCTGTTCTGGCAGAGGGGCTTTCGGGTGCCGACGACTATCTGGCGGCCGAGGTTGTCTATGCCGTCAGCCACGAGGGCGCTCGCCACCTGGACGACGTGTTGACCCGTCGCACCCGGATCTCGATCGAGACCTGGGACCGGGGGGTGTCCGCGGCCACCCCGGCCGCGTCGCTCATGGCCCCAGTGCTCGGGTGGAGCGAGGAACAGCAGCGCAAGGAGATCGAGCACTACCTCGCCAGGGTCGAGGCAGAGCGGGCTTCTCAACAACAACCCCATGACGAGACCGCTGACAGCGCACGCATGGGCGCACCCGAGATCGTCCCGCTCGCCTGATTCCTCTCGACTGATTCAGCGTTCTGCTGGCAAAGGGAACTGCTGCGCTTTAGCCTGAGATCCATGACCGAGGACCTGCTGGCCGATCCCGAAACAGACCCCAGGGCGACCTATGTCGTCGATCCCGGGTTGGTTCGCCGCCTCACGGCCCGGGTGGTCTGTGCACCAGCGCCCGAGACCGTGTTGACCCACACGCCGATGACGGGCGCCCCCCTCGCGCTGCTACCTCAGTCGACCCCGGACGACGTCACAGTGGCATACGCGTCGGCCCGGTCTGCGCAGCGCTCGTGGTCCCGGACGCCCATGCCGCAACGAGCCCGAATCTTCCTGCGGTTCCACGACCTTGTGCTCGAGAGGCAGGCCGAGCTGCTCGACCTCATCCAGCTCGAGTCCGGCAAGGCTCGGGCGCACGGTTTCGAGGAGGTCGCGGACACCGCGATCGTGAGCCGTCACTATGCGCGTCGCGCGGCCGGATACCTGCGTCCGCGCCGTCGACAGGGGGCTTTCCCGCTGCTCAGCCAGGCGGTCGAGCTTCGTCAGCCCAAGGGCGTGGTGGGCATCGTCGCCCCGTGGAACTACCCGTTGTCGATGTCGATCACCGACGCGGTCCCGGCGCTGCTGGCCGGCAATGCGGTGGTGCTCCGGCCTGACAACCAGAGTGCCCTGACCGCTCTGGCTGCGGTTGCCCTGCTCGATGAGGCGGGACTGCCCGGGGGCCTGCTTCAGGTCGTGCTCGGCGATGGCCCGACGATCGGCGGGGCGGTGCTCGAGCTTGCGGACTACGTCTGCTTCACCGGGTCCACCGCGACCGGGCGATCGGTGGCAGAGAAGGCCGGTCGGCGACTCGTCGGCGCCTCCCTGGAGCTCGGGGGCAAGAACGCGATGTACGTCGCCGAGGACGCCAACATCGGCAAGGCTGTGGACGGGGCGGTGCGGGCGTGCTTCTCATCGGCAGGGCAGCTCTGCATCTCGATCGAGCGGCTGTACCTGCACCAAGAAATCGCCGACGAGTTCCTGGACGCGCTTGTCGTGGCGGTGCGGTCCATGCGGCTGTCGCCGGACCTGACCTTCGACGCCGACATGGGTTCGCTTGTCTCGGCCGCCCAGCTCGAGCGCGTCAGTGCCCATGTGGAGGATGCCCGATCCAAGGGCGCGGTCGTTCTCGCCGGAGGTCGGGCCAGGCCGGACGTTGGGCCGTACTTCTACGAGCCAACCGTCCTGGCCGAGGTCACCGCAGCGATGGACTGTCGCGACGACGAGACATTCGGACCCGTCGTGTCCATCTACCGGGTGGGCAGCGACGAGGAGGCCATCCGTCAGGTGAACGACAGCGACTACGGACTCAACGCCTCGGTGTGGACGAGGGACGTCTCCCGTGGCCGGCGGATCGCGAGGTCGGTCAGAGCCGGCACCGTCAACATCAACGACGGTTACGCCGCGGCGTGGGGCAGCGTCGGTGCGCCGATGGGTGGCATGAAGAGCTCGGGCCTGTCGCGGCGCCACGGCGTCGAAGGCATCACGAAGTACACCGAGACCCAGAACATCACTGCCCAGCACCTCGTGGGATTCGCCGCGCCGTTCGGGCTCTCCGACGAACGCTGGGCCAGGACGCTGACCGTCGCGCTCGGAGCCATGAAGAAGCTGGGAGTGCGTTGATGTCGGCGAACGAGGTGACGGCGAAAGGGGCGACCGTGGACGGCAGCGCGTATGACTACGACGTGGTGGTGGTCGGCTCGGGTTTCGGTGGTTCGGTCACGGCGCTGCGGCTGGCCGAGAAGGGCTACCGCGTCCATGTCATCGAGTCCGGCCGCAGGTTCGCCGACGAGGACTTCGCCAAGACGTCGTGGGACCTGCGTCGTTATCTGTGGGCTCCGCGGCTGAAATGCTTTGGTGTGCAACGGATCCACCGTTTGCCAGACGTGATGATCCTCGCGGGTGCAGGCGTTGGCGGCGGCAGCCTCAACTACGCCAACACCCTCTATGTCCCGCCGGTCGCGTTCTTCCAGGACCCGCAATGGGCGGACATCGCCGATTGGCAGGCTGAGCTCGCGCCTCACTACGTGACGGCGTCCCGGATGTTGGGCGTGGTCACGAACCCTTGTGAAGGCCCCGTCGAGCAGATCATGCGCCAGACGGCCGACGACCTCGGAGTCGGCGACACCTTCCGCAAGACCCCCGTGGGTGTCTTCTTCGGCAAGCCCGGTGAACAGGTGGCGGACCCGTACTTCGGCGGGGCCGGCCCAGAGCGCACCGGCTGCATCGAGTGCGGCAACTGCATGGTCGGCTGTCGCGTTGGCGCCAAGAACACCCTGGTCAAGAACTACCTTGCCCTCGCTGAGCGTCTCGGCGTCACGATCGAGCCGCTGCGAACGGTGGTCGCTGTTGAGCCGATCGACGATGGCCGCCGCGACGACGGATACCGCGTGACGACCGAGGCGACGGGGGCCTGGTTCCGTAAGGCGCGGCATACGGTCACGGCATCTCAGGTGGTGTTTGCTGCGGGCGCCTGGGGGACAGCGCGACTGCTGCACCGCATGTCGTATGACGGCCGGCTGGGTGATCTCTCGCCTCGTCTCGGTGAGATGACCCGGACGAACTCCGAAGCGCTCGGCGGCGCCATGACAACGAAAGTGCCGCGTGACATCGACATGACCAAGGGCGTGGCGATCACCACCTCGTTCCACGTGGACGCGGAGACGCACGTCGAGAACGTCAGGTACGGCAAGGGGTCCAACGCCATGGGGCTGCTTGCCACGATTCTGGTCGAGGGCGGGGGGTCGGTGCCGCGGCCCGTGCGTTTCCTTGCCCAGTCAGCGCGACACCCCGTGGACTTCTTGCGCTCGGCCTCGGTCCGACACTGGAGCGAGCGCACCATCATCGGTCTGGTCATGCAGTCGCGGGACAACTCGATCACCGTGTCGGCCAGGCGTCGTCTCAGGGGTGGGGTTGGCCTCACCTCCAAACAGGGGCACGGCGAGCCCAACCCCACGTGGATCCCGATTGGGCACAAGGCTCTTCATCAGCTGGCCGTCCGGTTGCAGGAGCGAGCCGGCGGGGTCCGGGCCCTGCCGGGCGGCTCACTCGGCGAGATCGTGGACATCCCGCTCACGGCGCACCTGCTCGGCGGCGCGGTCATCAGTGACGACCCGGCCAAGGGTGTTGTGGATCCGTGGCACCGGGTCTGGGGCTATCCGGGCCTGCACATCGTCGACGGTTCTGCGGTGTCGGCCAACCTCGGCGTCAACCCGTCGCTCACCATCACCGCGCAGGCCGAGCGGGCGATGTCGTTCTGGCCCAACCGCGGAGGCGCCGATCCGCGCCCGGCGCAAGGCACGGCATACGAATCTCTGGCCGCGATCGCCCCGACCGCGAGCCATCTCTAGGCCGCTCTCTAGCAGGTTTCCATCATGGTTGGCCGTCGAGAGCGCGCCACCGATGATGGAAACCTGCTAACGGCGCGGATGCACAGTTGGCTCGTCCCGCCACGAACGCCACAGCGCCGCGTAGGCACCGTCCGCCGCGACGAGCTCGTCATGCGTGCCGATCTCGGTGATGTTGCCGTCCTCGACCACGGCGACGCGGTCCGCGTCGTGGGCCGTGTGCAGGCGGTGGGCGATCGCGACGACGGTGCGACCTTGCACGACCGCGGCGAGCGAGCGCTCCAGGTGCCGGGCCGCGCGCGGGTCCAACAACGAGGTGGCCTCGTCGAGCACGAGCGTGTGGGGGTCGGCTAGGACCAGTCGGGCCAGCGCCAGCTGTTGGGACTGGGCCTCGTTCAGCGCGTGACTGCCACTGCCGACCATGGTGGCCAGGCCATCGGGCAACCCGCTGGCCCAGCCGTCCGCGTCGACTGCGCGAAGCGCGGACCACAGCTCGTCCTGTGTCGCGGCGGGGTGGGCGAGCAGCAAGTTGTCGGCCACCGTCCCGACGAAGACGTGGTGCTCCTGGGTGACCAGCGCCACCTCGCCGCGGAGCTGCTCGAGCTCGAGGTCCACCAAGCGCACGCCCCCGACGTCGACCCGCCCGGCGCTCGGTCCGTCGATGCCAGCGAGGAGCCGGCCCAGTGTTGATTTTCCGGCACCTGAGGGGCCAACGATGGCCAGGCGTTCACCCGGCCGGAGCTCGAGCGACACTCCCTTGAGGACGTCGCGTCCGGCGCGGTAGGAGTAGCGCACGTCCTCCACGCCGATGTCGCGGCCCTGCGGAGACTCGCCCGTGGAGCTGCGGTCGGGCGGGACGTCGGCGATGCCGATGACCCGGGCAAGCGACGTGGCGCCGACCTGGATCTCGTCGAGCCAGCTCAGCAGCTCATCCAGCGGCCCGGCCATCTGCTGCACATAGAGGACGACCGCGGTGACGACGCCGATCGTGGTGTGGCCGCCGGCGACCAGGTAGCCGCCCCACAACAGCGTGGCAGCGACAGGAAGCAGGTAGGCGAACTCGATCTGCGGGAACCAGATCATTCGCAACCGCAAGGTGTAGGCCTCGGCGTCGAAGCAGCTGCCGACGGCGTCGTCGATGCGCTGTCGGCGACGGGCACGCAGCCCGAGGGCATCGACCGTGCGGGCGCCGTCGACGGTCTCGCTGATGACCCCGTTGGCAACGGCATAGGTCGCGCGCTCGCGCAGGTAGCCGGCGGGGGCCAGCCGCAGGTACCACCGGGTCGAGAACCACATGATCGGCACCCCGATCACGATCGGGACGGCAACCAGTGGTCCGGCCAGGACGGCAGCCGCCACGGTGAGCACCGTCGTCACGACGGCGACGAACAGCGAGGGGATACCGAACCGCACGACGTAGGACAGCGCTTCGACGTCGTTGGTCGTCCGGGAGACCAGATCTCCGGTGCCCGCCCGTTCGACGGTGGACAGCGGCAGGGCGGTCACTCGAGAGATGAACTGCTCGCGCAGCTGGGCGAACACGGTCTCGCCCATGATGAAGGACGCACGCCGCGCTGCCCACACGAGGATGGTCTGCAGCACAACGGAGGTGGCCAGCCAGATGACCAGGGTGTCGATGTGCGCACGCGTGGTGCCATGGGTGACGCCGTCGACAAGCTCCCCGACCAGGCGGGGGGCGACCAGCGAGGCCAGGGCGGCGAGGGCGTGGAGCCCGATCACCTTGGTCATCGTCCGCCGGTGTTCGTGCAGCAGCCCGCGCGCGTGGCGGCGTACCGAGGCCATGTCGGCGATCGGGAGGGTGCGCGTGACGGGCTCGGTGGTCAGTGCCATCAGGTCGCACCTCCTCTGACGACGGTGTCCTTGTATGCCGGGCTGGTCGCCATCAGCTCTTTGTGAGTGCCTCGTGCCGCGGCCATGCCGTTCGTCAGCAGGATCACCGCGTCGGCCTGGTCGAGCATCAGCGGACTCGATGTCATCACGACGGTGGTGCGACCGGCTCGCGCGCTGGCCAGGCGTACGGCGATACGGGCCTCGGTGTGGGTGTCGACAGCGCTGGTCGGCTCGACCAGGACCAGCATCTCGGCATTGGTCAGCAGTGCGCGGGTGAGCGCCAGTCGCTGACGCTGGCCGCCGGAGAAGGACCGGCCCCGTTCCTCGACATCGCTGTCGAGCCCACTGGGCAGGGCCTCCATGACGTCCTCACCACTGGCAACCATGAGCGCCGAAAGGATCGCCTCGTCGTCGTGGATCCCGTGCGGGTCGAGCTCTTCGCGCAGTGAACCGGTGAACAGCCGGGGGTCGATCTCGCTGACGACGATCCTCCGACGAACAGTGGCCAGAGGCAGGTCAGCGATCGCCACGCCATCGAGGTGAACGTCGGTGCGGGTCTTGCCGAACCGGCCGAGACGATCGGCGAGTGCCCTGGACTCCTCGGGTCGGGCCGAGACGATGGCGGTCAGCTGTCCCGGGGCGATCGTGACGTTGCTGGCCGGATCGGTCAGGGGCACGCCATGGGGTGGTTCGACGGTGGCTTTCCGGGTGGCGTCTTTCGTGTCCGGCTCGGTGGACAGGACACGGATGATCTTGCGGGCCGCGATGTGGGCGCGGGTGGCGCGGTCGGCGAACTCGGTGGCGGTGCGCAGCGGCATCACCAGGAAGGCGGCGTAACCGTAGAACTGGACGAGGTCGCCCGGGGTGATGGTCCCGTCGAGCGCGAACCGTGCGCCGAGCCAGGTCACCAGGACGACGAACACTCCTGGCAGGAGCACCTGTGCGGCATCGAGGGAGGCCTGGATACCGGCGACCCGGACCCCGACAACGCGGACCCGCTGTGACTGCTCCTGGTAGCGACGAAGGAACTGCTGCTCGCCACCGATGCCACGAAGCACCCGCAGTCCGGCCACCGTGTCGGCGCCAAGGGTGATGAGCTTGCCCGACTGTTCTCTTTGCTCCGCCTGACGTCTCTGTAGCGGGCGCAGGATGAACGAGAGGGCCGAGACCAGAACAGGGACGCCGATCAGGACGACCAGGCCCAACGGCCGTGACTTGCTGAGCAGGATGACCGCCACGACGACGTAGCTCACGATCGCCCCGGCGAAGCGCGCGGACACGTCATACAGTCCGCCCAGCCGCATGGAGTCCGAGGCCACCGTTGCGACCACCTCGCCGGTCGGCATCCGGCGCGGCAGGGCCTCACCGGTATCGGCAGCCTTGTAGCCGATCAGCTGCATGCACCGGAAGGAGGCGCGCAGCCAGTTCTCGACGGCGAACCGGTGGCGCATCGCGCCGGCGAGCGCGCCGACGGCGCCGAGTCCGACCAGCACCCCACCCCAGACCATGAGCGCCTGTCTGTCCTTGGCGATGATGCCGACGTCGATGGCCTGACCCACGGCGGCCGGGAACAGCGCCTGGCTGACCATCCAGATGACACCGAAGAGGACCCCCCACGAGAGGGTGCGCCACTGACCCCGAGCGACCCATCGTAGGAATCGCAGCGGGGTGCGCAGGTCAGGGACTCCGGGATCCGGGTAGGGCAGTCTTTGCATGGCGTCTCTCACCGTATGGGTGTGGGCGGGCGTGGACAAACGAAATACCGGTCGGTGGGCGGATGCCGGTGGGGGAATGCCCGCGAGACGACCAGGTGAATTAGCCTGTGCCCGTGCTGCGAACCGCTGTGAAACCCCGCTGGCTGGGGCTCTTGGCGTGCGTCATCGCGGTTATGGTCACGTTCGGCATGCTCGGGCTCTGGCAGCTCAACGTCGCTCGCGACAAGGGTCGGGCGCAGGAGGTTCGCTCGGCGCCGACGCAACCGGTCGCCGACATCGCCACCGTCCTCATCCCGCATGGCTCGTTTCCCCACGACGGCAACGGCCGCCGGATCACCGCAACCGGCAGGTATGACGGGTCCGGGCAGGTTCTCGTGACGCCGCGTCTCCTGCGGGGCGTGCACGGGTACTGGGTGGTGACACCGCTGGTCGTCCGCTCGACCGGCGCCCGGATCGCCGTGGTGCGCGGTTTCGTCACCGATCCCGCGCAGGCCATCGCACCCGACCGTGGCACTGAGGTCACCGTGTCCGGGACCTTGGCGCCGGGGGAGTCCCCCGCTTCTGACGGTGCCCACGGTGCCCCCGCTCCGGCAGATGGGCAGCTGGGCGCCCTGGACCTGTCGTTGCTTGTCAACCGGTGGCCGGGCACCCTGTACAACGCGTTTGTCTTCGCCACAGCCGAGGCGCCGGATCTGACGTCGGTCGCGTCCCCCGCGGTCGAACGGGTGCCACCACCGGCACTGGTCGGCGGCGGCCTCTCGTGGCGCAACGCGGGATACGCCTTGCAGTGGTGGGTGTTCGCGCTCTTCGCCGGCTACATGTGGTGGAGGATGGTCCGCGATGACTATGAGACACAACGACGCGAAACACAACGACGTGATGCAGAACGACATGACACTGAACGACATGAAACAGGAGAGGCAACGTATGTCTGAGCAGGTTCGTCCGATACGCGATGTAGCCGCTGCACGAAAAGCCTTGGGGTTCTTCAAGGTCATGGCGATCACGGCGGGCTCTGCACTGTTCGTGCTCATCGTGATCATTGTGATCAACGGAGGGTTCGGCAAGGGTGGGCCCTCTGCCGTCTGGAGCCCGATCCACGGCGCCATCTACTTCGTCTTCGTTCTCTCCATCGCCAACCTCGGCTTCAAAGTGGGCTGGAGCCTCCCGCGGATGATCCTGACAATGATGTCCGGTTTCGTTCCGGTGCTGCCGTTCATCGTCGAGCGCAAGGTCGCGCGCGAGGTGGAGGTGCAGCTTGCCACAGCGGACGCGCAGGTAGCGTTGCCCCGTGACTGAATCGCTCGCCCAGCTGGCCGCCCGACCGGTCCTCGTCGTCGACTTCGGGGCGCAGTATGCCCAGCTGATCGCCCGCCGGGTGCGCGAGGCCAACGTCTACAGCGAGGTCGTCCCGCACACCATGTCCGCGGCCGAGATGCTGGCCAAGAACCCTGCCGCGATCGTGCTCTCCGGCGGTCCCGCATCGGTCTACGCCGATGGCGCGCCTGCGCTGGACGTCGCGCTGCTGACGGCGGGGGTGCCGGTGTTCGGCATGTGTTACGGGTTCCAGGCCATGGTCCAGGCACTCGGGGGCACGGTCGCGCACACCGGTCTGGGCGAGTACGGCTCGACCCAGGCCCTGGTCACTGACCTCTCCTCGACGTTGTTCAACGGCCAGGTCGCCGAGCAGTCCGTCTGGATGTCCCATGGTGACTCGGTCACCGAGGCGCCGGCCGGTATGAAGGTCACCGCCTCGAGCCCGGGTGCCCTCGTCGCCGCCTTCGAGGACGACGAACGCAAGCTGTATGGCGTGCAGTGGCACCCCGAGGTGGTCCACTCCACCTACGGCCAGCAGGTGCTGGAGAACTTCCTGATCCGAGGGGCCGGTCTGGCCGGCGACTGGACGGCGTCCAACGTGGTCGAGGACCAGGTCGCCGCGGTCCGTGAGCAGGTCGGCACCGGGCGGGTGCTCTGCGGGCTCTCGGGCGGCGTGGACTCCTCGGTGGCCGCGGCGCTGGTGCAACGCGCGGTGGGCGACCAATTGACCTGTGTGTTCGTCGACCACGGTCTGCTGCGCTCCGGCGAGGCCGAGCAGGTCGAGCAGGAGTTCGTTGCGGCGACCGGCGTCTCGTTGGTCGTCGTCGATGCTCGCGAGCAGTTCCTGACCGCGTTGAAAGGCGTCTCGGACCCTGAGCAGAAGCGCAAGATCATCGGCCGTGAGTTCATCCGCTGCTTCGAGCAGGCGGCACGCGACCTGGTTGGGTCGACTGACGGGTCGGGCGAAGGCTCTGAACGCCACCCGGTCGAGTGGCTGGTCCAGGGCACGCTCTATCCCGACGTCGTGGAGTCCGGCGGTGGCACCGGCACCGCCAACATCAAGTCGCATCACAACGTTGGTGGGCTGCCGGATGACCTGCAGTTCAAGCTCATCGAGCCGTTGCGCATGTTGTTCAAGGACGAGGTGCGCAAGGTGGGCCTTGAGCTTGGCGTGCCCGAGTCGATCGTGTGGCGCCAGCCGTTCCCGGGCCCCGGCCTGGGCATCCGGATCGTCGGTGAGGTGACGGCCGAGAGGCTGTCGATCCTGCGCGCGGCCGATGCGATCGCTCGCGAGGAGCTGACGGCTGCCGGCCTCGACCGCGATATCTGGCAATGCCCGGTGGTCCTGCTGGCCGGCGTGAGATCCGTTGGTGTGCAAGGCGATGGCCGCAGCTATGGACACCCGATCGTGCTTCGCCCGGTCTCCTCCGAGGACGCCATGACCGCGGACTGGACCCGAGTGCCGTATGACGTGCTGGCCAAGATCTCGACGCGGATCACCAACGAGGTGCCCGAGGTCAACCGCGTGGTGCTCGACGTCACGAGCAAGCCGCCGGGCACCATCGAGTGGGAGTGAGTCTTTCTCAGAAAACGCCAAGACTCTGACCACACACTGACTTCGTATCGCGGTCGTTCGCCCGAGACCCCCGCGACGGAGGTGGCGAATCATGGCCCTGCTGGGAAAGCCCTTGCTGGTGCTGCTCTCGATCCTGACGGTGGGCCTGCCTGCCGCCACGTACTGGCTGTGGGCAAGGCTGCCCGCTCGTCGGGTCACGCGTGTCGGGTCACGCGTTCTGCTTCTCGTTGGCTGCCAACTTGCCGCCGTGATGCTGGTCGCCGCGGCAATGAACGACTACGGCTACTTCTACTCCTCGTGGTCCGACCTGATCGGCTCGACCGTTGTTGTCCCGAGTGCGCCGCGCCCGCAGGTTGTCGGCGGAGTACAGGGGAACGACCACGCCGGCCCGACCCTGCGCTCGGACCGGACCGCTGTGCACGTGCTGCAGGATCCAGGATGGTCCACGCCCGCACAGTGGCGGGTCCGCGGCCGTGTGGTGAAGGTGCGTATCGATGGTGCCAGGTCGGCTTTGAGTGGTACTGCCAGCGTCTGGCTGCCACCACAGTACTTCGATCCTGCGCAGGCGAATCACGACTTCCCAGCGGTTGAGGTGTTCAGCGGCTACCCAGGAAACGAGACCCAGCTGATCAGCAGGATGCAGTACCCGCAGCATCTCCTGGCCGAGATCACAGCGCATCGCGCGGCTCCTATGGTGCTGGTGATGCAGCGCCCCGCGGTGACGTTCCCGCGCGACACCGAGTGCACTGACGTCCCCGCCGGTCCCCAGGCACTCACCTACTTCTCGCAGGATGTGCCCGCTGCGATCGCGGCCGCGTTCCGGGTTCGACCCACCGGCTGGGGGGCGATGGGCGACTCAACCGGTGGGTACTGTGCCGCCAAGATCGCCATGATGCACTCCGACGTGATTCCCGCTGCGGCGGTCCTATCGGGGTACTTCCACACCTTGCGCGACAACACGACCGGGGACCTGTGGGGTGGCTCGTCCGAGCTGCGAAAGCTCAACGACCTGGAGTGGAGGCTGGCGCACCTGCCGGCGCCGCCGGCATCCCTGTTCGTGGCTATCTCACGCACCGAGGGTGGGCAGAACGGCTATATGGACACACAGAAGTTCCTCTCGCTGGTGCGCCCACCGCTGCAGGTGCAGACGATGTTCCAGTCTTCGGGCGGGCACAACTTCTCGTCGTGGTCCCACGAGATGGGGCCGGGGCTGGACTTTCTGTCAGCCCGGCTGAGCTCTCTTGGGACCGCGAGAGTCCCAGCGACCCAGACGCGTCAGCCGCGCGTCTCAGCCAGCAGTGCGCGGGCGATCGCCGCATGCCCGGCGCCGTTGGGGTGGTCACCATCTGCGGCGAGCAGCTGTGTCGGGTTGGCAGTGCCGTTGCCCTTGAAGGGTTCGTAGAGATCGACGCAGGTCGCTCCGCCGGAGGTGGCGGCGTGGCAGATGCTGGCATTGAGCCGTTGAGTGAGCCGGTCGCTCCAGGCGAGATAGGCCTGGCCGCGACTGGCGGCCGCGACGTCGCCATCCGCGAAGACATTCCAGTAGTCAGTAACCAGAACCTGGGTCGGCAGCCCATGCCGAAGGGTGCCTACCGTGCCGACGATGGACCTGATCCGTGAGCCGACCGCGTCAACTCCGCTCGCTGCGCAGGTGTCGTCGCATCCCGCGGTGTCCCAGGCGCGCAGGCTTGGTATGAGGTCGTTGGCGCCGACGGTGATCAGCACGATGTCTGCCTTGCCCACGGCGCGCCGCTCGGGGGTGTCGTGGTTCAGTCGCTGATCGAGCTGAACGCTGGTCAACCCCGGCTGGCCAACGTTGATCGACCGCACAGGAGCGCCGCGGAGCTTGGCCAGCAGGTCGGCGTAGTCGTGGACGAATCCTGGGCAGTCACAGTTCGAGGCCGACGTGACGGAGTCGCCGAGCCCCACCACGGTGAGCTGACTCGTCGCCGAGATCGGGGACGTAGCGCTGCTAGAACGAGGGGTTGTGGCGTTCCCTTGGGTGTCGTTCGCAGCGTGGGCAGCAGAAGGCCACTGCGATCCCGGGGCGCTGCACGCGGCGCTCGCGATCAGCGGCACCAGGAGTGCGAAGAGGCCGGTGACACAGCGCCATCTGGGGCGGCGGCGCGTGGTCCTCGGTTGATGAGCCGCAGGGAACTCGTTGAGTGAGAGCATCTGGTTGGTCTTGCGCCTCCTCTTGACCGCGGTTCTGACCGGGTGCGCGGCACGTCACCCGACCCCGCTCAAACGGACTTGGAATCCAGTATGCGTCCTTGCTCGACTCCCTACGCCTGACACCGCATCGGGCTCGACGTGCATACGGGCGGTCCTCCACGGTCAGCCTCAACAGCACGACAGACATGTGCGACCTCGTAGGGTGGTAGGTGACTTGGCGGGAGCATCCGATGACCGATACACCAGCAGAATCAGCGAACTCCTTTTGCTACCACGGTTCCTTGGTTGAGCGACTTGACCAGGGTTGAGCCGACGGGGAGTAGCCAGGACACCGCGCCCACGCGGTGGGGGCCCTTCCTGGCCGCAGTGGGAGCGATGCTTTTGGCCGCACTGCTGGGACTGGCCGCGACGACATACGTGGCACTGCGTACCTCGCGAGGACTGCGTCTGGACGCTGAGGCGATGAACGCGGTCGGCAGTCCCAGGCTGGCGCTCTACCGCCTGCACGAGGGGCTGACCTGGGTGTCGGTCGGTTCGGTTGCGCTGTCGCTGCTGGCCTGCGTGGCACTCGCCCTGGTCAGACGCAGATTCGACCTGGCGCTGGGCGCCGTGATCGCCATCGGTGGATCCAACGTCACCACCCAGATCCTCAAGTACCACGTGATCACCCGCCCTGATCTCAGCCAGGGACCGAACAGCCTGCCCAGCGGACACACGACCGTCGCGCTGTCGATCGCGCTGGCGGCGGTCATCGTCGCCCCGTCGGCATGGCGGTCAATCGTGGCGATCGGGGTTTCAGCCACCGCGACCCTCGTCGGGGTTGCGACGGTGCTTGGCCGGTGGCACCGGCCTTCGGACGTGGTTGCCGCGACCTTCGTCTGCTTGCTGTGGGCTGCCCTCGGGCTGCTCATCGCAGCGCTGGTCGGTCAACACGTGTCCGGTAAAGCAACCCGAGTCTCGGTTCATCTGGGCGCACTTATCGGCGCCTCGGCGGTGGGCGGGCTGCTGGTGATGTGGGGGGTCCGGCCGCAAGAGGGTATGCGTGACCTTGGGCTCGGTCTGATCTCGCTGGGTGCCATCGGGCTCGCGTGCGCGGTCAGTGTTGCTGCCGTCGCCCGGGTGGCCGACCGCCACCTCGCGTGAACACGGGGAGCGACCTTCCACACGCTTGCTACGACCCCGTCGCCCTCGACTGCCCCTGGTACCGATGACCCTGAACCTCGTACCGATGACGGAGAGCGGCCCTACAACAAACGAAGGGCCCCATCCTGAGCAAGAGGGAGTCCACTGGAAGCACGTTCGACCTCTCGTTGGTGTGAGGGGGAAGACGGCGGCCAGAAGAGATCACGGACGGGCGACCGGACCTTAGACACCTTGCGGGGTATGGAGATGCAGCAGTCGGAGGAGGCCAGGACGATGATGGCCGACCGTCACGCCGATCAAGTTCAGGCCCAGATTCGCCGCATCGAGGAAGAATCGGAGATCAGGAGTCGTCGTCCCGAACGACTCGAACCTGAGGAGGCGCCATGACCATGTACGTCGTAAAAGTCGGCAGCAAGGACACCGCCAACCCGGACGGCTCCGACGGCGACAGATTCGACTTCTATGGCCCCTTCACCCGCCCGGTGGCTGAAGAGCTGGCCGACGCGATGCGTGACGAGTTCGCCAAGCACGGTCCCGAGGACCTCAGCAACGCTGAGCCCGTGGTCGAGGTCACTGCCCTCGCCGCCTACATCCCCACGGGGTACGACGCGGTCGCCAGATTCGTCGGCGGCTAGCGGCCAAACCGCGCGCACACCGTCGACGCGCACACCGTCGAACTGCCCAAACTCCGCTTTCGTCCTGCCCGATATGCGCCCCGTGACCTCATATGCGACCGGAGTCGGATCCCTGAGGCAGTGCGTCCCACCTGAAGCACTGGGCGGTCAGGGCGAGCGCCTTGGTTAGGGTGTGACGGTGCTCAGGACTTCGGTGGCGGTGGCGGCGGGCAAGGTCGCGCGTGCCGCAGCGAGGCTCCGTGGTGGTGGTTCGGCGATGCCCGGGCTGGTGGTCGAGAGGCTGGACCCGCGGTTCCTCACCCACGCGCTCGCGAACCTGCCTCGCGGCGTCGTCGTGGTCACCGGCACCAACGGCAAGACGACGACGACCAAGATGCTCGTCGCGATCCTGCGCGAGCACGGGCTCACGGTGTTCACGAACCCCACTGGCAGCAACTTCACCCGGGGTGTCATCTCCTCGATGCTGGCCGAGATCCCGCTCTCGGGACGGCTCAGGGCGGACATCGCCGTCCTTGAGCTCGACGAGGCCCACGCGCTGAAGTTCGCTGCCGAGGTGAAGCCGACCCACGCGCTGCTGCTCAACGTCGCCCGCGACCAGCTGGACCGTTTCGCCGAGATCGACCACACGGCCAAGCTGCTCGCCGAGCTGGCGGAGCAGACGACGACTGGCGTGGTGCTCAACATCGACGACTCCTTCGTTGCGAGGATTGCCAGCCGGGTTCCCGACGGAGTCACGGTCAGCTACTTCGGTGTTGACCCCTCGATCGCGGATCGGCTCCCTGAGCTGCAGGAGGCCGACGTCCGGTTCGGGGATGAGTTCACACCTCCCCGACCGACCACAGCTGATGGTCTGCTCCTGCCTCATGACGAACGCAGCTTCGAGGTGCGGTTCGGCCCCAACGGGCGGGTCGGTCCCATGGTTCTCAAACAACGTGGCCTGGCTGCCATGATCAACGCCACGGCGGCGACGTCGACGGCAAAGGCGTTGCTGGCGCACGAGTTCCGCGAGGTTGATGCCGTTTCGGCTCTCGAGAGGGTCACTCCCCCGTTCGGTCGCGGTGAGGTCATCGACGCCGATGGACAGCCGCTTGAGCTGGTCCTGGTCAAGAACCCCGCCGGTTTCACGGTCGCGCTGGGCACCTATGGCAGTGCGCCCGTCACCACGATGGTTGCCATCAATGACAACTACGCCGACGGTCGCGACGTCTCCTGGCTGTATGACGTGAGCTTCGAGTCCCTGCGGGACAAGGGAGTTGCGCTCACCAGCGGTGTTCGGGCCTACGACATGGCGCTGCGGCTGAAGTATGACGACGTCGCCGTGGCCGAGGTCGAGCCGGACCTGGAGCCGGCCCTGGAACGCTTCCTGACGGCATACAGGGACGAGCCCAAGCGCATCTTCTGCACGTACACCGCCATGATGACGCTGCGCCGCGACCTGGCCGCACGTTACGGCCTCGCGAAGTTTGGAGAGGACGAGGCGTGAGCACCAACAGCGCAGCCATCAGCCCGACGATCAACGCAACCAGCGGTGACGTCACCAGCAAGGGTCGGATCAAGATTGTTCACATCTACCCACGCGAGATGAGCATCTACGGCGACCTCGGCAACACGCGCGCTCTGGCCAGCCGACTGCGTTGGCACGGCTACGAACCCGAGGTCCATCAGCACCACCCGGGGAACGACTTCCCGACGGACGCGCACCTCGTTCTCGGCGGTGGCGGCCAGGACAGCGGGCAGGCGCGGGTCGAGGATGACCTGGCTCACAACGCCGACGTCCTGCGCTCCCTGGCGGCCGACGGCACGCCGATGCTGATGATCTGCGGCATGTACCAGCTGTTCGGGAACGCGTTCATCACCGTCGAGGGCGAGCGGCTCCCGGGGATCGCAATCCTCGACGTCACCACCCAGGGCAATGCCAAGCGGATGGTCGGCCCGGTGGTCCTGGAGACGGCATTCGGCGACGTGGTGGGATACGAGAACCATTCGGGCTCAACGAAGCTGGGGCCGGGCCAGCAACCCTTCGGCAGGGTGAAGTCGGGGATGGGCAACAACGGCACCGACGGCATGGAGGGCGCCGTCACGGGCAACGTGTTCGGGTCCTACCTGCACGGCCCGGTGCTGCCGGCCAACCCTTCTCTGGCCGACGCCCTCATCAAGCTGGCGGTCGAGCGCGCGCTCGGCGAGCCCTTCCTGCCGGGACGTATCGATGATGAGCTTGCCGACCAGGCCCGGACCCGGCAGGTGCGCAGGCTGGTCGGCTGAGCCACCTGACGGTGTGGGCTGGTCACTTGCCGGAGCTAGATCTCGAGGACCAGACCGTCAGCGGGGGGTGTCGTCGGGGGACGCCTCATCGGGACGTGGCAGGCGGTCCGTCGGCGTGGTCTTCTTCGAGAGCGCCCAGCCGAGGTAGGCGAGCAGGCCCAGGGGGATCTCCATCACGTGCGTATAGAGCGAGAACAGGACCGTGCCGGCGAGCGCCTGTGCGGGGTCGGCGCCGAACGCGACCAGGACGGCCACGGCACCGCCCTCGGTGACTCCGACGCCGCCCGGCGTGATGCCGATGGCCGAGAGCAGTCGCCCCACGGCGTAGGCGGCGAACATATGGGAGAAGGTCATCCGCAGCCCGACCGCGTGCAGGCTCTGCCAGAAGAGCACGTAGAAGACCGCGAAGTACCCGACCAGCCCGAACGTCATCCCGAGCCACCCGTGCCGCACGACGCGGAAGAGGTGGACCCGCTGTTCAGTGATGAGCTTGTCGAAGACCACCTCGCGGGAGGGGTTGACCCGTCGTAGGACTGGACGCAGGAGCCGAGCGAGCGCCAGGCCGACAGATCGGGCGAGCTTCTCGCTGGCCAGCGAAGCGATGAACAGGGTGAGCAGTGCAAGGCCCGCGGCCGCTCCGATGAGTCCGCCCCGGACCACCGAAGCGGGCAGGTCGCCGCCCGCGACGAGAAGGGCGATCAGGCCGGTCACGGGCAGGATCATCCGGGCGAGGATGTTCCAGACCCCGGTGACGATGACGGAGGTCGAGATGTCGCGTCGGGCGAACCCCCAGGACCGGAAGGCCGCGTAGGTGACGGCCACCCCAGCGGCACCACCGCCAGGCAGGAAGTTGCCCGCGGACGAGCCGCAGAGGTTCACGATGAGCGCCTGCGCGTGGCGCAGGCCGGGCAGGGACCCGGCGAGGGTGAAGGTGTAGAACCAGAGCCCGAGGCACATGAGCCCGTACAACACCATGACAGCCCCGAAACCAACGTGGCTGAGGGTCTCGAACACCGCGCTCCACGTGGTCTGCGCGATCCGCGGCAGCCACCAGACGACGAGCACGATCGCCAGGAGCATGCCCAGCACGCCTTGAATGATCCGCTTGCGGGACGGGCGCAGGCTGTGAGACATCGAACCGTTATCCGTCACGCGGCCTCCCCCCAGCCGTCAGGCAAGACCGGCGAAGACGTCCCGGGAGATCGGGGCACCTGGCGGATGGGCTGGATCGACGAACCACTCGCGGCCGAAAACCACGTCAAAGAGGGGCCGCGGGATCCTCAGGAAGGCCGCGAGAGTGCGGTCGGCTCCGCCTTCGGCACTGGACTGGGAGGCGTGGGCCCGCATCGCCGCCCGCTTGGCGGAGGCGTAGCGCCGGACGTTGACCCGATGGGTGATGTCGGCTCGGGAGCTGTAGGAGCGGTCGAAGGTGGTGGGGTCGAACGTTGCCGGGAAGCGATAGACCTTGCCGGCAAGGTCTATCGCGCGACAGAGCGCGTCGCGGGGCACGGTTGCCTGGAGCACCCGCGGGGTGTTCGCCAGCTCTGCCGCCCGCGCGCCGACCTCATGGACTTTCACATGATCACGATGCCCGTATCCACCGTTGGCGTCATACGTCAGCAGGACGTCAACGGACTCTTCCCGCAGGATGTCGGCCAGGCGCCCCGCGGCCTCGTCGACATCCGCCCGGACGAACCGGGTCCGCCCTGGCGCGTCGGGCAGGGGCTGTGGTCCCGATCCGCTGTCGGCATAGCCAAGGTGCTCGACCCGGGCCACACCCAACGCCCGTGCGCTCTCACGCAGCTCGTTGAGCCGGAGCTCACCCAGCCGGCCACCAGCAGAGAAGCTGTCCGCGGCGAGCCCCTCGTTGCCGTCGGTCGCCACCACCAGGATGACTCGGTGACCCTCTGCTGCCGCACGCGCCATCGTCCCGGCGGTGAGCAGAGCCTCGTCGTCGGGGTGGGCGTGAAAAGCCAACAGGGTGTGCGCCATCAGGCCCCATCTTGTCGCATGCGAGGCTGAGTTACGTGAAGATCGCGCTGCTGTCTGACTGCTACCTCCCGCGCTTGGGCGGCATCGAGGTGCAGGTCCATGACCTGGCTGCCCGCCTGATCGAGCGAGGGCACGAGGTCGTGGTGCTGACGGCAACCCCGGGCATGCATGGCGAACGGGGGGGCTACGTCGACGAGGTTGATGGCGTTGCCGTCCACCGACTGGCCCTCAGGCTGCCGTTCGAGCTGCCCGTCAACCCCCTGGCTCCGAGGCTCCTGCGCGAACGTCTGGCAGAGGGCGGGTTCGACGTCGCGCATATCCATATGGGTGTCGTGAGCCCCTTCGCCGTCGACTGCGCGCGTGTCACCACGGGCATGGGTCTGCCGACCGCCATGACATGGCACTGCATGCTGGGCGCGCTCGAGCCGGTATTCCGTGCCACGAGGCACGTACGCCGGTGGGCTTCTCGCGGTGTGGCCATGAGCGCCGTATCGGCTGTGGCAGCAGAGCCGTTGCAGCGAATCGTGGGCGTGGACAGTGTCGTCAATGTTCTGTGCAACGGCATCGACGTCGACCGCTGGGCCAGCCCGTCGGACGAGGTCCCGGAACGGGATACGGGCAAAGGTGTTCGCGTGGTGACGGCGATGCGGCTGGCGGCGCGCAAGCGACCAATACCGTTGCTGCGCATCATGGTTCGCGTTCGCGCCCTGGTGCCGGCCGAGACCGCCATCAGCCTGGAGATCCTTGGCGATGGTCCTGACCGCGGCCGGCTCGAGCGATTCATCGAGACCCACGACATGGGTGGCTGGGTCCGGCTGTCCGGTCGGGTGAGTCGCGATGAGGTGCGCGCGACGTATGCCGCGGCCGACATCTATGTGGCGCCTGCGCCCTTGGAGTCGTTCGGGATCGCAGCCCTTGAGGCGCGCACGGTGGGGCTGCCGGTCGTCGGTCGGTTGGGCAGCGGCCTGGATGAGTTCATCAAGGACGGGCTCAATGGATATCTCGCTGCGGATGACGAGGCGATGGCCGGGGCCATCGCCCGGTTGATCATCGACGATGAGCTCCGGGGATCGATGGCGGCATACAGTCGCAGCACCGCTCCGGAGCAGTCCTGGGCCCACATCCTGGATGCCGCCGAGGCGGAGTACCGCCGCGCCATCGCGTTGGCCGGGACAGCGAGGGGATCACGGCGTTGACGACCGGCGACAAGCCGCCGGGCCCATGGCGCCGGGAACCCCCACGGCTTGTGGTGGTCGGCGTCGACCTCCTGGGCGCAGAGGTTGTGCGTCTTGTGCTCGGGCACGGGGACGATCCCGCAGCACTGCTCGCAGAGCATGGCTGGGAGGTGCGGCGGGTACGAGACCTCACGAGCCATACGGCCGGAATGCATGTGTTGACACTCTCGTTCGAGGTTGAGCCTCGCCCGGCCTCCCCGCTCGACCAGCGGGCGCGAACGCGCCGGGACCACGATCTGGTGGTGTCCGAGGGAGAGGTTCCCGAGCCTCACCAACGCGTCGCGGCCTACGCCTTGGTGACCAGCGCGCGTGGTGTGCTGATGACGCAGTTCTCGGACCGAACCAACGCAGAAGGCCGGTGGGGCCTGCCGGGTGGGGGCATCGATGACGGCGAAGCGCCGGTGCTGGCTGTGGTCCGCGAAGCGTGGGAGGAGACCGGTCAGGTGATCGAGGTCAGCGAGCTCGCGCTGATCCGGACCAGTCACTGGATCGGACGCGCACCGACCGGTCGGCTCGAGGACTTCCACGCCGTTCGGGTCGTCTTCCGCGCGGTCTGTCCGGAGCCGACCGAGCCGGTCGTGCATGACGTCGGGGGCACCACGGCCTCTGCGGCCTGGGTGCCCCCGATCGATCTCGACCGGCTCGACATCACGTCCAGCTGGCGATCCCTCCTGTCAGACGTCGTCGTGACGCCGGACCAGGCCGATGGCTCCGATCACCGCGAGCACGACACCGACGACGACGATCGCGCCCGGCCCCAGCCCTGACCAGTCGACGTTCCAGGTCGTGGTCTCGTTGACGATGATCAGTCCGGCCAGGACGATTGCCACCAGCCCGGCCACGATCGCCGAGGCGTTCGGTCCCTTCGGACGTGCGGGCGCATGGACGCGGTCCTGGATCGCGGTGCCTTCCGGGGTTGACGGCGTACCAGGTGTGTTCGTTTCCATCGTCCTACTCCTTCACCACAGTGAGCTTTCCGATGCCGACTCCGGCATCGACCACGACTTCGGTCGGCCCGTCGCCGATCGTGACTGTCCGGGATACGTCTGAGCCACTTTGTCCGCTGGTGCTGACATCGTTCGGCAGCAGAATCTCGCCCAGGCCAACGTGGCCCACGACCTTGACGGTCAGGTCCTGCGGGACCACCACCTTCAGCTCGCCGAGCCCCACGTATGCCGGGATCTTGGCTTCAGTGAGACCCTCGGTGGGCAGCCCGCTGAGATTCAGTACGCCGTTGCCGACGCCCAGCTGGTAGTTGGCGTCACCGGCTACCGACGTCGGTGTCCACATTGAGTCCCCGATCCGTCCGCCGAGGTGGATACCGGTGGGGACGACGGCGCTCGACCAGGCCGCGATCGAGAGGACGATGGCCAGGAAGGTGACGAATCCGGGCCGCCAGCCGGCGAATCCGAGCACGACCATCAGTAGCCCCATCGCCGCCAAGGAGCCGGCGAACGCGATCGCCTGGTGGCTTCCGGCCCAGTTGAGCTCGTTGCCCGCCCAGATCAGGGAGCCGTAGGTCGCAAGTGCCAGCCCGATGGCGATCAGGGCCATCAGCGGACCGCCGGATCGGCGACCCAACCTCTTGTAGGAAGCCGGGTTGTAGGCGACCGGACCAGGCCCAGCCGATGCCGGGGAGGCGGTGTATCGAGTCGGGCCGCCGGTGGCCATCGCCGGCCCGGAGGCTGCTGGCGACGGGACAGCGGTGGTCGGGACAGCGGTGGTCGGGACTCCGGTGGTCGGGACTCCGGTGGTCGGCGTGCCGAGCTGTTGGTGCATCAGCTGTTGGTCGGCGTCAGGAAGGTTGTCAGAGCGCTGAACCAGCCACCAGATCAGGAGGCCGACGAGGGCCAACCCCCACGGGAACCCCCATCCGGGGCGGTTGCTCCACCAGGTTCCGCCGAACGCCGAGTCGCCGAACAGCGCCAGCCCCGCGAAGACGAGCAGGACGATGGAGCCGCCGTGTCCGTCGCGCAGCGCTCGCTGCGCCGGGATCTCGTCCCTGTCATTGGGCAGGAAGGCCCAGGCGACGAGGTAGATGGCGATGCCGGCACCTCCCAGCATGGTGATGACTACCAGGGCAACTCGGACGATGACCGCATCGATGCCGAGCCGGTCGGCGAGACCCGAGCAGACGCCGGCGATCCACTTGTCATGGGTGCGGCGTCGGATGCCTATGCTGCGCAAGGCGTTGAAGAACCTGTCCATTCCCGTTTGCGGGTGGGATGTGTTTTGTTCGCTCATGTCTCTGATTCTTGGCTGCCGCGCATCGGCTCGCCATCAGGTTCGACCCTGACCCGACCCTGAACCGACCCTGAGATCGTGCTGTCCGGGCTCACTTCGCCCCCGATGTGGGCAAGGATGGATGGCGTGCCCACGCCATACGAGGTTCCGCCTCCGCCGATGACCTCCGGCGAGCGTCGGCGCGTGCGCCGGCTGGAGCGTCCCGTCCAGGGCCGGTACCTCGCGGGGGTCTGTGCAGGGCTTGCCCAGCACCTCGGGCTCAAGGTGCGGCACGTACGTCTGGCGTTCGGTCTGGCCTGTCTTGCGGGCGGTGCGGGCATCGCGGCATACCTGTTCTTGTGGGCACTGACGCCTCAGTCGCTGGGCGCCACCCTTGTCGCCCGCACCGATGCTGTGGCAGTCGGTCGACCGACGAACGAGCCTGTGCGCAATCTCGTGGTCGGTCTGGGGTTTCTCTTCGTCGGTGGGGTGCTCGTGGCCCAGCAGCGTGGCGTCAACCTGCGCCTCGGCCTGCTCATCCCGATCCTGACCGTCGTCGGGGGAGCGGTCCTCGCCTGGTCACAGCTCGACGATGCCGAGCGGGGCAGATGGCTGGTCGGTGACACGGGCCGCGCCGGTCGACGAGCAGGCTTGGTACGTCTGGGGATCGGCATCGCACTGGCGACGGTTGGTGTCGTTGTGCTGGTGACTCAGGGTCGCGGGTTCTCCGGCTTGTGGGAGGTGGGGATCCCTGCCGTGGCGGTTCTTGCCGGCGTTGCTCTCGTCGCGGCGCCGTGGGGTGTGCGGCTCTGGGCCGATCTACGAGCCGAGCAGGCGCAACGTATCCGTGAGACCGAGCGGGCAGACATCGCCGCGCACCTGCACGACTCAGTTCTTCAGACCTTGGCGTTGATCCAGCGCCAGGCGGGCGACTCCGCCGCGGTGGTTCGCCTCGCGCGCGCCCAGGAGCGTGAGCTTCGCGGCTGGCTGTATGCCGGCCCGCTCGGCTCGCAAGCCAGCCTTGGTTCCGCAGTGACGGAGGTCGCGCACGAGGTGGAGGACCTGCACGGCATGCCGATCGAGCTGGTGGTCACCGGCGATCGACCGCTCGATGTCGGTGGGGCCGCGCTGGTGCGGGCCTTGCGCGAGGCCTTGCTCAATGCTGTCCGGCATGGCGCCGCGCCGGTATCCGCCTATGTCGAGGTGGGTTCCGAGTCCGTTGAGGCGTTTGTCCGGGACCACGGTCCGGGTTTTGACCTGGATGCCGTTCCCCTGGATCGCTTCGGCGTTCGCGAGTCGATCGTTGGTCGCATGTCACGGCATGGCGGCGTGGCAACGTTGCGCCGGCTCGAGCAGGGCACAGAGGTCTCGATCACCCTGCCAGTGACCGCTCCCGGGGGACATCCTCAGATACAGCCCGATGAGCAGAATGACACCGAGGCGCTGACCGACAGCCACGCGCGGACCGACGCCGAAGTGCAAGCCGATACCGAAGGACCGCGCTGATGTCCGAACCAAGGTCGCCCCAGCCCGCCCCGATCCGCCTCGTCCTGGTCGACGACCACCGCATGTTCCGGTCAGGTGTCAAGGCCGAGCTTGACGAGTCGATGCTGATCGTGGGGGAGGCTGCTGACGTCGACAGCGCGATCGCCGTGGTGGCGCAGACACGACCCGATGTTGTCCTGCTCGATGTTCATCTGCCGGGAGGCAACGGCAATGGCGGCAGTGACGTGATCTCCGGATCGGGCGGTGTCACCACCGAATCCGGTGTCCCGGTGCGCTTCCTGGCGCTGTCCGTGTCCGATTCGGCGGAGGACGTGATCGCGGTCATCCGGGCGGGGGCTCGTGGATATGTTACGAAGACGATCAACGGCCCCGACCTGACCAGCGCCATTCGAAGGGTCGCGGACGGCGATGCCGTGTTCAGCCCCCGGTTGGCAGGTTTCGTCCTTGATGCCTTTGGCGCCGCTGCCGGTGAGGTCGCCGTGATCGACGAGGAGCTCGACCGGCTCAGCACCCGTGAGCGCGAGGTGATGCGGCTCATCGCCCGCGGTTATCAGTACAAGGAAGTCGCCAAGGAGCTCTTCATCTCGATCAAGACCGTTGAGACGCATGTGTCGTCGGTGCTGCGCAAGCTGCAGCTGTCCTCACGACACGAGCTGACGGCGTGGGCCGTCGGACGGCACCTGTTATGAGTCGACCGCCGAGAGCTGATCGGAGCGGGACATCCGCTCAGCCGCATGCCGTACCACCGCACGTTCCAGCCGTCGCCTGAACACGGTTGAGGCAGCGATGCCGGCGCCGACGGCCACGGCCAGTCCGATCCAGGAAGACTCGTGGAGCCACTGCTCGGCGCGGGTGCCCATCGTGTAGACCGCGGCGGTGGTCCCGCTGGCCCACACGAACCCACCGAGCGCGTTGGCGGCAAGGAAGCGTGGGTAGGGCATGTGCAGCGCACCGGCGACTGGGCCGGCGAACATACGAAGCAACGCCACAAAACGGCCGAAGAACACTGCCCACACGCCATACCGCGCGAACACATGCTCGGTGAAGGCGAGGCGATCGGGGCCTGCGTGCTTGGGGAACCGGCGTCCGAGCACGTCGAACATCCGCTCACCCCAGTGTCGCCCGGCCAGGTAGCCGATGGTGTCGCCGACGATGGCCCCGCCAGTCGCCGCCGCGGCTATCCATACGGCGGAGATGTCGAGATCCTGGCGCGTGGCCAACAGCGCCGCCGACACCAGGATCACCTCTCCGGGCAACGGGATGCCCATGCTCTCGAGCCCGATCACGAGAGCGACCAGGACGTAGACAACGACGGGGGAGACGCTGATCAACAGGGCGTCAATGTTCACCAGCTCACCGGCTCAGCCCAGATCCATGATGTGGAAGCACTCGCCCAGCCGGCCCTCGCCGAGTCCGAACACCTCGGCGATCCCGCTGGCCCAGCCGCGCAGGAAGTCCTCCAGCTGATCGCCGCGATGCCCGGTCTGCGACTCATGAGCCTGCAGTGCGCAGACCTTACGATCAAAGGCGTCGGTGATGTCCACGGCGTGGGTCATGTTCGGGTGGGCCATGATCCAGACCTCGTTCACGTGCCACGGCTCCAGGCCCTGCTCGAGCAGCTCGGGCCAGGCGAAACGGTTCTCGGAGGCCGGATAGATGGCACGGATGGCGGCTTCGCCTGCGGCAAGGTGATCCGGATGGGAGGCCTGGAACCGGTTGTACCAGCGCTCCGGGGACTGGATCAGGACGCGCTGCGGCTTGACGTCGCGGATCACCTCGACGATCTGGCGCTGCAGCTCCCATGAGGGCTCGAGCCAGCCGTCGCGATGGCCGGGAAGGAATCGAACGTCATTGACACCGAGGATCGCGGACGCCGCAACCTGCTCGCGCTCGCGAATGGCCGGCATCTGCTCTCGGTTGGTGTCGTCGAACCCGCCCTGCTCGCCATGCGTGCACAACAGGATCGTGATACTCAGCCCGGCGTCGGCCCAGCCGGCGATGGTTCCGGCCGCCCCGAAGTCACAGTCGTCCGGGTGGGCCGCAACCACGAGAACCCGCTCGATGTCGTGATCGGGCCGCGGCGTCGCCGGTTGGCCGAAGGTCCGCTCAGTCATGGCGTCAGCGTAGTTGGATCACAGCAGTTTGGATCACAGTCGGCGCTGGGCCACCGTCTTGGTCCGACCAGCTCAGCCTCGGTCCGCGTCAGGTCGGCGAGGCAGTCTCGGCCAGTGCGTCCAGATCCTCGCCATCGAGCCGATAGGTGAGCCACTCGTCCATAGGCTGCCCGCCGATCGAGTCGTAGAAGCCGATCGACGGGGTGTTCCACTTCAGTACCCACCACTCGAGCCGGCCGTAGTCACGTTCGGCGCACACTGCCGCAAGCGCCGCCAGCAGCCCCTTGCCCAGGCCGGACCCTCGGTGCTGCGGCAGCACGAACAGGTCCTCGAGCCAGATGCCACTGCGCCCCAGCCACGTCGAGAACGTGACATACCAGATCGCCATACCGACGACCGTGCCGTCCAGCACCGCAACGTGTGCGAATGCCGTGGGGGCGTGCCCGTCCGGGAACAGGGCGGCCCGGAAGTGGGCCTCGGTCGCCTCGACCGAGTCCGGTGCCTTCTCGTACAGGGCGAGCTCGTGGACGAGTCCGAGGATGGCCGGCACGTCATCCGGCTCGGCGGGTCTGAAGGACCTGGCTCGCTGTTGTTCCATGCCGGGTTCGGTATGCCGTGTCGGCCGTCTCGTCACGGGTCCGAGCGTAGGTCAGGCTCTGGCCGGCTCCGGCGTCAGGAGAGCGCCCGGCCGCCCAACACCTCGCGGAGCTTCACCCGGTGGCCGGTGATGAGCAGGGCGCGCCGGTAGATGGACGAGGCGAGCGAGACGAGCAGCACTGCGGTGGCGGCAGTCAGCGCCATGGCGAGCAGGAGCTGCCAGACGGGGACCTCGCCGGCGGCCCAGCGGATCGGCATCGCCATCGGCGCGCTGAACGGGAACAACGAGATGAGGACGCTCCACCCGCTGCCGGGGTCCGAGGTGACGACCGTGATCGCCAGCATGTAGCCGACAACAAGGGTCATCGTGACCGGCAGGATCGCCGAGTTGACCTCGGTGATCTTGTCGACGAGGGCTGCCGAAGCCGCGAACAGGAATGCAAAGAGCGCGAATCCCAGCAGGAACCACACGACCGCCAGTGCGATGTCTGCGGCCGCGACCGAGGGGAGGCCGATCTTGTCGGTGACCTGCACCGCGACCGCGAATGGCGTTGCGAGGACGAGCAGCTGAAACAGCGTGACCGTGCCGATGGCCACCACGGTGCCGACGAGCACCTGGCTGGGACGCAGGATGGAGAGCAGCACCTCGGAGATGCGCGTGGACTTCTCCATGGCGACCGTGGTGGCGATGGCCGTTCCGGCGAAGGTGATCGCCAGGTACAGGATGATCCCGACGGCGAAACCGGTGCCGGCGCGTCCCTCGCTGTCGAGCCGCCCGACGGCGATCTGCTCGGGCGGCCGAACCGACCGGAGAGCTGTGATCTGCTGGGGGCTCAGCCCCGCCTCGACCAACAGGCGCGATGTCTCCAGGCTGACCACAGCCTGGGCTACGAGGACAGGGAAGGTTCCTCCTCCCTTGGCCTCGGTGTAGAGCTTGTCGCCGGCGAGCCCGGCTGAGGCGTCGCCGTTGCGCACGGCCAGCCGGACGTCGTCGGCGGCGTTGCGCGACACGTACTTGACGGTGAACTTGGCTGACTTACCCGCCGCGTCCAACACCGCCCGCACGTTGGCGGGGGCTGTGCCGACGGTGGCGAGCGTGTATGTCGTGGGTTCGTTGCCGAGGACCTGCGGCAGCACGACTGCGGCGATGGACATCAGCAGCAACAGCCCCGTGACGAGCTTGAAGGCCCGCGACCTGAGGTTCTCGACCAGTCCGCGTTCAGCGACCAAACGTGTGCCCTGCCACCAGTTGCGCATCAGCTCACCACCGTTTGGTCGAGGGGCCGGTCGGCGGCCGCGAGGAACAGCTGCGACAGCGTGGGCAGGTCCAGCCCGAAGTCGTCCACCCGGCCGCCAGCCCGGGCGGCGTCGAGCAGGTCGAGGGGATCGATGCCGTCGGGGACCTCGAGGCGCAGATCGTCGGCCTGGTCGCTGACCACGGTGACACGGGGGTATGCGCTCAGCCAGTCGCGGTTCGACGGCTCCACGTGCAGTCTCAGCTGCCGTCTGCCGGAAGACGCACGCAACCTGGCGACACTGCCCAGGAGCACCGTCCGTCCGCGGTCGACCATGGCGATGTCCTCGCAGAGATCCTGCACCAGATCGAGCTGATGGCTGGAGAACAGCACCGTGCACCCGATTCGGGCCCGCTGGCGCAGGGTCTCGGACAAGCTCACCACGGCCACGGGATCCAGACCGCTGAACGGTTCGTCGAGGACGATGACCTCGGGGTCATGCACCAGGGAGGTAGCCAGCTGGAGGCGTTGTTGCATACCGCCGGACAGCTTGTCGGTCCGGTCCTTCCACCGGCCTTCGAGTCCCAGCTCCTCGAGCAGTGCCTTGGCTCTGCGCGTCGCATCGCTGCGGGACAGTCCGTGCAACCGCCCGAAGTGGACGACCTGGTCGCCGGCCGGCATCCCGGGGTAGAGCCCGCGCTCCTGCGGCATGTAACCCCAGCGGCGGCGGTCCTCGTCGTCAACCGCCCGGTCGTCGTACCGGACGCTGCCGCTGTCGGGGCTCAGGACCCCGAGCATGATCCGCAGCAACGTCGTCTTGCCCGCACCATTGGGTCCGAGCAGTCCGGTGATCACCCCGGGCACGACGTCAAATGTCACTCCGTCGAGGGCCATCAGGTCACCGAAGGAGTGCCTGATCTCGCCGATCTCGAGCCCCATGTGGCGACCCTATCGATGGCCCGACTCAGCGTATGTGCCGACCCTATTGATGGCCCAGGCCCGCGCTTGGTCAATCGGCTGACTGTCCGTATGCCGCGTGCTACGTTCCGATTGATCGGCCCCATGTAGGGCCGGTTGAGGGCATCGTCCGTGATCCAGCCGTGGTGCCACGTGCTGCGGCACCTCCTCAAGGAGAATGATGTTCGACCTCGTCGCCGGTCTTCCGCTGCACCCCCTCGTTGTCCATGCGACAGAGGTCATCGTCCCCAGCGCCGCGCTCGTGGTCGCCGTGGCAGCGTTGTGGCCGGCGTTCCGTCGGTGGGCGAGGTTCCTGCCGCTCGGCCTCGTCCTGGTGGCGCTGTTTCTTGTGCCGCTCTCCACCCAGTCCGGCGAGGCTCTTCAGGAGCGGATCCCGGAGACTCCGCTGATCGAGACCCACATCGAGATGGCCGAGGGCCTGCTGCCCTGGGTGTTCGGGCTCGCGGTCGTCGCGGCCGTCCTGCTGTGGTGGGGCTGGGACGAGCGAGAGGCCACGTCTCCCCGCGACCCGAAGTGGGTGTCTCTCGCGCTGGCTGTGGGCGCAGTGCTCTTCGCGGCCGGGACCGTCGTCGAGGCCGTCCAGATCGGGCACTCCGGCGCCACTGCCACCTGGTCCCACGTCGCCGGCTCCACGACGCTCTCTCCGTCAGGCAGCTCCGAGAACGACTGACTCCGGCGTCGCCGGCGCGGAAGGCGGGCAGATCGTGTCCGGTGCTGTCACCGCCGCGACGTAGGCTGGAACTCACGATGAGCACTCTTTTCGGCGACTTCCCCCTGCCCCGGATCAGCCCTGCCGCCGCCACCGGCGAGGTGGATGAACGTGGCGTCCCCACCTGGGCGCAGGCGGGCAGCGAGGCGCCTCGGGACGGTGATGACCGGCATACCGGCTCGGTGGTCAGCCGCGACCCGGAGGCGCTGCTCGAGGGGCTCAACGAGCAGCAGCGCATCGCGGTCACCCATGAGGGCGCGCCGCTGCTGATCGTCGCAGGCGCCGGCTCGGGCAAGACCCGCGTGCTGGCACACCGCATCGCCTACCTCCTGGCGGCTCGCGACGTGAAGCCGGGGCAGATCCTCGCGATCACCTTCACCAACAAGGCCGCCGGCGAGATGCGCGAACGCGTCGCCTCGCTCGTTGGCACGCGCAGCAAAGCAATGTGGGTCTCGACGTTCCACTCTGCCTGTGTGCGCATCTTGCGTCGCGAGGCATCCCACGTTGGTCTGAAGTCGACCTTCTCAATCTATGACGCCGCCGACAGCCAGCGCCTCATGTCGATGGTCATGCGCAGCCTCGACCTGGATCCCAAGCGCTATCCGCCGAGGTCCTTCTCGGCTCAGGTCTCCAATCTCAAGAACGAGCTGATCGACGAAGAGACCTACGCGGCCGGACTGGGCGAGGCAAACCATCACGAGCGCATGGTCGCCGAGGCCTACCGGTTGTACCAAGCGCGTCTGCGTCAGGCCAACGCCATGGACTTCGACGACCTGATCATGACGACGGTCCACATCCTCCAGGCCTTCCCCGACGTCGCCGAGTACTACCACCGGCGTTTCCGGCACGTCATGGTCGATGAGTACCAGGACACGAATACTGCGCAGTACCAGCTGGTTCGCGAGCTGGTCGGCCATTCACACAGCGAGTCCCAGCCCGTTCCGCCGGCCGAGCTCGCGGTCGTCGGCGACGCGGACCAGTCGATCTACGCCTTCCGCGGCGCGACGATCCGCAACATCGTCGAGTTCGAGCAGGACTACCCCGACGCGCAGACCATCCTGCTCGAGCAGAACTACCGCTCGACCCAGACCATCCTGCGCGCGGCCAACGCCGTCATCGCCAAGAACTCCGATCGTCGGCCCAAGAACCTGTGGACCGACTCCGGTGACGGCGCCAAGATCGTGGGCTACGTCGCCGACTCCGAGCATGACGAGGCTGCGTTTGTCGCCCGCCAGATCGACAGCCTCGGCGACGAGCACGGTGTGAAGCCCAAGGACGTGGCGGTCTTCTATCGCACCAACGCCCAGTCGCGTGCCGTCGAAGAGGTTTTCGTTCGAGTTGGCTTGCCCTACAAGGTTGTTGGCGGGACGCGCTTCTACGAGCGCCGAGAGGTCAAGGACGCGCTCGCCTACCTGCGGGTCATCTCCAACCCCACCGACACGGTCAACCTGCGACGCATCCTCAACGTCCCCAAACGGGGCATCGGTGAGCGAGCAGAGGCCTGTATCGCGCAGCTCTCCGAGCGCGAGCGCATCCCGTTCGTCGCGGCACTGGGTCGCCCCCAGGACGCTCCGGGTATTGCGACCCGGTCCATCGCGGCGATCACCACGTTCACGTCCCTGCTCGAAGCTCTGCGGACGGTGCACGAGGGCGGCTCGGGGGTGGGGGACCTGCTCGAGGCCGTCGTCGAGCAGACCGGCTATCTTGCCGAGCTCCGCGCGAGTCAGGATCCGCAGGATGAGACCCGGGTCGAGAACCTCGCCGAGCTGGTGGCCGTCGGCCGCGAGTTCGACGAGTCCGAACCTGGCGGTTCGCTTCAGGACTTCCTCGAGCGTGTCTCCCTGGTCGCTGACGCCGATGAGATCCCCGACGGCTCTGACGAAGCCGAAGACAACGGCGTGGTGACATTGATGACTCTGCACACCGCCAAGGGTCTGGAGTTCCCGGTTGTCTTCCTCACCGGCATGGAGGATGGCACCTTTCCGCACCGGCGATCGCTCGCCGACCCCAAGGAGCTCGAGGAGGAGCGGCGCCTCGCCTACGTCGGGATCACCCGCGCCCGGGAGCGGCTGCACCTGTCGAGGGCGATCGTGCGCTCCGGGTGGGGCTCCCCTCAGTACAACCCGGCGTCACGTTTCCTCGATGAGATCCCGGCCGAGCTGATCGACTGGCAACGGACCGAGACAACCGGCATGAGGTCCTCATCGACCCCTGCAGTTGCGACCTTGGCCGGCCGGCCGGGGGTGCGGTCCCCGGGCAACCGTCCGATGATCTCGCTGCGATCGGGCGATCGGGTCAGCCACGACTCCTTCGGCCTCGGCACGGTGGTGAGGGTCGAGGGCGAGCTCGAGAAGGCCATGGCTCACGTCGATTTCGGGGCTGACACCGGAGTCAAACGACTGCTGCTTCGCTATGCGCCGCTGGAGAAGCTCTGAAGCGTCCTGCTGGTCGCGTACACCGACCAGGGCTGATGCAAGGCGTTCTGGCGGGTGACGAGATCTGCTAGAACGCGATCCGTCGATCCGTGAGCCACGGCAGCGGATTGACAGGCTGGCCGCCGTTGGGGTGGATCTCGAGGTGCAGGTGGGGGCCCGTCGACTCGCCGGTGTTGCCGGACTGTCCGACAAGCTGACCGGGCATCACAGGCTCGCCAGCCTTGACCGAGACGCTTGACATGTGGCCGTAGTAGCTGACGGTGCCGTCCCAGTAGCGAATTCTGACGATGGTGCCGTAGCCCGACTCTTGGCCCGCAAAGGTGACTGTGCCGGTCGACATGGAGATCAGGTTCGTGCCCACCGGGGTCGCGAAGTCCTCACCCGCGTGCAGGCGTCCCCACCGCATGCCGTAGCCGGACGAGATGACGTAGTTCTTGATCGGTAGCTGCCAGCTGTGCGCCTGGGCAACGCGTGCGTCCTGCAGCTCCTGGGCCGCGAGGTTTCTCCGCTCGGCAGCGCGGGCCACCCGCGCCCCGCCGTTCTCGCGGGCGATGTCCTGGGCGTTGTCCTCGATCGCCTGGAGGCGGGGGTCGTGGAGCTGGCCAGCGACAGCCGCGGCCTGGAGTGATGCAGCGGCGAGCGTGGCGTTCTGGCCGGCGGGCTGGGTCTTGGAGGTGGTGACAACGGCAGCGCCGGTTGCGGTGAACATGAGTGCGGCGGCCGCAGCGGTAGGCAGGGCCAGACCGGTCATGAATCGGCGTCGTTTGGGGGAGGCGTGCTTGGCCCCGCGGTGGCGACCGCTTTGCGAACCAACAGACACGAGCAAACCTCACGGGCAGACGACACGGAAGTCACGAGGCTAGCGTGACCTTTTCGTTATGACAACTCTGCCCGATGCACAGGACCGTCGGGCGGCCTGCCGCTCAACCGCGTCGTTCCGGGGGTTTCAGCTCGGTGACGCCGGCAGTCAGCGTGCTTCCGTCGGCATCAAGCTGGGCCAGCGTCGTCGAGATCCCGTGGACGACGTCGCCGTTGATCGGAAGGCTCATATGGCCGATGCCGTGCATCTTGACGTTGCGGACCGTGAGATCCGGGTGGTGCAGCCTTGCGTTGCGTTGGGGAAAGATCATCTGGTCGAGATCAGACCAGTAGGCCACGAAGCGGGTCTGACAGTTGGGCACAGCCGCGCTGAGCTCACGCATGAGCTCACTGTCCGGCCGCAGTTGACGAGCCAGGTTGGACGGCAGAGCATAGGCATTGAAGGTGCCACCGTGCGGTGACCCGAGCGTGACCAGCGTGTGCACCCGCGCGTCACCTCCCAGGCGGGTGATGTAGTAACGGGCGATGAGGCCGCCCAGGCTGTGCCCGACGACGTGGATGCGTTCGTAGCCTGTCTCGGCCACCAGCGCCTCGACCTCTTGAGCCAGCTGAGCGGCCGCGACGCGCACGTCGGTGGTCCAGGGGGAGTAGTTGATGGAGACGACCCTGCCGAAGCCGCGTCGCCGCAGACCCCGGCGCAGGAGCGCGAAGACCGACCTGTTGTCGATCATGCCGTGCACCAGCAGGATCGGGGTGCCGGCCGCCTCGACGTTGCCGATCACAAGCCCGCGCTGCACGGGTGGCAGCTCCCCGAGGCTGTAACGGTGGCCGTCGTAGGCATCCGGGCGGCCGAACAGACCGAACGGGTAGAGCGCGAGATGGGTGCTCACCCAGGCCACCTCGATGGCCGCGCCGACGACGCCGGCAGGGGTACTCAAAGCCTTGGCGGCCTCGCCGAGGATGTCGTGGGTGCTTCGGGCGCGCTCGCGGGCCACACCGGAGAGGGTGTTGAATGTGCGCCCGAGATGGCCCCGACCGCCGGTATCCGGGGTCGCGGCGGGACGTGGCCGACGTACCGAAGCTGCTCGCTTCGGCGATGAGGGCACAGGCGCTGGCGGCTGGGACATTGTTACTCAACGGTAATGCCTCGACCACGCATTTCCGGGGAAGAACGGCGACGTTGCGCAACTGTGACGCGTGGCGTTGTCTTCGGCGGCATTCCCGGGCCTTCGGCTGGCTGGATGTCCATCACCATCGCCCGTTGGTTAGGCTGCTTCACATGAGCGAATCTCCGTTACGCATCGTGGTGGCCAAACCGGGACTTGATGGCCATGACCGAGGAGCCAAAGTGGTGGCCCGCGCGCTCCGTGACGCAGGGATGGAAGTCGTCTACACAGGCTTGCACCAGACCCCGGAGCAGATTGTCGAGGCAGCCATCCAGGAGGACGCGGATGCGGTGGGTCTCTCGGTGCTCTCTGGCGCCCACATGACCCTGTTTGCCAAGGTCGCTGCGTTGCTCGAGGGACGCGACGCCAAGGACATCGTCGTCTTCGGCGGTGGGATCATCCCGGAGGCCGACATCGCCGAGCTCGAGAAGCTTGGTGTGGCCAAGGTGTTCACTCCCGGCGCGACGACGACCGAGATCGTCGAGTGGGTCCGCACCCACGTCACTCCGAGCTGAGTCGTCCCAGCTCCCGTCCTCTAACAAGGGGACGTCTTGCGACACATGGCGGAAGACGTCCCACATCGGATGGCCTGGTTGGTCAGGGGGTGATGGCCATCACCACGCCCGAACGCTCCCAACGCATGACGGACAACAGCGCCGACGTGGGGAGCGAGACGCATCCCGAGGTCGAATGTCCTTGGTCCACATGCATGAAGATGGCGGACCCGGCGCCCGCTATCCGGGCCTCGTTGTAGCCGATCACCTGCGCGTAGTTGTACGCCGGGGACTGCTGCAGCTGTTCCGCACTGTCCCACCGGCCGCTGGCCGGCGAGCGCTGGTGGGTGTTGTACAGCGCCGATCCGGGGTCGTCCACCCAGACGTCGCGGGCGTCGACCCTCAACCATGACCCGGTCCCGAGGCCCGGGTTGCCGTTGACGCCGAAGCCACTGCGAAGTGGGAAGACGCCAGCCGGGGTGTGGCCGTCGCCTTCGCGTTTTGCCGAGCTCACCCCGTTACGGCCGACGTGACCGGCATACGGCCCCAGAACAATCACGTATCGCGAGCCGGAACGCTCGCAGGCGCGGATGGTCGCCGCTGAACCCTGGGCATCGACGAGGACAACCTGCCGAGAGGTCACGCCCGAGGGGACGTTGCAGCCGGGACGCGTCGGCGCGGGTGGGACCAGCTTGGGAGCGGCCGGTTTGAGCGTGGCCATGATGTGGGCCGGTGTCGCTATGGCGCTGGGGGTGGGCCGCATCGTGGTGGGGGTGGCGCTCGGTGTCGGGCTGGTGATGGTCACTGTGAGCGAGGGCTCTGGGGTTGTCCTTCCTGCGGTCGACGGCAGGGCGGACGGCAGGGCGGACGGCAGGGCGGACGGCAGGGCGGACGGCAGGGCGGACGCCAGGGCGGACGGCATCGGGCCGGACTGGCAGGCGCCGACCAACGCGAGCAGGCCGGTCGCGGCGAGCCACGGCAGAACGCTGCGGGTCGCCTTCATCGGGCGACGTCGAAATGCTGGAAGTCGGGTGCGCTCCAGACGCCACCCCACCGGAAACCCTGGTCGGTGAACGCCCGCACCGCTGAGCTTCTGGTCGACGAGAACACGCCGGCGTATCCGGACCGGCGGGTTGCGAACCAGTCGTCGGGATTGACCCGCCCTGGCCCGGCGATGTACGGGTTCTCGAAGTCGTTGACATCGATCGCGGTGCCAAACGCATGGTTGGACCAGCCCTTCTTGGACTCCTCACCACCGACGTAGCGGCAGTTGAACCCTGAGGTGTTGTCGGCGTCCATCGCGGCGTAGTCGTCGGCACCTGGCCCGATCGGGGCGTGCCCCCAGCTGCTGTCCATGACCTTCATCTGGCGGATCCGGAAGCGCTGCTCGTACAAACGGGTGAAGGCGGCCACGGTCCGGCTCGCGATGCTCGCGTTGACCACGATCGCTCCCCGGGACCGGTACCCGTCGAACCCCCAGAAGTTGACCGTGATGTAGCGCAGGGAAGAACGGCCCACCGGGCAGCCCGGCGTCCACGAGTAGCCCACCATGCGCGCCCATACGGCGTCGGGCACCGGTTGGGCACTGGCGTTGGCACCCGAGCCCACTGCAGTCTGGTTCGTCGGGAACCTGATCCGCGGCTCGGCTCCCGCACGCGGCACCGGGGTGAGCCTGGTGCTCGCGGAAGCAGTCGCGGGCGATGGCGATGGCGCGCTCGTCGTGGCGGTCGTGGGTGCGGAGGGGGTCGTGCCTGACCTCGGCGCACTGGATGTCGAGCGGGCAGCCTGGGTCGAGCTGGGGGCAGTGCTCGCAGCGGGTGAGCCGGAGCTGCAGGCGGCGAGGGCGAGGCTGGTCAGGGCGACGGCCATGGTCGTGCCTCGCGCCGTTCTGCTTCGCCGCACCGATCGCTCCCTTCGTCGAGTCTCAGGCGACCCGAGTCTGCCACTGACACTGACGCCGCTTACCAATTGTCCGGTTTGGTCTGCAGGCTTCTCGATCTTGTCCTGCAGTCGGCCATCTTTGGGTAAAGGTCATTGACTGTGGCCTTGTCGCACCTCCAAGGTCGCTTCGTCCGGTATGACAGAAATCACACAGTTGCGCTTTTTGTCACATTCCGCCGGCCACAGGAACCATCAACCACCGGTCATCAACCACGATGGCCCTCATCTGAGGAGATGCGTTAGTGAACCGTCTGAGAACAGGGTTGGCGTTCGGCGCACTTGTCGCTTTGGTCGCGGCAAGCAGTCAGGGCGTAGCGGCATTTGGCGCATCTCCCCCTTCGCCCAGCAGGGGTGCGGCCATTGCGGCCGAGCAGTCCGCGTCCGCCGCGGCAGGGCGGGCGTTGGGCCTGGCAACAGGCGAGAAGCTGGTGGTCAGGGACGTCATCACCGACACCGATGGCTCGACCCACGTCCGTTACGACCGGACCTTTGACGGTCTGCGGGTCATCGGCGGTGACCTGGTCAGCCACCGTGACAGCGCCGGCACCATTCAGAGCGTCAGCTGGAACGCCTCGCACTCGGCGAGCGTCGCGTCCAGGACCCCGCGGGTGAGCCTGGCCTCGGCGGAGGCTGCCGGCGCCGGCAGCGCGGGGGTGGTGGGACAGAGCCCCCCCCCCACCCACCCCCCGCGGGGCGG
>JABBOX010000171.1 GCA_012927555.1 Phycicoccus sp.
CGTTGAAGGTTCCCCACGGAGAGACCGGCACCGTGATTGGTGTCAAGGTCTTCGACAAGGACGAGGGCGATGACCTGCCCCCGGGCGTCAACCAGCTCGTCCGCGTCTTCGTCGCCAACAAGCGCAAGATCACCGATGGTGACAAGCTCGCCGGCCGCCATGGCAACAAGGGCGTCATCTCCAAGATCCTTCCGATCGAGGACATGCCGTTCCTTGAGGACGGCACGCCGGTCGACGTCGTGCTCAACCCGCTGGGTGTTCCTGGCCGGATGAACGTCGGTCAGATCCTGGAGATCCACCTGGGCTGGGCGGCTTCGCGCGGCTGGAAGATCGACGGCAACCCTGACTGGGCCAAGCTCATCCCCGCCGACGCACGCGAGGCCGCACCTGGCACCCGCGTGGCGAGCCCCGTCTTCGACGGTGCCCGCGAGGACGAGATCACTGGTCTGCTCGACTCCACGCTCAAGACTCGCGATGGTGTGCGTCTCATCGACGGTTCGGGCAAGACCCGGCTGTTCGACGGCCGCTCCGGCGAGCCGTTCCCGGAGCCGATCTCGGTGGGCTACATGTACATCTTGAAGCTCCACCACCTGGTGGACGACAAGATCCACGCCCGCTCCACCGGCCCCTACTCGATGATCACCCAGCAGCCTCTCGGCGGTAAGGCCCAGTTCGGTGGCCAGCGCTTCGGCGAGATGGAGGTCTGGGCGCTCGAGGCCTATGGCGCGGCATACGCGCTGCAGGAGCTGTTGACGATCAAGTCCGACGACGTGACTGGTCGCGTCAAGGTCTACGAAGCGATCGTCAAGGGCGAGAACATCCCCGAGCCCGGCATCCCCGAGTCCTTCAAGGTGCTCATCAAGGAGATGCAGTCGCTGTGCCTCAACGTCGAGGTGCTGTCCAGCGACGGCACGTCCATCGACATGAAGGACCCCGACGAAGATGTCTTCCGCGCCGCGGAAGAGCTTGGCATAGACCTGTCCCGGCGCGAGCCGAGCAGCGTCGACGAGGTCTGACGGTTGGTCGGTATGCCTCGTGCTCACCTCCTGACGAAGGTCAGGGGACACGAGCTCACGGCATACCGGCACGGCTGTTGACTTAACTGATCAGACCGTATTTCACGTTTTTAGCGAGAGAAGGACACACGTGCTCGACGTCAACTTCTTCGACGAGTTGCGCATTGGCCTGGCGACCGCGGACGACATCCGACAGTGGAGCCATGGCGAGGTGAAGAAGCCTGAGACCATCAACTACCGGACCCTGAAACCGGAGAAGGACGGTCTCTTCTGCGAGAAGATCTTTGGTCCGACCCGGGACTGGGAGTGCTACTGCGGCAAGTACAAGCGCGTGCGCTTCAAGGGCATCATCTGTGAGCGCTGTGGCGTTGAGGTCACCCGCGCCAAGGTGCGTCGTGAGCGGATGGGCCACATCGAGCTCGCCGCTCCGGTCACCCACATCTGGTACTTCAAGGGCGTTCCGAGCCGTCTGGGCTACCTGCTCGACCTGGCTCCGAAGGACCTCGAGAAGGTCATCTACTTCGCGGCCTACATGATCACCTCGGTCAACATTGACGAGCGTCACCGCGATCTGCCCTCCCTGGAGGCGCAGATTGACGTGGAGAAGAAGGAATACATCAACCGTCGCGACGCCGACATCGAAGGCCGCCACAAGAAGCTTGAGACCGACCTGGCCGAGCTTGAGGCCGAGGGCGCCAAGGCCGACGTGCGACGCAAGGTCCGCGAGGGTGCCGAGCGCGAGATCAACGCGATCCGCAAGCGTGCGGACCAGCACATCGAGCGTCTCGAGCAGGTCTGGGACCGGTTCAAGAACCTGAAGGTCCAGGACCTTGAGGGCGACGAGATCCTCTACCGCGAGATGCGTGACCGCTTCGGGCTGTACTTCGAGGGCTCGATGGGTGCCGCGGCGCTGCAGAAGCGTCTCGACACGTTCGACCTCGACGCCGAGTCCGAGATGCTGCGCGAGATCATCGCGACCGGCAAGGGCCAGAAGAAGACCCGCGCGCTCAAGCGTCTGCGCGTCGTCACTGCCTTCCAGGTGACCCGCAACCACCCGACCGGCATGGTCCTGGACTGCGTCCCGGTCATCCCGCCCGACCTGCGGCCGATGGTCCAGCTCGACGGTGGCCGTTTCGCCACCTCCGACCTCAACGACCTCTACCGCCGCGTGATCAACCGGAACAACCGGCTCAAGCGACTGCTTGATCTCGGTGCTCCGGAGATCATCGTCAACAACGAGAAGCGCATGTTGCAGGAGGCTGTGGACGCGCTCTTCGACAACGGCCGTCGCGGTCGCCCGGTCACGGGCCCCGGCAACCGTCCGCTGAAGTCGCTCTCCGACATGCTCAAGGGCAAGCAGGGTCGCTTCCGCCAGAACCTCCTCGGCAAGCGCGTCGACTACTCCGGCCGTTCGGTCATCGTCGTCGGCCCGCAGCTGAAGCTGCACCAGTGTGGTCTGCCCAAGCAGATGGCCCTGGAGCTCTTCAAACCGTTCGTGATGAAGCGGCTGGTCGACCTCGACCACGCTCAGAACATCAAGAGCGCCAAGCGCATGGTCGAGCGGGCCGGCGGAAACAACGAACGCTATAGCCACGTGTGGGACGTCCTCGAAGAGGTCATCACCGAGCACCCTGTTCTGCTCAACCGTGCGCCCACGCTGCACCGCCTCGGCATCCAGGCCTTCGAGCCTCAGCTCGTCGAGGGCAAGGCCATCCAGATCCACCCGTTGGTCTGTTCGGCCTTCAACGCCGACTTCGACGGTGACCAGATGGCTGTGCACCTGCCGTTGTCCGCAGAGGCCCAGGCCGAAGCCCGCATCCTGATGCTGTCGAGCAACAACATCCTCAAGCCTGCCGATGGCCGTCCGGTGACCATGCCCACCCAGGACATGATCGTCGGCATCTACTTCCTGACGGTCCCCGTCGAGAACGGCAAGGGCACCGGTCGTGCATTCTCCTCCGTGGCCGAGGCCCGGATGGCGTTCGACGCCCACCAGCTCGAGCTGGGCTCGACGGTCAAGATCCGCATGAAGGACGTCGTTCCGCCGGCGGGCATGACCCTGCCGGAGGGTGTCGAGACAAACGCGGACGGCATCGTCGCCACGCTTACCGTCGAGACCACCCTGGGTCGGGCGATCTTCAACGAGACGCTGCCGCTGGACTACCCGTTCGTCGACGAAAAGGTCGACAAGAAGCGGCTGTCGCTGATCGTCAACGACCTGGCCGAGCGCTACACCAAGGCTCAGGTTGCGGCGTCGCTGGACGCGTTGAAGGAGACCGGCTTCTCGTGGGCAACCCGTTCGGGTTCCACGGTCGCCATCTCCGACGTCGTCACGCCGCCGCGCAAGATCGAGATCCTTGAGGGCTACGAGACCAAGGCCGCCAAGGTTCAGACCCAGTACGAGCGTGGTCTGATCACCGACGACGAGCGTCGTCAGGAGCTCATCGAGATCTGGACGCAGGCGACCAACGAGGTTGCCAAGGAGATGGAAGCCAATCTCCCGCACAACAACCCCATCTACCGAATGGTGTCCTCAGGGGCGCGCGGTAACTGGATGCAGCTGCGTCAGATCGCCGGCATGCGTGGCCTGGTGTCCAACCCCAAGGGCGAGATCATCCCGCGCCCGATCAAGGCGAACTTCCGTGAGGGTCTGTCCGTCCTGGAGTTCTTCATCTCGACGCACGGCGCCCGCAAGGGTCTGGCCGACACTGCCCTGCGTACCGCCGACTCGGGCTACCTGACCCGTCGTCTGGTGGATGTCTCGCAGGACGTCATCGTTCGTGAGGAAGACTGCGGAACCGACCGTGGTTTGTTCATGCCGATCGTCCAGAAGAACAGCCAGGGCGTCCTGGTTCGACATGAAGACGTCGAGACCAGCGTCTACGCACGGACGCTTGCCGAGGATGTCGAGCACAAGGGATCGGTGCTGGCCAAGGCCGGTATCGACCTGGGTGACGTCGTCATCGGCGCGCTCGTGGCGGCCGGGATCGAGAAGGTCCGGGTCCGTTCGGTCCTGACCTGTGACTCCAAGGTCGGCACCTGCGCCGCGTGCTACGGCCGATCACTGGCCACCGGCAAGATGGTCGACATCGGCGAGGCGGTTGGCATCATCGCCGCCCAGTCCATCGGCGAGCCTGGCACCCAGCTGACGATGCGCACCTTCCACACCGGTGGTGTGGCCGGCGATGACATCACGCAGGGTCTGCCGCGTGTGGTCGAGCTCTTCGAGGCGCGCACCCCCAAGGGTGTGGCTCCGATCGCCGAGGCCAATGGCCGCGTCATGATCGAGGACACGGACAAGACGCGCCGGATCGTGCTCACCCCGGACGATGGTTCCGAGGAGCACGCCTACCCGGTGAGCAAGCGCTCGCGTCTGCTCGTCGCCGATGGCGATCACGTCGAGGTGGGCTTCAAACTGGTCCAGGGCGCGATCGACCCGAAGCAGGTGCTGAGGATCCTCGGCCCACGTCAGGTGCAGATGCACCTGGTGGACGAGGTCCAGAGTGTCTACCGCCAGCAGGGTGTCTCGATCCACGACAAGCACATCGAGGTCATCGTCCGTCAGATGCTGCGTCGCGTGACGATCATCGAAGCCGGCGACGCGGACCTGCTGCCCGGCGAGCTTGCCGAGCGCGGTCGCTTCGAGTCCGAGAACCGTCGGGTGCAGGCCGAGGGCAACAAGCCGGCGTCCGGTCGACCCGAGCTGATGGGTATCACCAAGGCTTCACTGGCAACCGAGTCCTGGCTGTCGGCGGCGTCCTTCCAGGAGACCACCCGAGTTCTGACCGATGCGGCGATCCACGCCAAGTCGGACACGCTGCTCGGTCTCAAGGAGAACGTCATCCTCGGAAAGCTCATCCCGGCGGGTACCGGTCTTCCGCGCTACCGCAACGTCAAGGTGGAGCCGACCGAAGAGGCCAAGGCCGCGATGTACACCATGCCGAACTTCGAGCAGTTCGACTATCCGGCCTTCGGCCCGGGTACGGGCGAGGCGATTCGTCTGGACGACGCGAGCCTCGGTTTCGACCGCGACTGACGGCACGGCACACGGCACAGCAGAGCAGCACAAGTGGGGCGGGCCTTCGGGTCCGCCCCACTTGCTGTGTGCGCGGCGCTCGGCAAGGGCGCTAGCGGCCGGCGGCTCCGCATCAGGCAGTAGTTGACGTCGCTATCTAGTCGATGACACTATCTAGTGGTGGCCGAGGACCGCGCGATCGCAGATCGACAGACGCAATGGTTGCGCGGCGTCCTTGACCTCGCCGTGCTGGCGACCCTCCAGTCAGCGGGGACCAGCTATGGCTACGCGCTGATCCAGTCGCTGACGGAGGCCGGAATCCTCGATCTCAAGGGCGGCACCATCTATCCCTTGCTGGCCCGGCTGGAGCAGGAGGGCCTGGTGGCCAGTGAGTGGCGCGCGGGCGGCGGCGGACCGGGGCGCAAGTACTTCACCATCACCGCCACCGGCCGCGAGGTGCTCATCCGGAGTGCTGCCGGCTGGACGGACTTCAGCGCCAGGATCGGCTCGATCCTGGGCGGCCAATGATGCCTGGTCAGCACGGCACGTCGTTGAAGGACTACACCCAGGCGTTGATCATCCAGCTCCGGCTCCGGGACGTGCCCGGCCGCACCATCGGCCAGGTCGTGGCCGAGGTCGAGTCGCATGTCCGAGAGACCGGCGAGGATCCCGTCGAAGTGTTCGGACAGCCGGGGAGCTACTCGGCCCAGTTCGCCGGTCGGCGCCGTCCGGTCGGGCGTGGGGGATGGCTGACCCTGGATGACGTCACATTCCCGATGTTCATGATCGGCGCCTTGGTGATGCTGAACGGCGTGCTCAACCTCGGGGAGAGCGTGGATGTCACGGCGGGCGTCGTCTCTTGGGCCGCCCTGTTTGTCATATATGCCCTGGTCGTGGTCCGGATCGATATCGCGGTTGCGGACCGTGAGACGCGCACGATCACCACGGCTCGACGGGCGCACAGGAGGCGCGCCGCGTCGTGGCTGCGTTTCCTTGCGTTGTTCGCGACGTTCACGCTGGGCAGGGTGATCAGCTCGCGGCTACCCCACGCGCCGGTGTTCGTATCACTGCCCGGGTGGTCTCTGGTGCTGGTCGGTCTGGTTGTCGCCGCGGTGTCCATATGGGCCTATCAAAGATGGTCCGACCAGATCGTTGATCCTCGTCCTTGGCATCTCAAGGGCCGTCCGAAGTGGCGTTGAGGTTGCTGGACGTGCCGGACGACGGGATCGGGTGACCGACCCGAGGGAGTGACTCTGGGCGGCGGAATACCGATTTGGATGCTATGGGCCGAGGCAGTAACCTTGTCAACTGTGCCTGGGCTGTTCTGGGCGCCTGAGCCTGACCAGATCCGCATCGCGTCCCGCTAGGGGCCGAGGCCGGTGGCGATCAGGGTCGAACCTCCCGCCGGGCAGTCCGCGCCACTCCGCTTTGGGGTGTGCCGGAAAGTGCAGGGGGGAGCACCTTGTTCGAGCTCCAGGGCCTGACGGCTCGGAGCACGGACCAAGGACATCCACAAGGATGTTCTGGTTGTCGCCGCGGCGTGACCAGGACAGACGACATTCACGACGTACGGAGAATCAGTGCCTACGATCAACCAGCTGGTCCGCAAGGGCCGCCAGGACAAGGTCAGCAAGACCAAGACCCCGGCGCTCAAGGGCAGCCCGCAGCGCCGTGGTGTGTGTACACGCGTGTACACCACCACCCCCAAGAAGCCGAACGCTGCCCTCCGCAAGGTCGCCCGTGTGCGGCTCACCGGTGGCATCGAGGTCACGGCCTACATCCCCGGCGTCGGCCACAACCTGCAGGAGCACTCGATCGTGCTCGTGCGTGGCGGTCGTGTGAAGGACCTCCCCGGCGTCCGTTACAAGATCGTCCGTGGCTCCCTTGACACCCAGGGTGTCAAGAACCGCAAGCAGGCTCGCAGCAAGTACGGCGCGAAGATGGAGAAGAAGTAATGCCTCGCAAGGGTCCCGCCCCGAAGCGGCCGCTCGTCGTCGATCCTGTCTACGGCTCGCCGCTGGTCACCCAGCTGGTCAACAAGATCCTGATGGACGGCAAGAAGTCCATCGCCGAGACCATCGTCTATGGCGCCCTCGAAGGTGCCCGCGCCAAGACGGGCGCCGACCCGGTCGTCACGCTCAAGCGTGCGCTCGACAACATCAAGCCCGCCCTCGAGGTCAAGAGCCGCCGCGTCGGTGGAGCGACCTACCAGGTCCCGGTGGAGGTCAAGGGTGGTCGACCGACCACGCTGGCCCTTCGCTGGATGGTCGGTTACTCCCGTCAGCGTCGCGAGAAGACGATGACCGAGCGTCTGATGAACGAGATCCTCGACGCGAGCAACGGCTTGGGCGCCGCGGTCAAGCGTCGCGAGGACACGCACAAGATGGCCGAGTCCAACAAGGCCTTCGCGCACTACCGCTGGTAGCAGTCTCTGGCGCGGGTCGGCTCCGGTCGACCCGCACCGGACACACCCGCGGACGCGAGTCAGCGGCCGGACAACCGGCACCGAACCCCGTTCGCCCCCATATCACCACCCTCAAGACGAGACGAGATAAGACACCGTGGCACTCGACGTCCTTACGGACCTGACCAAGGTCCGAAACATCGGCATCATGGCTCACATCGATGCCGGCAAGACGACAGCGACCGAGCGGATCTTGTTCTACACAGGCATCACCTACAAGATCGGCGAAGTCCACGATGGCGCTGCCACGATGGACTGGATGGAGCAGGAGCAGGAGCGCGGCATCACGATCACGTCGGCCGCGACGACAACCTTCTGGGACAACCACCAGATCAACATCATCGACACCCCGGGCCACGTGGACTTCACCGTTGAGGTCGAGCGGTCCCTGCGCGTCCTTGACGGCGCCGTTGCCGTGTTCGACGGCAAGGAAGGCGTCGAGCCGCAGTCCGAGACCGTGTGGCGTCAGGCCGACAAGTACGACGTCCCCCGCATCTGTTTCGTCAACAAGATGGACAAGCTCGGCGCGGACTTCTACTTCACCGTCAAGACGATCATCGAGCGCCTTGGTGCGACCCCGCTGGTCATCCAGCTTCCGATCGGCGCCGAGAACGATTTCATCGGCATCGTCGACCTGATCCAGATGCGCGCACTGACATGGCGTGGTGAGGTCAAGATGGGCGACGACTACACCATCGAAGAGATCCCCGCCCACCTGGTTGAGAAGGCCGCCAAGTATCGCCACGACCTTCTCGAGAGGGTCGCCGAGGCTGACGACGTGCTGCTCGAGAAGTACCTCGCCGGCGAGGAGCTCACCGTTGCCGAGATCAAGGGCGCGATCCGCAAGCTCACGATCGCCTCCGAGGTCTATCCAGTGCTGTGTGGCTCGGCGTTCAAGAACAAGGGCATCCAGCCCATGCTCGACGCCGTGATCGACTTCCTTCCGTCACCGTTGGACGTTCCGCCGATGATCGGCCACGACGTACGCGACCCCGAGAAGGAGATTGTCCGCAAGCCCGACGCGGACGAGCCGTTCTCAGCCTTGGCGTTCAAGGTGATGACGCACCCGTTCTTCGGTCGTCTGACCTACGTCCGGGTCTACTCGGGCGCGGTCAAGACCGGTGCGCAGATGATCAATTCGACCAAGGGCAAGAAAGAGCGCGTTGGCAAGCTGTTCCAGATGCACGCCAACAAGGAGAACCCGGTCGACTTCGCGTCCACCGGCCACATCTACGCGATGATCGGCCTGAAGGACACCACGACGGGAGACACCCTCTGTGACCCGAGCGACCAGATCGTGCTCGAGTCGATGACCTTCCCGGAGACGGTTATCTCGGTGGCCATCGAGCCCAAGACCAAGAGCGACCAGGAGAAGCTGGGCATCGCCATCCAGAAGCTCGCCGAGGAGGACCCGACCTTCAAGGTCCACCAGGACGACGAGACCGGTCAGACCATCATCGCCGGTATGGGCGAGCTCCACCTCGACATCCTGGTCGACCGCATGCGCCGCGAGTTCCACGTCGAGGCCAACGTCGGCAAGCCACAGGTGGCCTACCGCGAGACCATCCGGCGCGAGGTCGTCAAGATCGACTACGTGCACAAGAAGCAGACCGGTGGCTCAGGCCAGTACGCCAAGGTGCAGATGACCTTCGCGCCGCTGGACATGAGCGAAGGCGAGATGTACGAGTTCGAGAACAAGGTCACCGGTGGGCGTATCCCGCGGGAGTACATCCCCAGCATCGACCAGGGGATCCAGGCTGCCATGCAGCTTGGCGTCCTGGCCGGCTACCCGCTGGTCGGTGTCAAGGCCACGTTGCTCGATGGCGCCTACCACGATGTCGACTCCTCCGAGATGGCGTTCAAGATCGCTGGCTCCATGATCCTGAAGGAAGCCGTCCGCAGGGCCGACCCCGTGCTCCTGGAGCCGATCATGGCCGTCGAGGTGCGCACGCCCGAGGACTACATGGGCGAGGTGATCGGCGACCTGAACTCCCGCCGTGGCCAGATCCACGCCATGGAGGACATCAGTGGCGCCAAGGTCGTCAAAGCCGTGGTGCCTTTGTCGGAGATGTTCGGATACGTTGGCGACCTGCGGTCCAAGACTCAGGGTCGTGCCAACTACACGATGCAGTTCGACTCCTATGCCGAGGTTCCCAAGAATGTGGCAGAAGAGATCATCAAGAAGATCCGTGGCGAGTGACGCGGTAGTATCCGCGTTCAGGTCACCACGCATTTAGACATACAGAGACCCAAGACGTCGCCGCGTCCGGCATGGTCGTAAGGCGAAGCACCTGATTAGTCCTGAGGAGGACCATAGTGGGCAAGGCGAAGTTCGAGCGGACCAAGCCGCACGTCAACATCGGCACCATCGGTCACATCGACCACGGTAAGACGACGCTGACAGCTGCGATATCCAAGGTTCTGCACGACAAGTACCCGGACCTGAACCCCGTGTTCGCGTTCGACGACATTGACAAGGCGCCCGAAGAGAAGCAGCGCGGCATCACGATTTCCATCGCGCACATCGAGTACCAGACGGAGACGCGTCACTACGCACACGTCGACTGCCCCGGTCACGCTGACTACATCAAGAACATGATCACGGGCGCAGCTCAGATGGACGGTGCGATCCTGGTCGTCGCCGCCACTGACGGTCCGATGCCGCAGACCAAGGAGCACGTCCTCCTGGCCCGCCAGGTTGGCGTTCCGTACATCGTCGTGGCCCTCAACAAGGCCGACATGGTCGATGACGAAGAGATCATGGAGCTGGTCGAGCTCGAGGTTCGCGAGCTGCTCAGCGCCTACGAGTTCGACGGCGACAACCTGCCGATCGTTCGCACCTCGGCGCTGAAGGCTCTCGAGGGCGACGCCGAATGGGGCAAGACTGTTCTTGAGCTCATGGACGCGGTCGACGCCTACATCCCGCAGCCCGAGCGTGACATCGACAAGCCGTTCCTCATGCCCGTCGAGGACGTCTTCACGATCACCGGTCGTGGCACGGTCGTCACCGGTCGCATCGAGCGTGGCATCCTCAAGATCAACGCCGAGATCGAGATCGTGGGCATCAAGGACAGCTCGTCCAAGACCACGGTCACGGGCATCGAGATGTTCCGCAAGCTGCTCGACGAGGGTCGTGCGGGCGAGAACGTCGGACTGCTCCTTCGTGGCACCAAGCGTGAGGACGTCGAGCGCGGGCAGGTCATCTGCAAGCCGGGCTCGATCACTCCGCACACGGAGTTCGACGCGAACGTCTACATCCTGTCGAAGGAAGAGGGCGGCCGTCACACGCCGTTCTACGAGAACTACCGTCCCCAGTTCTACTTCCGTACGACGGACGTGACCGGCGTTGTGCACCTCCCCGAGGGCACCGAGATGGTCATGCCCGGCGACAACACCGAGATGAAGGTTGACCTGATTCAGCCCATCGCGATGGAAGAGGGCCTCAAGTTCGCCATCCGTGAGGGTGGCCGCACCGTGGGCGCTGGTCGCGTCACCAAGATCATCAAGTGATCTGACGTCACCCCAAGCACAAAGACTGCGGGGCCCCCGCCAAAGGCACGGGGCCCCCC
>JABBOX010000182.1 GCA_012927555.1 Phycicoccus sp.
CCGCCGGTGTAGCCGTCTGGTCCAGCGGACTCGGACAAGTTGTAGGCCTTGCCGGGGACGACCGGCCCGGCCGCCCCCGTTTTGCCGGAAACGGTGGCAAACGCTGCCGGGACGCTGCCGTCGGTGGTGTTGCCGGTCAGCGTCCATGCCGAGGCGTCGGCGGTGCCGCCAACCACGTTCTTGTCGAGCGTCAGCGTCGGGCAGTTGTTCGGCGGCGGGATAGTTATGGGGGAGATGAAGTCACTTGCGGCCGAGTTGGCCGAGTCCGACGCCCGAGTGCGCAGGTTCACCGTGGTGAAGACGGTGGACGGCGGGCAGGAGGTCGTCACGCCAGTGAGGGACGTGAGGTTGAGGGAGACTTCGAAAAAGTCTTTGGCCACGCTCGCCGCGGCCACCACGCCGGTGGTCTCGGTCGGGGAACTCCAGGCCAAACCGTTCCAGCGTTGGACGGAGTTCAGCGTGAAGTCGCTGTTGCCGCTCTGGGAGATGTTGAGGAGATAGTCATCGACGGCTCGGGCCGGGCCCTGATTCAGCTCAAGCTCATATCCGACCGAGCCGGTTTCCGAGGCCCGGGTGAACGCGAAGTCCAACCACAAGGCCGTCGAGTCCCCATGGGCGTAGGCGTAGACGTACTCAATGTCCCCCTTGGGGGCGCCAGAGGTGAACTTCGTCGTGTCCCCGCTCCCGGTTCCGTCGGTCGCCATCGGCTGGATCCCCACCTCCGGGCTGCTCCAGTCCAGCCCCCCCGCGTTCGGCAGACAGTTGCCGTCGATCTCGAACCCGCCGGGTGCAGAGGCTCCTGACACTGCAGCCGTCGTCGGGCAGAATGCGCCGGGCGCCACCGTTGCGACGCTGGGGCCTGCGCCCATGACCAGAGCTATGGACAAGACCGCAGTGGCCGCGAAGAGCCGCTGGCCCTGTCCCCTGTATAGACCACTACGAAGCCTCATGTCCCAACCTCTGTCTCCTACGTGGGCAGCCCTGGAAAGCTGCCATACGTAAAGAAACGTACGGCGATAGGTAAAGTATTGGCATAGGTCAGGTCATGACTTGGGTGGTTTGACGCATAGATTTGGCCATTTGGGTGACTCATGTCTACGACAAATGAAGGAGGCCAAACCAGAACAAGAAGGACCGACTTTCAGGAACCCCCCAGGTAAGGCTAAAAGGACAACTCTGCGCATTACGTCCAGCTCAGATCGGGTGGCGAACACACGTCCGGGCCCGACCGAAGAAGTCTCGGTCGGGCCCGGCATGTATGCCGACTGGCTACTCGCGTGGCCGGTGGGCCCCTCGACGATCAGCACCCACCTGACGACGCCGACTGGCGCCCGTCAGGATTGCGCCCAGAACCAGCGCGAGCAGGCCAGACAGACCGAGCGGGACGGTTGCGGCGCCGGTGAACGCCAGTATTGACGGTGCATTCTCGACGACACCCAGCACCTCTGGCATGGCCGTCGGTGTGCTCACCGTGTCCGTATCCGAAACCCGGCTGCCTGTGGGCGGCTGACCGGATGCGGTGGCCACGTTGACGACGTCCAGGCCGGCCGCGACATCGGCATCGGTGACGTTGTATGCCGCCGCCGTGCACGTGACCGAAGCTGCGGGAAGCAGCGTCGTCGGGCTGCAGGTAACCGCTGAGAAGCCGGCCAGGAGGTCGAGCTTGGGATCGGCCACAGCGACGGTGGTCAAGGCGACGTTCCCGGTGTTGGTCACCAAGAACGAGTAGGTGATCGTCTCGCCAGCGTCGGCCTTTCCGTTGCCGTTGGTGTCACCCAATATCGCGAGCTTGTCCAACGAGATCGACGGAGAGTCCGCGATAACCGTCTGCACGAACGTGTTCGTGATCGTGCAGGTCGCTGACTCGTTCAAAGCCAACGTCAGCTGCGCACCAACCAAGGACCCGGCCGTACACGCCCACTCCGAAGCGCTGTAGCTGGCGGGACCGTCGGACTCGGACAACGTGTATGCGCCCGCCGAGACTGCAGCGGCAGTCACCGCGTCGGCACCGGTAATGCCGGTGATCGTCGTCGGCCCGGTCGCCGTCAGCGTCCACGCCGTATTGAGCGCGCTGCCGCCTTGAGTGTTCACGACACTCTTGACCAAGGTCAGGTGAGCTGGCTGGGCCACATTGTTGACCGTGCAGGTCGCGTCCTGACCCAGAGCCAGGGCCACCTGGTCCGGGCCGGTGAACGTGCCCCCCACACAGGACCACGTCCCGACATACCCTCCCGGCCCGGCCTCGGACAAGACGTACGTGCCAGCCGAGACCGCAGCCGAGGTCACCGACGAGTCGGTGGTGTGACCGGAGATCGTGATCGGACCGGTCGCTGTCAGCGTCCACGCCGACACCGGCTCGATGCCACCAAAGACATTCGAGACCGTCTTGACCAAGGTCAGGTGAGCTGGCTGGGCCACATTGTTGACCGTGCAGGTCGCACTCTGACTCAACGCAAGGACCACGTGGGCCGCGGCGGAGGGCGTGCCAGCGGTGAACGTGCCCCCAACACAGGACCACGTCCCGACATACCCTCCCGGCCCGGCCTCGGACAAGACGTACGTGCCAGCCGAGACCGCAGCCGAGGTCACCGACGAGTCGGTGGTGTGACCGGAGATCGTGATCGGACCGGTCGCTGTCAGCGTCCACGCCGTATTGGCCGCGGTGCCACCGTGAGTGTTCACCACAGCCTTGACCAAGGTCAGATGCGCAGGGAGGTCTACGTTGCTGATCGTGCAGGTCGCATCCTGACCCAGAGCCAGTACCACATGGTCCGGGTCAGTGAACGCCCCACCCGAACACGACCATGTCCCGGCATACCCCAACGGCCCGACCTCGGACAACGTGTACGAACCCGCCGACACCGGAGCCGAAGTCACAGCGTCGGCACCGGTAATGCCAGTGATCGTCGTCGGCCCGGTCGCCGTCAGCGTCCACGCCGACACCGGCTCGAGGCCACCAAAGAAGTTGGATACGGTCTTGACCAGGGTCAGGTGCGCCGACTGGTCAGTGTTGGTGATCGTGCAGGTCGCCGACTGGTTCAGGACCAACGTCAGCTGGGCACCAACCAGGGACCCGGCCGTGCACTCCCACCCTGATGCGCCATACCCGCCAGGACCACCGGACTCGGACAGGTTGTACACGCCAGCGTCCACAGCAACGCTGGTCACCGCGGAGGTACCGGTCACACCCGAGAACGGTGTCGGCCCAGCAGCAGCCAACGTCCACGCCGTATTGGCCGCGGTGCCACCGTGAGTGTTCACCACCGTCTTGACCAACGTCAGATGCGCCGGCTGGGCAACATTGTTGACCGTGCAGGTCGCGTTGTGACCAGCAGCAAGCAGGACCTCATCCGGCGCGGTGAACGTGCCACCCACGCAGGACCACGTCCCGGCATACCCGGATGGCCCGGACTCAGAAAGGACGTAGGTCTTGCCGGGGACAACGGGACCTTCCACTGGGGTCGTGCCCGACACGGTCCTGAACGCCACCGGGACGGTGGAGTCGGCGAGGGCCGTCAGCGTCCAGTCGGTGCGTAACGCGGTTCCGCCGGACACCGTCTTGATGAGAGTCAAGTTCGGGCAGTTGTTCGGCGGCTCGATGGTGATCGGCGCGATGTAGTCCGCGAGGGCTGAACTCTGCGACGGCGAAGTGTGGGTTCGCATGTTGAGAGCGGTGAAGACGGCGGAGGGCGGGCAATTGGGCTGGAGACCGATGAGTGTCGTGAGGTTGAGGGCAATTTCGAAGAAGGACCCCGCCGCGTTCGCCGCGGCCGCTACGCCGGAGGTTCCGAGGTCCGCACCCCACCCAGCACTGGTCCATTGCTGGACAGAGTTCAGGGCGAAGTCACCGTTGCCATTCTGGGTGATCCTGAACATGTAGTCCCCGGGGGTACGAGTCGGGACCCCTGCTGTGTTGCCCGAGTGCTGGTTCAACTCGAGCTCATAGGCGACCGAACCGGTGTCGGCCGGCCGGGTGAATGCGAAGTCCAGCCACAAAGCCGCGGAATCGCCGTGGGTGTAGGCATAGACGTACTGCACGTCTGACTTACCTGGGCTGGCGACGAACGATGTCGTGTCCGAGCCGGGGAGGAGGCCGTCATCGGCAACCGGCTGAAGCGGCAACTCAGGGGAATTCCAGTCCAACCCTGGCGGATCCATCGTCGCCGGGGTCAGGTTGCCATCGATCTCGAAACCACCTGTTTGGTTCGAGGGGACGAGCACCGGGGCCAAGGTCGGCGCAAGCTGAGTGGTTGCCGGCTTCGTCGACGGCTTGGACTTGCCGGCAGGATCGGTCACCACCGGGTCAGTCACCACCGGGTCAGTCACCACCGGGTCAGTCACCACCGGGTCGGTCACGGTGGGCACAGCCGCGGGATCTGTCACGGTGGGCACAGCCGCGGGATCTGTCACGGTCGGCACAGCCGCGGGATCCGTCACTACAGGCAGCGCCGCGGGATCAGTCGCAGTCACGTCGGCTGCCGGGGGCGTCGGGACAGTGTCGACAGCCACACTCGGTGAGGCGCCAATCACCAACCCCAGGACCACCACTGCGGTGGAAGCCAAGAGCCGCCGACCCTGCCCCATGTACAGACCACCGTGAAGGCTCATATCCCTACCTCGTTCTCCGGCGTGGGCAGCGCTGTCAACCGCCCTTACGTAAGAAACGTAGGTCGCAAGGTAAAGACTTGGTATGCCCATTAGGTTGAGGGCGCGCTACGCCATATGGAGGATGACGAACCATGACAAGGCACATCACGCACCCACACTGGCGCAGCTCATGGCAAACCGCCCCCACTCAGGGCAATCCAACTCAGCTCACGTCGTGCGGCGGAGCACCCATCCGCGAATGTTGCGGCGGTGTCGGACGATGACGAGCAGGGCGAGGCAGATCCCCCACAACCTCCCCGTGGCGACCGGTTCCGGCAGCGGTGCGAACCCGGCGTACAGCCCGAGCAGTGCCGCGGCCACGAGCGAGGACCCAGCCACCCACCGCGTGATCCAGAGCATCAGCCCGAAGACCACGAGCATGGCCAGCGCGAACCACGGGAAGACGACGAGCACGGCGCCCAGCGAGGTGGCGACGCCCTTGCCGCCTCGGCCTCGCAGGAACGGGGAGATCACGTGACCCAGGACGGCGGCCAGACCGACGACGTATGCCGTGAAGCGGTCAACCAGCAGCAGGGCCAGCAACGTCGGGACCAGTCCCTTGAGGACGTCGAGCACACCGACGATGACGCCCCACTTCAGGCCCAGGACCCGACCGGCGTTGGTCGCGCCGGGGTTGCCCGAACCTTGGTGCAGGTCCCTGTGAAGAACTGTGGCGATCATGGTCGCCGGGTTGATCGACCCCACGAAGAAGCCGAGCACCGCCGCCACCGCGACCACTCCCCACGATGTCGGCATTGGTCAGTCCCGACTGGCCGTCGGCCGCGGTGAGACGGCCACCGCGATCGTGCCCGGTCCGACATGTGCGCCCACGACCGCGCCGAGCTCGACCAGCGTCACCGTCGCCGCGGACGGAAGCTCCGCTCGCAGGCGGTCCACCAGATCGCCAGCCCTGGTCGGCGAGTCGAGGTGATGGACGGCGACGTCGACCCCCGACTCCCCCGCAGTCGCAGCCGCCCGAAGCGCCAGCTCCTCCAGCCTGCTCAAGGCACGGGCGGCGGTCCGCACCTTCTCGATCGGCTTGATGCGCCCGTCAGCCAACGCCAGCAACGGCTTGATGGCGAGGGCCGAGCCGAGCAGCGCCGAGGCCGCTCCGATGCGCCCCCCGCGGCGCAGATGCTCCAGGGTGTCGACGTAGAAGATGACAGTGGCCGCTTTGGCGCGTGAACTCGCAATCGCTGCAACGGTTTTCGCGTCCTGCCCCTGCCGTGCGGCCTCCGCCGCGGACAGCACCGCATAACCCATCGCCATCGCGATCGAGCGGGAGTCGACGACCTCCACCGTGATCGGCGACATGCCGGCTGCGATCTCCGCGGACTCCGCAGTCCCCGACATGTCCGACGAGATGTGCACCGAAACCACAGAGTCGGCGCCACTCGCCGCCGCCGCCTCATAGGCCTCGAGGAACTGCTGGGGCGACGGACGGGAGGTGCTCACAGGAACGAACTTGCGCAGCGCCGCCGCCACCTCGGCGGTCGTGACGTCGACACCCTCACTGAACTGCTTACCGCCCAGCACGACATGCAGCGGCACGACCCGAATGCCCTGGCTGGTCACGAGCTCCAGGGGCAGGTATGCCGTGGAGTCAGTGACGATGGCGACGCTCACGTGCGCAGGCTATCGCCTCGCAACCCCGGGCTTGGTCAGCTGGCGACGATGTTGACCAGGGTCGGCGCGCGCACGATGACCTTGCGGACGACCTTGCCGGCCAGCGCAGCGATGACTTTGTCGCTCGCGAGCGCCAGCGCCCGCAGCTCTTCCTCGCTGATGTCCACAGCAACCTCGAGACGGTCGCGCAGCTTGCCCTGGACCTGAACGACGCAGGTCACGGTGTCGTCCACCAGCATCGCCGGGTCGGCCTCGGGGAAGTTCTCGAAGGTCAGCGACTCGGTGTGCCCCAGTTTGGCCCACAGCTCTTCCGCGATGTGCGGGGCCACCGGAGCCGTCATGACGACCAGCGCCTCGGCCGTCTCGCGCGGCACGTGGGGCAGCTTGGTCAGCGCGTTGTTGAACTCGATCAGGCGCGCGATGGCCGTGTTGAAACGCAGGCCGTCGTAGTCGGTTCTCAGGGTGTCGATGGTCCTGTGCAGCAGCCGCGTCGTGGCCAGGTCCGGGGCATCGTCGGTGACGGTCAGCTCGCCGGTCTCTTCGTCGACCACGTTGCGCCACAGACGCTGCAGGAATCGCTGAGCACCAACGACGGCTCGGGTCTCCCACGGACGCGACAGGTCCAGCGGGCCCATTGACATCTCGTACACCCGGAACGTGTCCGCCCCGTAGCCCTTGAACATCTCGTCGGGCGTGATCACGTTCTTCAGGGACTTGCCCATCTTCCCGTACTCACGGGTGACCGGGTCCCCGTGCCAGGCATACGCAATTTCGCCGTCCGGGCCCTTCACCTCGATGACCTCGGCTGCCGGCACCGACTGGCCGCGGCTGTCACGGAAGGCAAAGGCCTGGATGTAGCCCTGGTTGAACAGCTTGCGGAACGGCTCCTCGCTGCTGACGTGACCCAGGTCGAACAGCACCTTGTGCCAGAAACGGGAGTACAACAGGTGCAGCACCGCGTGCTCAACACCACCGACATACAGGTCAGCACCGCCGGGGTCGACAGCGCCAACCGGCGCCCCCACCACGGTTTCGGCGTGCTTGCCCATCCAGTACTTCTCGACCTCGGGGTCAACCAAGGTGTCGTTGTTGGCCGGGTCCAGGTAACGCAGCTCGTACCAGCAGGAACCGGCCCAGTTGGGCATCGTATTGGTCTCGCGGCGGTAGGGCTTCATGCCGTCGCCCAGGTCCAGCTCGACGTTGACCCATTCGGTGGCCAACGCCAGGGGCGGCGCCGGCGTGGACATGGCGTCCTCCGGGTCGAACGTGGCTGGCGAGTAGTTCGCCACCTCGGGCAGGACCACAGGCAGCATCGACTCGGGCAGTGTGATCGCGTGGCCTGCCTCGTCGTAGACGATCGGGAACGGCTCGCCCCAGTAACGCTGCCGTGAGAACAGCCAGTCGCGCAGCTTGTAGGTGACGGTCTCCTCGCCAAAGCCCTTGTCCTGCAGCCATGCGATGGTCTTGGCCTTGGCCTCGGTGACGCCCAGACCGTTCAGCGAGATCTCGTCGTTGGCCGAGTTGATGGCCGGGCCATCCCCAGTGAAGGCTTCATCGTCCGGGTGCCCAGCGGGGGGCTGAACGGTGCGGATGATCGGCAGGTCGAACTTGGTCGCGAACTCGAAGTCGCGGACGTCCTGGCCCGGCACGGCCATGATCGCGCCGGTGCCATAGCCCATCAGCACGTAGTCGGCGACGAACACGGGAATCGACCGCCCGTCAACGGGATTGGTCGCAAAGGCACCGGTGAAGACACCCGACTTGTCCTTGCCCTCGGACTGCCGCTCGACGTCGCTCTTGCGTGACGCCGACCGCCGGTAGGCCTCGACCGCTTCGGTTGGTGTCATCTCCAGGCGTCCGCCCGGGACCCATGCGTCGCGGGTCCCCTCGGGCCAATCGCCAACAGGGACAATCACATCCACCAGCGGGTGCTCCGGAGCCAGGACCATGAATGTGGCCCCGAACAACGTGTCCGGCCGAGTGGTGAAGACGTCCAGCGCAATGCTCGCCGGGCTCTCCGAGGTCGTTGAGCCGTCTGCAGCTGGCGCGTGGAAGGAGACCTTGGCCCCCGACGAACGACCGATCCAGTTGCGCTGCATCAGCTTGACCGGCTCGGGCCAGTCCAGGCGATCCAGGTCGTCGACCAGCCGGTCGGAGTACTTGGTGATGCGCATCATCCACTGGGACAGGCTGCGCTTGAACACCGGGAAGTTGCCACGCTCGGATCGACCGTCGGCGGTCACTTCTTCATTGGCCAGAACGGTGCCCAGCCCGGGGCACCAGTTGACCGGCGCCTCGGACGTATACGCCAGCCGGTGATCGTCGATCTCCTTGCGCTGCGCATCTGCGTTCAGCCAGATCCACGGGACGCCTGAGCTCGTCGCGCGCTCCCCCGACTCCAATGCCGCGACCAGCTCGCTGATCGGCCGTGCCTTTCCACGCCCACACTCGGCCGACTCGTCATACCAGCTGTTGAAGATCTGCACGAAGATCCACTGGGTCCAGCGATAGAACTCCTCGTCGATCGTGGCGATCGCGCGACGGTCGTCGTGGCCCAGGCCCAGGCGGCGCAGCTGACGCCGCATGGTGACCATGTTCTCTTCGGTGGTCTTGCGCGGGTGCTGACCGGTCTGCACGGCATACTGCTCGGCGGGCAGCCCGAACGCGTCGTAGCCCAGGGTGTGCAGGACGTTCTTGCCGGTCATCCTCTGGAAGCGCGCATAGACGTCGGTGGCGATGAAGCCCAGCGGATGCCCGACGTGCAGGCCCGCGCCGGAGGGGTACGGGAACATGTCCAGGACGAAGAGCTTCTCGCGGCCGGCCACACCCTCAGGGTCAGCCCACGGGCCGGCTGGGTTCGGGGCGTGGAACGTGCCCTCGGCGGCCCATCGGTCCTGCCATGCCAGCTCGATGCGTTCGGCCAGCTCAGCCGTATAGCGGTACGGAGTCTCGCTCATGTCGCGTCCCTCGTTCGTCGTCCTGCGAGTGCATTGCTCCCGGCCGACCCGGACTGTCACATGAAGAAACCCCTCGCACAGGAGGGGTCGCCGCGTTGAGGTCCGGTCGGATCAACGCGGCTGAATAAGGAGCAGCACGCTTCGCATGGCCACAGGTTAGCGCAGGCTCAGACGGCTCAGTGCCAGGTGGCGCCCTCTCAGGGTCGAGCAGGCTTACCGGAGCGCGCCGACCACCATCAGAACCTGACCCAGGTGGTAGGTCACGATCACGAGCATGCGGGCGTTGGAACGTGGCCCGACAAAGCGATCCAGCGCCAGGACCGTGTCCGAGAGCAGGAAGGCGATCGCACCGACAAACACGAGTGGGAGCCCCGTGCCGCTCGCAAAGGTGACCATCGCCACGATCACGACGAGGTATGCCGTGACGGCACTTCCCATGGCCGCCCCGCCTTCGTGGCTGGCCGCCCGCACGATCCGGCGCCCGGCGGTCAGGCTCAGGGGCACTGCGATCAGGAGACCGACCAGTGCCCACCGGGGCTCGACGCCCAGGGTGAGGAAGGCAAGAACGAAGGCGATGTGCGCGACAAGGAAGGACACGAGTCCGCCGGAGAAGTCGACCGCATTCGAGCCGAGCAAGAAGATGTCGCCCACCAGGGAGAAGCCCAGGGCCACCAGCAGAATCCGGCCGACGTCGTGATCGGTGGCGCCCATGGTGACCGCCAGCCATGCCAGCACCACGATGACCAATGGTTTCGCGACCCGCTCGACGAGGACCCATTGGCGCTGGACGGCTGCCCAGTCGAGGGCTGCGACCAGGGCGAGCGCGAGGGCTGCGGCAGCGGTCATGGCGCCGAAGGTACTCCCTGCCGGGCATGACGAAGGGCCGACACTCCTGACGAGTGACGACCCTTCGAAAGGTCTAGGAGAACCCGCTGAAAAAGCCAGCCGGCACCGTGAGGAACGTCCTACAGGGACGCAGCCTTCTTGGCCATGGCCGACTTCTTGTTGGCCGCCTGGTTCTTGTGGATGACGCCCTTGGTCACGGCCTTGTCGAGCTTGGTCGAGGCGACCTTGAGCGCGTCGGCGGCGGCAGAGGCGTCACCGGAGTCGGCCGCAGTCTTGAACTTGCGGATCCAGGTACGGAGCTCGCTCTTGACCGCCTTGTTGCGCTCGGTGCGCAGAGCGTTGGTCTTGATGCGCTTGAGCTGGGACTTGATGTTTGCCACGAGGACTCTTTCTCACATTCGGGTTAGGTCGATGAAGCTCTGTCATGAGGGCGACAGAAGCGACTCGGGACCGGGCGTGGGGATACCCGTGGTTGAGCCGCTCTGGTTGGTAGTGCATACGCACACGACCTGAGCGCGCACGCGAAGGTCAAATCTAGCAGCGAGGGGAGCACTCGACCAAACCGCGGCCCTGTCTGCCCCAACCGCGACCCCACCCCGCCCCCACCCGGCGCTTGTTGCTCCCAAACCACCGAAAGTGGGGTTTGCCACCCCGGATTCGGTGGTTTCGCCGCAAGGAGACGTGGGGTTCACCCCGGATGGCGGACACCTTGATAGCGGGATTCATGATCCCGCAGGCAGGATGTCTTCATGTCGGGCAAGCGCAAGCGCACGAGTTACACACCGGCCTTCCGTCGCGAGGCG
>JABBOX010000012.1 GCA_012927555.1 Phycicoccus sp.
CGCGCACCCCCCGGATAGGTGGCGTGGCCCGCCTCCTCGGCACACGCGTCACACCACGTCGCACCCGGCGCGCCGCAGCCACCACACGTTGTCGGGAGGGCCATCTCGAGAGTGGCCGCGAGGGAGCGGCGGGCGATACCGATCAGAGTCATGTTCACGAGCTTGCCAACCACAAACAGGAAATGGGTCGTGAATCGACGGCCTGTGGATGCTGGGGCCTGCGACCACCGGGCTGTGGACGAAGCCACCTCGGTGTGAACCGCCGCCGCGAAGTTCGAGACGAGTCGTCGGGCGAAAAGCGTCGCAATCCGTGCGTCTGAGGTACAGATAGGCCCAATCTCAGCCATACTGAGTGAGTTCCGACACTTGTTGCTAGATAGGTGGCTGCTGTGCGTGAGTTGTGGTCCGTGTCGACGTCCACGCTGCTGAGATCAGCCATCGTCGCCATCGCCATAGCGTTCGGATCCATCGGCAGTGACGTGCTCACCATCCTGCCCTGGGCCTTACTGATCCTGACCCTGGACCTGGTGGCCGGCAGCATCCTTTCGGTCGGCTTCGGTCAGCCCAAGACCCGCCGCAGTCAAGCCCTGATCCTGACCTTCCTGGGCGCCGGGATCGCAGGCGCCGCTATCGCCACCAACCAGGCTGCTCCTCTACCTGCGGCGCTGTTGCTGATGATCCCAGCATTCCGCGGTGGTGAGGTGTGGGGTCGTCTGGCCGCGATCGCCGCGGTCACCATGTCGATCATCGTTGCTTTCACGACCGCCCACTTCCGTGGTGACCTGACCGCCGCCTACGTCATCATCAGTTTGCAGTGGGCCGTCCTGGCCATGGCCCTAGGTTTCTTGGGCGCGTTCACGGCACAGTTGCAGAGGAAGATCGAGTCGCAGAAACAAGTGCCCAGTCCGGCGGCTCACGAGGCGGCTCGCTTGCTACGACGACTCGACGCGCTCGCGGGCGCGCTGGACGGCGGCTTCGACGCGCCGGCCTCGGCCGAGCTGCTGTTGGACGCGGTGAAAGCCAAGATCCCGGGCAGCCGGATGGCGGTCCTCGTTGGCTTCGGCTCCGAGCCTGCCGTCCCCCTCGCCATTCGCGGCATCGATCGCCTGCCGTGGCCCGACCCGACGACGGGCGACTCCGTCCTGGGGCGCGTCTGGCGTACAGCGGTCGCCGAAGCCGGGTTCTGGGTTTCGGACGACCTGAACAGGGCGATCGCAGCCGCGCCGATGAGCGACCCGGATGGCGCCCGCATCGGCGTCGTTGTCGTGGACCGTATGGCGACGGCTCCTTTCAGCGCCGCCGACCTAGGTGCTCTCGTCGGTCTGGCCGAAAGCCACAGTGCCAACGTGGACGTGGCCATGATCTTCACCGCGCTGCGGCAACGTGCAGCCTTCGAGGAACGCGAACGCCTCGCTCGCGAGATGCATGACGGAATCGCACAGGAGCTTGTCGCGCTGGGCTATCGCATCGATGTGACCCGTCGTCACGCCGCCAACGAAGCCCCCAACCTCGTGCAAGCACTTGACGATGCACGCGGGGACCTGAGTCGGGTGCTCACCGACCTGCGTCTCCGAATCGCGGACCTGCGTCTGGCCGTCCGCCCGGACCAGGGCCTGGGGGCAGTCGTGGGGGCCCGCCTCCAGCAGTTCGGAGCGGCGTCGGGGCTCACCGTTGGACTTCGGCTGAATGAGTCGACCTATCGACTCCCGGCTCACGTGGAGACCCTGATCTATCGGCTGGTACTGGACGTCCTGGCTGACGCCCGTCATGCGCACGGCACCACCGCCGTCGAGCTGCGCCTCGACGTCAATGCCCCGCAGGCCTGGTTGCATATGTCGCACGATGGGATCTCAGGAATGGGCGTGAACAATTTTGCTGATCACCCACTCACGGCCGTGGGTGCCGAGATACTTGTTCAACCCGGCGAGACCGGGGTCGTCGTCACCCTCGCGCTCAACGCCCGCCGACCACGGCACAGCCCCTATCTCGTCCCCGAAAGGATGCGCCTGATCTCATGACTATCCGAGTTGTCATCGTGGATGACCACAACCTCGTTCGTGAAGGCATTGCCCGGTTGATCAGCTCCGAGCCCGATCTCGAGGTCGTCGGCGAGGCTTCCTCGCTGGCGGAGGGACACGCGCTCGTCGCCGAGGGCGGCGCCGATGTGCTGGTCGTGGACGTGTCGATGCCTGACGGCAGCGGACTTGTCCTGGCGCGGTCAGCAAGACTGGCCTTCCCTGCCATGGGCATCGTCGTGCTGACGATGCACAACGACGACGACACCCTGCTGGAGGCCCTCGACGCCGGAGCGTCCGCGCTCGTTCTCAAGAGCTCAACATCGGACGACGTGCTAGAGGCAATCCGCCGCACCGCGACCGCACCCGACGCCTTCACCGCGACCGGGCTGGCTGCCGCCCTGCGCCGTCGCAGCACCCTGGCCGCAGCCAAGCCCATCCTGACCCCGCGTGAGACCGAGGTGCTGATGCGGCTCGTCGACGGCGACTCCGTCGCCCTTGTCGCCCGCCAGCTGTTCATGAGCGAATCGACGGTCAAGACCCATGTCGGCAAGGTCTACGAGAAACTGGGCGCGCACAACCGGGCCAGCGCGATCATGGCGGCGGTGCGTCTCGGCTTCGTCAAGTCGACGGTCGACGGATCGCCGTCGAGACCCTAGCCCCAGGTTCTTGGTTCAGTCCGCTGAAGGTGTTGATCATTCGGATGGCGCCGGGGCCGATGATGACGATGAACAGGGCTGGGAAGATGCACAGGAGCATGGGGAAGAGGATCTTGGTAGGCAGCTTTTGAGCCTGTTCTGCCCTCCACTCATTCGTTCGGTCTCACCTAAGGCCAAAGACGTGCAGTCTGACCATCTCGACGGGTACGGTCGGGGCAACCTCGCCGCAAGTCGACGGCGATTGGCTCCGACGGTCAGGGAATGGTTTGCGGCAGTTCACTGAGAACCCCAAGACCAGATGGCGGATCTGGACGCTGTTGGATCGCGTGGCTGGGCCGGCGATCACCACGCTGGTCTCCGTTGCAGCCATGGCGCAGACCCTGAGGATTTGGGATTGGCGGCCAGGTGATCCGGTCGACTTCTCGGGCGACAGCCTTTTTGTGTTGGCGCAGTTCAAGAACCTGCTTGACCACGGTTGGGTCGGCGCCAACCCCGAGCTCGGTGCGCCGTTCTACCAGAACCCAAGCTGGTACCCCCATGCCGACCATGTGCACCTCTTGCTCAGCGGGAAGATGATAGGTCTGTTCTCGGACAACCCGTTTACAGTGAGCGCGATCTATTTCTTCCTTGGCTTCCCTCTCGCGGCGTTGAGCATGTACTGGCTGGCTCGTCAGCGCGGGCTGTACCGCGGTGCCTCTGTCGTTGCGGGGGTGCTCTTTTCCGTTCTGCCCGGGCACCAACTGAAGTTTCCGCACCTGTGGTTGGCGTCGTACTGGGTGGTTCCCTTGGGCATGTGGCTGGTGCTGCGAACCGGAATGGGGGAACCGCTATTCCGGCTCAAGCCTGGCTGGCGCGACTCGGACCAACGCCGCGCCGCGCTCCGGCTCAACCTCACGACAGCGTTCTGCGTGCTCTCTATCGCCATCGGCGGGATCTACTACTCGGCGTTCACCCTGCTGCTGTTGGCCGTGACCCTGCTGGTGCGCCTGGTCGCCACCCGAGACAGTCGAGCCGTCGCGCGCGCCGCTTTGCTGCCGGTCGCCATCGGCGCCATCAGCCTCGCAGCCCTGGTGAGTGTCATTAGTGGTCAGGACAAGAGCACGCTGGTGTCGACGTCGACCCAGCGCGGATTCTGGCAGTCCGAAGCGGATGCGGGCAAGTTGATGGACCTGATCCTTCCGTGGATCCATCACCGCGTGGATGCCCTCAGCTATCTCACCACCACCTACAACAGCCATACCACTGCGACTCTCGAAGCGCCCGCGTTGGGCATCATCGCAATGGCCGGCGTTGTCGCCTTGTTAGTGATCATGTTGTCGATGTTGGTCCCTCATCGGAACAAACCAGCCCACCCTGAGCTCGGCATGCTCGGCCTACTCAGCGTGGTGGCGCTTGGCTTTTACTCCATCGGCGGGCTCGGGTCCTTTGTGGCGCTGTTCGTGACTCCGCAGATCCGCACCTGGTCGCGGCTGTTCGTGATCATCGCGCTCTTCGGGCTCCTCGCCGTCGGTCACTGGGTGGGTGTGCTCAGCCGGAGGAATCGTATTCTGGGCCTGTTCGCTGCAGTTTCGCTTCTCCTCATCGGGGTGCTCGACCAGACGAACCCAGCCATGGCCCCGCAGTACCAGACGCTGCGCAACGAGGTGGCAGGTCTCACCGCCTTCAGCAGGGGAATCGAGGCCAAGGTCGAGGCGGGTTGTTCGGTGTTCCAGCTCCCAATCGTTTCGTACCCGGAACACCCCCCCGTTCACGGCATGACGGACTACGCGCACTTCAGGCCGTCTCTGGTGTCATCTTCGCTGACGTGGAGCTATGGTGCGTTCCGTGGCACCAGCCTCGCGGACTGGCAGCTGGCCCTGCCAGAAAAGTCGACGCCCGCCCTCCTTGATGATCTCGTGGCCGCTGGCTTCTGCGCGGTCGAGGTCGATCGGTTCGGTTATGCAGATCGGGGGACAGCACTGGATGGCGAGCTCTCGGCACTGCTCGGCCAACCCATCGCAACCACAGCCGATGGCCGCAACCTCGCATGGAACTTGGCAGCTCAACGCGAGTCGCTGACGTCACGGATCGGCGCTGCCCAAGTCAAGGCTGATGGTGATCTGGTGCTGCATCCTGTGGTCATCTATTCCGACCACGGCGCCTACAGCGCCGAGCACTACGGCGAGGTGCCATTCCAGTGGACGCTAGGGGCGTTCGCGATCGATGTGCACAACTTTGGTCGGGCCACCGTCAGGGGTGTCGGCCTGACCTTCTCGCTGGCAGCTCCAGACACCGCGCCACGGGCATTCACCATCCATCTGCCCAACGGCAGCACCCAGGTGGTTGACGTGAACGGCGGCACCGCGCAAGCGGTCCAGGTCGAGGTCGACGCTGCTCCTGGCCGCAACACGGTGACCATCACCACTGAAGGCGACGCGGTGTCCATCAGTGCGGCGGGGTCCGACAGTTCGACCGAGCGCAAGAGCGTCTTTGGCAAGCTCATCGATCTGCGGGCGAGCGTCGCAGACCCGAATGTCCGGCTGGGAGTCGTCCAGCAACGCCTTGAGTGACCCACGGTCATGCCACGACCCCTGGGAAGGCGAGAGTCGGTTCTCGCCGCCGCCGCAGCCCGGGTTAGTTCAGTCCGCTGAAGGTGTTGATCATTCGGATGGCGCCGGGGCCGATGATGACGATGAATAGTGCTGGGAAGATGCACAGGAGCATGGGGAAGAGGATCTTGACGGGTACTTTTTGGGCTTGTTCCTCGGCTCGTTGTCGGCGGATCAGTCGCATCTGGACGGATTGTTCGCGGAGCACGCTGCCGATGGGTAGGCCGAGGCGGTCGGCTTGGACCAGTGCGGTGACGAAGGTGCGGATCTCGGTGACTTTGGTGCGTGCGGACAGGGAGGAGAACGCGTCGCCGCGGGACTTGCCGATCTGGATCTCGGCCAGGACCCGGGCGAACTCGCCGGCGACGGGGCCTTCGACCGATTTGGCGACGTGCATGAGGGCGGAGTCGAATCCTTGGCCGGCTTCGACGCAGACGGTGAGCATGTCCAGTGCGTCGGCCAGGCCGCGGCGTAGGACTTCTTGGCGTTTGGCGCCGTTGTTGTAGACCATCAGGTCTGGTACCAGGAACCCGGCGGCGGCGCCGACTGCGCCGTACATGACGCCTTTGAGGGTCAGTCCTCCGTAGAGGGCGCCGGCCAGGGCGCCGACGAGCAGCCCGGCCCCTTTGTAGCCCAGGAGCTTTTCGGTCGTCATGTTGACGGGGTTGCCGGCCAGGTCCAGCAGGTGGCTGAGTCTGTGGACGGTGCCTGAGGGTGACAGGCGCAGGGCCAGGTCTTTCATCCCGGTGAAGAAGGGTCGGATGAGGCGGTCGGCCACGGGCAGCTCGTTGCGGCCGACCTCGGTCTGGGAGACGGTGTGCTCGATCAGCGCGAGGCTGCGCGCTGTCCCGGTCAGGGCGGTGCTGCCGAGGGCGACGACGAGGAACAACATGACGGCGGCGGCGGCGATGCTTGCCGCGGCGAAGATCAGCAGCATCTGGGAACCCATGGGTCAGACCTCCACGTCGACGACTTTGCGCATCCAGAAGACCCCGATGGCCAGGGAGACGAGCCCGCCGGCGAGCATCCCGATGCCGATCGTGGTGGTCCAGAGGAGCTCCACGTAGGGCTTGTTGACCCCGAGCATGTACAAGAAGATGCCGATCGGCAGGGCGATCAGGATGTAGGCCGAGAGCCGGCCCTCGGCCGAGAGCCCCCTGACGTGACGTTTCAGGGCTTCCCGGGCGCGCAGGGTCGCCGCGGTGTTACGCAAGGTCTCGGCGAGGTTACCGCCGACCTGTCGCTGGATGCTGATGGCCATCCCGGTCCAGCGCATGTTGGTGGAGTCCATCCGGTCGGCCATGTGATCGAGGCTGTCCTCGATGTCGGCGCCGATCCGGGTCTCGGCCAGGGCCCGGGAGAACTCCTTGGCCGAGGGCTCGGCGGCGTCCCTGGCGACCGCGTCCAGTGCCTGCAGGAGCGAGAAGCCGGTCGAGAGGCTGGAAGCGACCAAGGTCAGGACATCAGGGAGCTGACCCTCGAACTTGCCGGACCGCCGCTTGGCGGCGAGTTTCAGGAACAGAGCCGGCATGACCAGCCCGACCAGGACCCCCAGCCCGGCGCCGACCAGCATCGAGATCGGACCACCGCGCAACAAGACCATGCCGCCGGCCACACCGACCACGACGGACACGACCCGAAGGACGGCCCACTCCCCCGGGCGCAGCGGCAGGTCGGCCCGTTCGAGGAGCTGCTGGGTCCGCGGTGTCGAGGCCCGCTTGTCCATCACCTTCTCGCCCATGCTGACCAGGGTGTCGCTGATCGAGGTCACCGTCGGGGTCGAGCGTTGTTCGGCGCGAATCGAGGTCGTGCCCGGGACGTACCGCTCGATCGACTCGAGGCGGCGTTGGCGGCGTGACCCCGCAGCTGGCGTGCCCACGGCCAGGATCGCCCCGCCGACACCGACGAAGATGGCCAGCAGCGCGAACCAGAGCATCCAGGCGATGCCCAGCGGCCCCTTCGCGGTGGCCACCGCGGAACCCCCAACCGGGGCGGCGGTGGGTGCCGCCGAGGGCGCGGGTACCGCTGAGGACGGCGGGCTCACGACCGCCAGGTTGACCGACGTGACGCTTTGCAGGGCCGTGCCGCCGGCGGTGGCGGTCACCTTCAGAGACTGCAGGCCACCCACCCCAGCCGGCGCGGTGATGATCACCCTGACCTGAGAGCCCAGGTCCTGGGCGGCCATCTTGAACGCCGACGAGACCGCGGCGTCGTTGCCGGCCGCGGCCACGCTGCCGTGTCCGGCGGTGGCGAGCTTGGCCAGGACCGAGCCCTGGGTCTCGCTGGTCTTGAAACCGACGACCTGGGCGCGGACCCCGAACGCCGACAGGGCGGCCAGGGTCTGGTCCAGGGTGCGACGGCTTCGAGTGTCCCCACCGTCACTGAGCAGGACAAAGCTGCGATCTCCCGTGTTCCCCAGCTGGGTCAGCGCCACGGCGATGGCGTCATACAGGCTGGTCTCGCCCTGGGACTTCAGGGCTGCGATGGCGGTCCGGACCGCGGCACGGTTCAGGGTCGGGGCCGCGACCACCTTGGGCACCGTGGAGAAGGCGACCACCCCGACGTACACGTCTGCCGGGGCCGACGCCAGGAATGAGTCCGCCGCCCGCACCACGGTGGCCATCCCGGTGGCGCCCATCGAGCCGCTGGTATCGATCAGCAACGTGGTCACCCGGCGCTCCGCGGCGATCGGCTGGACCTTCACCGTCGCGTCGGCACCACCCAGGGTGGCCTTCACCGACCCGGGGTCGATCTTGGCGCCACTGGTCGTACGGGCGGTCAGGATGGCGCTCACCCCGGTCTTGGTCACCTGGACGTCGCTGATCGACACATCCCCAGGCGCCGGCGCCGCCGACGCGCTCGAGACCGCCGTGGCCAGCGACCCGGCCGCCAGCAGCCCCGCGACCAGCAGGCAGACGCCGACCGACCGGGAACGAGCCGAAGTCGAGTTGCTGCTACTCATCAGCCGGCCCCGCGCAGGAACATGTCCGGTGGCAGCTCGATCCCCAGGTCGTGCAGGTGCTCGGTGAACTTCGGCCGCAACCCGGTGCTGCGCAGGGTGCCCAGGAACCGGCCGTTGTCGTCACGCCCGGCCGCGTAGTCGAACGTGAACAGGTCCTGCAAGGTGATGACATCGCTTTCCATACCCTCGACCTCGGTGATCGCAGTGACCCGACGGCTGCCGTCCTTCATGCGGGCTTGCTGGACGATCAGGTCCACCGCGCTGGCCACCTGGTCGCGGATCGCCCGCACCGGCAGGTCGATACCCGCCATCAGCACCATCGTCTCGACCCGGGACAGGCTGTCCCGGGGGGTGTTCGCGTGCACCGTGGTCAACGAGCCGTCGTGGCCGGTGTTCATCGCCTGCAACATGTCCAGGGCCGCGCCGTCGCGGATCTCACCAACCACGATCCGGTCGGGCCGCATCCGCAGTGCGTTCTTGACCAGCTCACGGATGGACACCTGGCCCTTGCCCTCGGTGTTGGACGGGCGGGCCTCCAGCCGCAGCACGTGGCGCTGGCGCAGCTGCAGCTCGGCCGCGTCCTCGATCGTGATGATCCGCTCATCGCTGGGGATGTAGCTCGACATCACGTTGAGCAGCGTCGTCTTTCCCGAGCCGGTGCCACCAGAGATGATGATGTTGCGCCGCCCCAGGACGCAGGCCCGCAGGAAGTCGCGCACCTGTGGGGTGATGGTCCCAAACGCGATCAGGTCGCGGTCGGTGAACGGGTCGGCGGAGAACTTGCGGATCGTCAGGATGCTGCCATCCAGGGCGATCGGCGCAATCACCGCGTTGACCCGGGAGCCGTCAGCCAGCCGGGCGTCGACCATCGGCGAGCTCTCGTCGACCCGGCGCCCGACCCGGCCCACGATCTTGTCGATGGTGCGTCGCAGGTGCGCGTCACTGGTGAACCGGGCATCGACCGCGTAGATCTTGCCCGCCCGCTCCACGAAGATGTCGTCCGGTCCGTTGACCATGATCTCGGTGATCTCACCGTCACGCAGCAACGGCTCCAACGGCCCGTGACCCAGGATCTCATCGGCGACCTCCTGGGCGATCCGGGTCCGGTCCGGCGCCGACAAGGGGGTGTCCTCGGACTCGATCACCGTCTGTAGCGTCTGACGAACCCGCAGCTCCAGCTCGGCCTGCTCCAGGTGAGGGTCGTACAGCTGGGGCCCCAGCGAGTCCAACAACGCCTGGTGGACACTGGCCTTCACCGCCGCGAACGGGTCACGAACCCGGACCACCACAGGCTTCGACCCATCCTTGGCCTCGTGCCCATTGGGCGCCTCCGGCTGCGAACGGCGGGCCTGGTCCAGGCGATCGGCAAGACTCATCACTTCACCCCTCTACGGAACAGGCGACTCTCACGCCGCGGTTGTTGCGACGACCGTCGCGACTCTTCCAACGACCTGTCGGAGTCCTGGCCACCCGGCAGAGTCGATGCTGCGGGGTTGAGCAGGTACTGGTCGGCGAACGCCCGCATGGAAAGGGAGACCGGGTGCTTGGGCTCGTCCAACACGATGGGCACCCCCCGGTTCACCGAGGCGGGCACTGCGGAGCTGCTCGGGATCATCGCCGCGATCGGCTGTTTGATGGCGGCCACCACGTCCTCGGTGTGCAGACCGACCTTGGCATCGGAGCGGTTCAGGATCACGATCCGCGCGTCACGCGGGTGCCCCAACAGGTCAAGGGTGTCCAGGGTGAGGCGCAGGTTCTTGACCGCAGGGATGTCCAAGGTGGCCAGCAGGACCGCCATGTCGGAGACGTCGAACGCCGCCAGCACATGCTCGGAGAAGGCCGGTGGGGTGTCGATGATGACGTACTCATAGCAGCGACGGGCAACCCGCAACATCTCGCCCACCAACGGCCCAGAGATCCGGTCCGCCTCACCGGGCTGGTTGGGTGCGCAGACGGTGTCCAGCCCGCTCTCATGCTTGGTCACCACCGAGGCCAGTCCCTGCTCGTCGATGTGGCCCACCATCGCGACCAGATCACCGACAGAGGCTGCAGGGCGCAGCTGGAGGCTGATCGCGACATCGCCGAACGCGAGGTCAAGGTCGACCAGTAGCACCTTCGCGCCGGTGGATGCCATGTAGGCACCCAGGTTCGTGGCGACCGTCGTCTTGCCACACCCACCCTTGGCGTTGAAGATGACAAATACCTTGCCCTCGCGGGCCGGTGCAACCCCGGAAACCCCTGCCAGGTGCCCGGAGATCTCCAGGCTTCGCCGGCAGGCATCCGACAACGAGGTCAGGTCGTCGGAAGCAACCACCTCGCGGAAGCCCGCGCGCAGCGCCTGAGCCAGGACCGCCACCTCCAGACGACGGCGCAGCAAGATGACGCTGACCTCAGGCCGCTCGTTGCGAACCTGCTCGGCCACCGCTGAGGCGGCGTCCAGACCGACCTCGGGCCCGACGATGACCAACAGCTCCGCCGCGTTCGCACCCAGCCCGCGCATGACCGACTGCGCCGACTCGGCAACCTCGATGTGGTCGCCGACCGCGAAGTGGTAGTTCTCCGCGGCAGCAGGGTCGCTATCCCAAAGAATGGTCATGTCAGGGCTCCTAGCTCACTTGCCGAAAAGCGTTGCGTCAGAA
>JABBOX010000193.1 GCA_012927555.1 Phycicoccus sp.
TCAGCAGGTGGCTGACCTGCTGGGCGTCTCATCCGGCACGGTCAAGTCAACCCTGGCCGATGCGCGACGACGTATTCAGTTCCGCCTGGCAGGAGAGGAGACAAACTGATGGATATCGATCGCCTTCTTCACGAGGCTGGGCAGCGTTGGCGCGAGAGCCAGGGGCCCGAGCTGCAACCGCCGAGCGCGGCCAGTTTGCGACAAGCCGCACCGCCACGGCAGTGGAGCAAGAGACTCGCCCCGATGGCGGCCGTGGCGGCCGTCGCAGCGATCATCTTCGGAATCGTGAGCATGCGCGGAGCAACGACAGCATCCGAGGCGATTAGGACCCCCCGGGCTACCCAAGCTAATCCAACAGACGTAAAACGCGCTGGGCTAGGTCCTGGTTGCGGGATACCCGCAGTGGACATGGCTGCCCTCGGATCAGACCTACGAGAGGGCAAACCTCTGATACCCGGCGTGGTCGGGAAGCCGACAACCGTTCAAATCAACGTGGATCCAGAACGACCTCAGTTGAAAACGACAGCCAAGGTGGTGGTAGCTGCCCCAGGAACGCTGCCTGGAACCGGCTTCAGGAACCCTTCGACTGACGCCCCTGGTGCGTCCAGCCTGGACGACCCTGTGACCTGGAAGGTTTCGGCGAACATCGTTGCGAAACCGCAAAAATCAACTCAACGCCTGACCTTCATTCCGCCTTCATCCGGACTTTATCCCGTCTACGTCATTGCGCATGCGTCCTCGACGGAAACGACGCCTCGCTTGTGTGGTGGCATACCCGACAAAGGCGGAGACTCACAGAACGTTGTTGGATGGATCCAGGTTCCGTGAGACGAATTTCAAACTGGCTCCCTCTTTGGGGGGCAGATCCCGTCACCCTCGGTGAGTCGATGAAAGTTTGGCCGGGTCCGGGTGGCCTCGCCGGACAGGCTGTGGCGGGCGAGCGTCGCTGGACCGACCGTTCGCGGCCACGTCCGGAGCAGACATCCTCAATTCGGCACGACAGATCGCACTCTCGGCGGCAGATCCGGTAAGCATCGTGGCAGCGTGATTGTCAGTCGCCTTGCGGCGAAGACAGGGTGGTCACCGGTCCCTTGCTTCGTCTCCGTTCGGCGAGTGCCCGGAGAAGGAGGACGTTGACAAACGCAGCGACAGCCAGGGTGAGGATCCCGAGGACAAAGGTGGTGATCGTGAACCAGGCTGCAGGCATCCCTGTACTGACGGATGTGAGCATCCGTCCATCGGGAGCGAACGTCGCAGACCCTGAACTGCTCGATGGATTGGCTCCGGGGATCAAGGCCAGGAGGCCGTACGCAAGGTAGTAACAAGGCAGTGCCACAAAACTTGCCGGGACGGCAAGCAGGGCAGCGAGCAGGATGGGCCAGGGAGACTGGTCGGTGAACCCCACAGCGGCGATCAACGAGACGGCCACAACGTAGAGCGACGACCTCACCGTCAGCCGGACACTCGGGACTCCCTGAATGTTCACCACTGGATCATCTCGGTTCTGTCTGCTGGAGTCGACAACTCTGGCGGCCCAGAAACGCCGACGTTTCCTCAACGCGGCATGTGCGTATGACTTTGCCACCAAGTGGCCAACGCGCAAGCGCCTTGGGTGACTGCGCCGGAATTGTCCGAGGCGGCATAATCGGAACATGATCCGCAGGCGAGCTGACGCTGGTTCGACGGCCTTGCCGGTGGACTACGACCGGGACCCAGAACGGTTTGCCGCCAATCAGGCCGCGACATCCAGATTCTGCATCGCGGGTGATGTCCATGGCCCGGTCGCCGAGCGGCTGGCCTCAACGGCAACCCCTCCCGTTCTGGACCTCGGTGGTGGCGACGGCACGCTCGCACGTCTCCTCGTTCCCCTCGGCATGCGCACGGTCGTGCTCGACCAAGCGGCATACGTCGAGCGGGCACCACGCCCAGCTGTCCGCGCCGACGCCCACAGGCTGCCGTTCACCGAAGGCAGCTTCGGGGCGGTGGCGGCGCTGTGGATGCTCTACCACCTGGGCGACCCACTGCTGGCCCTCTCCGATATTGCCCGCGTGCTACGTCCGGGAGGCACGTTCGTAGCCTGCACCTCCAGCCGCTTCAACGACCCCGAGCTTGCCAGCGCTCTGCCTGAGTGGGGTCGGCCGTTCAGCTTCGATGCCGAGACCGCCCCGACGCTGGTCAGCAACGTGTTCGACGTCGTGGAAGTCCAGCGCTGGGACGCTCCCATGGTCACATTGCCGGACCAGAGGGCTGTCGGACTGTTCCTCCGCGGACGCGGCCTGTCGCCCCAGCAAGCGCGGCAGGGTGCCGAACGATTCACGACCCCCTTGACGGTGACGAAGCGTGGAACGCTGATTTGGGCCCGCCGACGGTGAACCGCCAACCTGACCGCCGTCTCGGTTAAAGATCCGCTTGTGATGTATACGCACACCATGCGCCGGCAAGGTCGCACCCGTCGCGGCAGGAGAGAATGTTCGTATGGTGCGGATTGTTCTCTGGTGGACGGGCTTGGCCGCGTCGGTCTTGTTGATCGTTGCTGCCGTCGTGAGCCAGTCGGGTACGTGCGTCGACTCTTCGAATGCTGCCGCATCATCCTGCTCAAGTCAGGGGTCTGGCGGCCTGCTTCTGGTTGGGCTGGCTGCCTTGGCGCTGTCGTCATGGATGCTCAGACGTGCCTATCGCGTCCGGCGTTCAGGCGACGCGACGCGGTAGCCCTGCTCCGACGGCCGAAGTGCGCTGTCGCGCGCCGCGTCATAGCACCTGGGACATGGCCGACCTCGATGGAGTGCAACGACCCGCTTCGAAACGTCCGCAATTCGGCATGTCCGGTAGTTCCCACCGTCCCCCCTAGCGGAACGGTGGATCTGGCGACGATCAAAGGGAGTAGCCCACCACGGGAGGTGCCCGCACAGGGTGATCTACGGGACGGCGCGTCTTGGCCAGCCGATCCTGCTGCGAGACGGAGATCAGCCAGCGCCTTCAGCCTCAATCCACCGGTCGGCTTGATCTCGCGAGCTGGTAGGTCAGTGGACGGCGTTCCCGCTGCTGGGTAGCGGCATGTAATGCTCCCTCACTGGGGCCAGTACACAGCCAGTACACAAAAAGACCGTTGACGGCACCTAATCACCGTTGCCCCCAACGACGCCGCTTGAGCAATACCAACGGTTTACACGACAATCAACGACCACCAGCGACCCAGACAATGACCTCACGGTGTCTTGGTCATTCGAAGACCCCGACTTGGTGCGAACGCAAACTACGGTGAGCTCGACCGCTTCCTGGCAGGGCTGCGGGTCGACGGGGTTCGTGTCGTCGATGAGATCGCAGATCAGCCGAATCCCCCCGCGCTCCCACAACACCTCTGGCGTTGGGAGGGATCAGGCGGTCTTGCGGCAGGTGTCGGTGCAGTAGCGCTGACGACCGACCTTGGAGAAGGCCCGGTAGGAGTCCCCGCCGATGTCCAGGACCAACGACCGGTGGAGTATCCGGTCGAGCAGGGTTGCGGTGACGGTCGTGTCGTCAAGGGCATGAACCTGGGCCAGCCATGGGATGGCACCAACTCCGCATGCGCAGCCGAGCTCGGTAGAACGGGTGGTTCATCTCGATTACCGAGACTCCATCTGAGAGAAGATGACGGGCGTGCCGTTGGAGTGGTGGGCCGTGGGTGCTACGCGGGATCGGCCTCTGCCGATCGTTCGTGGCTCATGGATCGAGCACGCCGAAAGGCCACTTCCAGCCAGACCACGATGGCCGTCACGGGTCATCTTGCCCAGGCAACGACGAGTCGCCCTGGATCGAGAGCGACGGCAGTTGGGCCCGATCAAACCACTGACTCAGTCCGCACTCAGTCCGCAAGGAGTCCGCAATACGTTCATAAAGGCCCGATCGCTGCCATCGACTGTCGACGGTATAACTGCAGGTCAGCGGCACTATTGGTCGAATCGGTGCAGGTCAGCGAACCGCCGAAATGGAACCCGGCGTACCGACCGACTCATCCCCCCAACGGCCGGCCAGGTGATGTCCTGCCCGGCCGGTGAGGTTCAGAGACGACTCGGGAGTCGGTCGTCAGCCGACGGCGAGTTCACCGGTGTGGCCGTTGCAGGCGTCTCCGGGGCTCAGGAGGTATGGGTTGTCCTTTTCACCGAGGCGGACGAACATTCCGTAGCTCTGTACTGGTGGCCATACCGTTTCTGGCTTCCCTTCGTGGAACCTTTGGAGGCCTGAGAACGCGCATATCGAGTTCGCGACGTAGCCCGCGATTGGTGTGAGCGCGCCGGTCCCGTACCCATCTGCTCCCGGAGGGCCTGAGATCTCGCCGGCGAACGCGGTGCCGGCTCCGGCGATGGTCAGCAGCGGTACGCACAGGGCAACCGCCACACGGGTCTTGATGCTCATGGTTTCTCTCTTTCTCGATTGATCGGACCGACATGCGTCGTCGGTGGGAGGAATCGGGGACCTGCCCGAGTGAACCTCGTCCCGCGGGTTGCCTTCATCCTCGAATTACCCTCTCGTGAGGGTTGCCTTAGTAAGGCTTACCTGCACACGAAAGCACTATGCCCCGAGGTCGTCATCCACCAGAAGACGAACCATTTTGGATCCGAAGTGGTGGCGCCTCGTCCGTTGCTCGTAGCGGTCGTCGAACCGCGGTACGCGAATCTGCGGCACCAACCACTTCAGGATCTGACGCGCAGGGGCCTCGGTCGCCGTCCGACGAGAGCAGCCAATTTTGGTTCGAACCGGCGTGTCGGGCGCGACACGCCGATGCTGCCGAAACTTCTTGTGTCAGACCACTTGCGGGCCGTGATCACATCCGGGTAGAAATCTCACTACGCCCCCGGAAACGGGAGCGGGACCGGATGGAAAACGGGTTCTTAACCAGTGGGCTTGCCTGCTGGAACCGCCAGGTGAAGCGTGCGGAGAGAGCCAGCGGACCACCGCGAGATTGTCGGTCTTCACCGTCGATGATCAACCGCAGGCCCCGGAGACTCATACTCGCCGGGGCCTGCACCTTTGTCTGGCCGTGCCTCAGTCTGCTTGTGTTCAGTCGCCCTGTAACCTCTGTCGGCCTGCTCCTTTCCAGGGCCGACGTCGAGACTGAACACGAGGGACTGACATGCAGGGTGGAACGTTGACGGTCGGCACGGACGGCGCGTGCCTGGGCAACCCCGGCCCGGCCGGCTGGGCGTGGGTGGACGAGAACGGCAGCTACCACGCGTCGGGCCAGGCCGTCGGCACCAACAACATCGCCGAGCTGCGGGCCGTGCTTGACGCCCTGACGGACCACCCTGATGTTGCGCACCTGGTCATCCAGATCGACTCGACGTACGCACGGGACTGCTCCACCACCTGGCGGGCCGGCTGGCAGCGCAACGGGATGCGCAACTCCAAACGTGAGCCAGTCAAGAACGCGGGCATCATCGAGGCCATCTGGGCGGCACTGGACACTCGGGCCGGCACCGTGGAGTTCGTCAAGGTTCCCGGGCACGACCCGAAGAACCTGTTCCCGCTCAACACCGCCGCAGACATCGTCGCCAACGCCGCCGCCGAGCGGGCAGCCGCGGGTTTGCCGACCGAGGTGATCTCAACCATTGACCTGAGCAGCGTCAAACCGCGCCCGACGTCGTTCGGGAAGTGGTGAACCCCTTCAACCGCAACCTTCTTGGGTCAGGCCGTCTGCAAGGATGAGTCACATGACCTACGTCGCTGCCGAGAACCGTTACGAATCGATGACCTACCGCCGCGTGGGGCGCAGCGGAGTGAAGCTTCCTCTCATCTCGCTGGGCCTCTGGCACAACTTTGGGGGCGACAGGTCGCTGGATACCCAGCGGGCGATCCTGCGTCGTGCGTTCGATCTCGGCGTCTGCCACATCGACCTGGCCAACAACTACGGACCGCCGTATGGCTCGGCCGAGGCCAACTTCGGGACCATCCTGCGGCAGGACTTCCTGCCCTACCGTGACGAGCTCTTCCTTTCCACCAAGGCCGGTTGGGACATGTGGCCGGGCCCATACGGCGAGTTCGGTTCTCGCAAGTACCTGCTGGCCAGTCTCGACCAGTCGCTGAAGCGCATGGGAGTCGACTATGTCGACGTCTTCTACTCTCACCGTCCTGACCCGGAGACACCGCTCGAAGAGACCATGGGCGCGCTGGACACCGCGGTTCGCTCGGGCAAGGCCTTGTACGCAGGCATCTCGTCATACTCGCCGGAACGGACCGCCGAGGCTGCCAGGATCCTCACTGAGCTCGGCACGCCCCTGTTCATCCATCAGCCGTCGTACTCGATGCTCAACCGGTGGGTCGAGGGCGGCCTGCTCGACACCCTCGGACAGGTCGGCGCCGGCTGTATTGCGTTCTCCCCGTTGGCACAAGGCATGTTGACCAACAAGTACCTCAACGGTATTCCGTCCGACTCCCGGATGGCTGAGGGCTCATCGCTCTCGGAAGAGCTGTTGACCGAACAGAACCTCACCCACCTCCGCTCGCTGAACGAGATAGCCCTTCGTCGTGGCCAGTCGCTCGCGCAAATGGCTCTTGCGTGGATAGCCCGGGACCCGCGAGTTTCCTCGGTCCTGATCGGTGCGTCGTCGGTCGGCCAGCTCGAGCAGAACATTGCTGCGCTGGACAACCTCGAGTTCAGCGCTGAGGAGCTGGCCGAGATCGACAACCACGCGGTTGAGGGCGGCATCGACCTGTGGCGGGGTCAGTCCACGAGCTGACGGCCTGACCTCGCACCTCGCACCTCGGTCGATCGAACTACGTCGTCGGCGGGAGGTGTCGATAGGCTGTTCGGACCTACTCTCGAATCGTCGGTCGGCTCCGTGAGAGAGAGGGCCAGATGAAGGCGGGAATGGGCACCTGGCTGATCTGTTCGACGATCTGCATCGTCAGCCTCGGGTACGGCCAGGTGGCGCTGTCGGCATACTTCCTCGCACTGACCTGCGTGATGCCGGGCTACGTGGCGAAGCAGGGCCGGTTGCGGCGGCGCTTGTAGCCTGAGTGCCATGCGCCTCACACATCTCGGACATGCCTGCCTGCTCGTCGAGACCGGCGGCCAACGCATCCTGATCGACCCGGGGGTGTACTCGCCGGGCATCGTGGACGTCACGGGACTGGATGTCATCTTCGTCACCCATCAACACGCGGATCATGTTGACCTGCAACGGCTTCCGACAGTGTTGGAGGCGAACCCGCAGGCGCGGCTGTATGCCGAGCCGCAGGCCGCCGCTGTCATGGCGGCGGCCGGTATCGGGTCCGAGCACACGGTGGCAGGCGAGGAGCTGTCGTTCGGGCGGGTCCTGGTCATGCCCGTGGGCGAGAAGCATGCCCTGATCAACGAGGCGTTGCCCCGGATCGGCAATCTCGGCGTCGTTCTCCGGGTGGAGGGCGAGCCGAGCCTGTTCCATCCGGGGGACGCGTACGACGGCGAGCCCGGGCAGATCGACATACTGGCGGTGCCGCTCAACGCGCCCTGGACCGCAAGCCGCGACACTGCGGCTTTCGCACAGCGGATAGCACCCAAGGTCAGCGTTCCGATCCACGATGCACTGCTCAACGCTGTCGGCCGCCAGCTCTATCTCTCCCAGCTGAAGAGCTTCGGACCGGAGAGCATGGAGGTCCGCGATCTGGCTGACGGCGTCGCCGTCGACTTCAGCTGAGCGGGCGCGAACGCACGGCGAGGGCCAGTCGTTGTTACCGTCACCTACATGCAAACTCGGGGATCCTCCGCGGCGCTGCGCCTGCGCGGTCTGTCCAAGTCGTACGGATCAACGCTCGCGGTCGATCGTCTTGACCTCGATGTCCCCCGAGGGTCGTTCTTCGGCCTCGTCGGACCCAACGGCGCCGGCAAGACGACGACACTGTCAATGGCGACGGGACTTCTGCGGCCGGACGCCGGCACGGCCCACGTCCTCGGTCACGATGTCTGGTCCGACACCGTCCGCGCGAAGCAGCTGGTCGGTGTCCTCCCCGACGGTCTTCGGCTCTTCGACCGCCTGACCGGGCTGCAGCTCATCTGCTACTCAGGCCTGTTGAGGGGCATGGATCGCACGGTGGTCACCGAACGAGCCCATGAGCTGCTGGAGGCTCTTGGCCTGGCGGAGGCGACCGGCACTCTGGTTGTTGACTACTCGGCAGGTATGACGAAGAAGATTTCGCTCGCCTGTGCCCTGATCCACGCCCCCAGGCTCCTGGTGCTCGACGAGCCGTTCGAGGCCGTCGACCCGATATCGGCCACGACGATCCGCCAGATCCTCGAGGGCTACGCCGCCTCGGGTGGCACGGTGATCCTGTCCAGCCACGTGATGGACCTGGTGCAACGGCTGTGCGACCGGGTCGCCATCGTGGCGGCTGGGCAGATTCGCGCGGAGGGCACTCTCGACGAGGTCCGGTCCGGCATGACCCTGGAGGAACGTTTCGTCGACCTGGTCGGCGGACAGACCGACGTCGGGGAGGGTCTGGCGTGGTTGCGCTCATCGTCGGACTGAAATGGCAGCTGTTGCGCAACGGACTTCGCCGCAGCACCCCACAGCTGGTCGGGCTGATCATCGCGGTGCTGTACGGGATGGGCGTGCTCGTCGCGGCTCTTTCGGGGCTCGTCGCCCTGAGGTTCTCGCTGCCCAGCGACGTCGCCCGGACCGCCATCACGATCGGAGGCAGCGCGGTGGTCCTGGGATGGACGATCCTCCCGATCATCGCCTATGGCATCGACGAGACCCTCGACCCCGCGCGGTTTGCGACCTTCGCGGTCCCTCGCCGTCAGCTCGTCCTCGGGCTGCTGTTGTCATCCCTGGTCGGTGTCCCCGCCGCGGTCACGACGATCCTGGGTCTCGCGACTGTCATCACCTGGTCGCGCTCGGTACCGGCAATGTCGATCGCCCCAGTGGCTGCGGTCGTGGCGGTCTTTACGTGTGTGGCGATGAGCAGGGTCACCTCGGCGGCGTCCTTTGCGCTCTCCCGGCATCGGCGGGGCAAGGAGGCGTTGCTGTTGCTGATGTTGTTGTTGTCGCTGGGTTTTGGCGCTGCGACGTCCTCGGTGATGAATCAGGTCTCGTCGCCCGGGCTGCTTCAGGATCTGGCGAACGTGTTGGGATGGACCCCTCTGGGTCTGGCGTGGGCTGTGCCTGCCGACTTCGCCGATGGCGCGATCGGGTCCGGTCTGTTGCGCCTCGCCCTGGCCGTGGTCTTCCTGGTTGCCGCCCTGCTGGTTTGGGACGTGCTGTTACGTGGCGCCCTGGAGAACCCGCGGGCGACGGACGGCGGCGGCTCGGCCAACGGCAACAAAGGGCTCGGCTGGTTCGGCCGGATGCCGGCCACACCCACCGGGGCAGTGGCCGCCCGCTCGATCATCGCGTGGCGACGGGACCCGCGATACGTCGCATCAGTCGTGCTCATGCTTCTCCTGCCGCTGGGTCTTCTGCTGCCGGCGTTCACCGGAAGCGGCAACGTCTGGACCCTGGCCATGGCTCCCGCCGCAGGATTCATGCTGGGCTGGAGCACGCACAACGACATCGCGTATGACGGGACGGCGTTCTGGGGGCACGTCGCCACCGGGGTGTCTGGGCCTGCCGACCGTCTAGGCCGTTTGGTGCCGACCGCTGTGGCGGCTTCCGTGCTCCTGCCCGTCTATGCGGCCATCTCCTGTGCGCTCACCGGCCGGTGGAGCGCGTGGCCGGCGTTGTTCGGGATGGGGGGGGGGTTGCTGCTCACCGGATTCGGTGTTGCCAGCGTGATGAGCGTGCTCAAGCCGTATCCCGTTCCGGGCCCGGGCGAGAACCCTTTCGGTGCTCCGCCGGGTTCCTCGGCTCTGACTATGGTCATCCAGGCGGTGGCCGGTACTGCCGTCTTCGTGGTGAATCTGCCACTGCTCTTCGTCGGGATCGGGGCCCTATTCGGGCACGTCTGGATGGGTTGGCTGTGCCTCGGGTTGGCCGTGGTCTTCGGATCCGGCACACTCGCCGTCGGGACACGGTGGGGTGCCCGCATCTACGAACGTCGGGCGCCCGAGCTGCTTGCCGACCTGTCCCGCATCAGATAGCCCGGCTGCGTTGAAGGGCTGAGCTCTTCAGGTGTTGGTGGCGAGCCAGGCTGCGCCAATGATGCCTGCCGAGTTCGCCAGCTGAGCGGCGACGATCGGTGCCCGCAGATGCAGGAGGGGCAAGAACTTGTCTGCCTTCCTGGACACCCCGCCACCGACGACGATCAGATCCGGCCAGAGCAGGTTCTCGACGTGGGAGTAGTAGCGCTGAAGACGATCCGCCCACTGTGCCCATGACAGGCTGTCGTCGCTCCTGATGCTGGCCGCGGCCTGGTCCTCGGCGTCGTGGCCGTCGATCTCGAGATGCCCGAGCTCGGAGTTGGGGACCAGCACGCCGTTGTAGAGCAACGCGGATCCGATGCCGGTGCCCAGCGTCGTCACCAGAACGAGCCCGTTGGCGTTGCGGGCGGCCCCGAAGTGGAGCTCCCCGACCCCTGCGGCGTCGGCGTCGTTGACCACCGTCACCGGACGACCGAGTCTGTCGCTCAACAGCTTTCGGGCGTCGGTGCCGATCCACGCCGAGTCGATGTTGGCCGCCGTGCGCACCACGCCGTTGGTCACGACGGCAGGCAGCGTCACGCCGATGGGGGAGTCGCCGGTGTCCTCGGCGAAGTGCTCGGCAATCTGGACCACGAGGTCGGCAACCGCGTCCGGGGACGAGACCTTGGGCGTGTCAAGGCGCATCCGATCCTTGGCGAACTGGCCCAGCGTCAGGTCGACCGGGGCTCCCTTGATGCCGCTGCCGCCGATGTCGATACCGAGCGGATGATGCGTGGTGGCCATGAGATGCCTTCCGGTTGCGGCGATGTCGCGGGTCTGGTGATGGGCGG
>JABBOX010000156.1 GCA_012927555.1 Phycicoccus sp.
GATGCCTTCCGGTTGCGGCGTTGTCGCGGGTCTGGTGATGGGATAGAACGATTAGGGCAGGGTGAGGATCTCGGCCGCGGTCTCTGTGATCAGGATCGTGTGCTCGAACTGCGCGGAGCGTCTGCGGTCCTTGGTCACAACGGTCCAGCCGTCGTCCCACATGTCCCACTCGTCGGTGCCCAGGTTGAGCATCGGCTCGATAGTGAAGGTCATGCCCGGTTCGATGACGGTGTTGTACTGGGGTGCGGAATCATAGTGCGGGATCACCAGGCCGGAGTGGAATGCGGTGCCGATGCCGTGGCCGGTGAAGTCGCGGACGACGCCGTAGCCAAAACGCTTGGCATAGCTCTCAATCACGCGGCCGATGATGTTGATCTCGCGACCGGGCACGGCAGCCTTGATGCCGCGCATCATGGCCTCGTGGGTGCGCTCGACCAAGAGACGGGACTCCTCGTCGACGTTGCCGCAGAGGTACGTCGCATCGGTGTCTCCGTGAACCCCGCCGATATACGCAGTGATGTCGATGTTGACGATGTCGCCATCCTCGAGGGGACGATCGTCGGGGATGCCGTGGCAGATGATCTCGTTGATGCTGGTGCAGATCGACTTGGGGAAGTGGCGATAGCCCAAAGTCGAGGGATAGGCGCCGTGGTCAAGCATGAACTCGTGGGCGATCCGATCGAGCTCATCGGTGGTGACGCCGGGGGCGATCGCCTTGGATGCGCTCTCCATCGCCTGCGACGCGATGCGTCCGGCGATCCTCATCTTCTCGACGGTCTCGGCGTCCTTGACCTCCGGACCGGTGTACTTCGCGGGAGCCGGCCGATCGACATACTCGGGTCGGGGGATGGGGGCGGGTACGGCGCGACGTCCGCTGACGGCGCCTGGCGCGACGCTTGCATAGGTGATCGGCATACGGTGGAGTCTAGGCAAGACGGCTCAAGCGACTATGCACGGCAAGTGACACCGCAGTCGACAACAAGAGAGGTTGCCATGGCGTTCTGGTTCAACGTGAGCACCGGACAGGTTGAGGATGACGCCAACAAGAGTCCGCAGGACCGGCTGATGGGGCCCTACGACACCCACGGGGAGGCGGAGCAAGCCCTGTCGCATGCCAAGGAGAACACCGACCGCTGGGACGCGGACGACAAAGCCTGGGATGACGAGGGGCTCGAAGACTGAAACGCTGCCCCGAGCCCCTGCCCAGGGTGTTGGCGAGCAGGGTGTTGACGAGCAGTCGGCTCAGGAGGTCGCGCCGCCGATCCGGCCGAGCGCATCCTCCCAACGCCGCTGAAGGTTTTGGCTGAGCGCGACATCGCCAATGTGTTCCTGCCGCAAGCCCATCCGGGTGCCGTTGCCCTCGGATGTGAGCTGCAGGTCCACCAGGGTGGCGGGCGCATTCTCGTCGGCGTGCCATGTGATGCGGACCTGCTGCATCGGGTGGTAGCTGCGAACCACCCCGTGGCTGCCGTCAGCGCTGTGCCACGGCTCACCCTTGGTGCCGAGCTGGGCGCCGCTGCCGAGGAAAGCCTCTGCTCCAGCACGGGTGGTCAGGACCTGCCATACCTTGTCGATGGGTTGGGGCACCACCCGAGTCACTTCGATGTCGAGGGCGCCCTTCGCCTTGTCTGTCGGAACCTCGTTGGACTCTGCTGCTGTCATCGCGACCTCGATCCGTTCCGTCCGAACCACCGGACTGCCAGGGGAATGTCCAGACCTTCAGCACATCAAGTTCGTGACGATTGCACAATGCCCCCGGACGTGTTCTTTCAGGCAGATTGGCTTCTTTGAGGGAGATTGGCGAGTCATCCGGCATTGTCGGCGCGGAGCTTCCGCTCACGGACTGCATGCTCGTCGGTCCGCTCGTCATAGGCCCAGAAGCCATGCAGCCACGAAGCGGTCAGCGCCACCCCCACGACGCACAGGATGCCGCCACTGGTGATCGACCCACGCACGCTCCAGCGGTCGGCCACGAGCCCGGCTCGGACCTGGCCCCCCAATGGACCCACGGAGTACGACAACAGCTCGATGCCGGCCAACCGGCCTCGTATCGAGTCCGGGATCGTTTGATTCCAGATGACTGAGCGAAAGAGGCCGCTGAGCATGTCCGCGGCGCCAGCAGCGACCAAGCAGACCAGGACCAGCCACAGTGATGGCATCAGCCCGGCGAGCGCGATGGAGGCGCCCCAGGCCGATGCGGCGATCACGATGGCGCGCCCGTGGTGGTGGACGTGGGAGATCCACCCGGAGGAGGCCGTGGCGAGCAGCGCGCCAACGCCCTCCGCCGAGTAGAGCAGTCCGAGCATCGCCGGTGCATGGAAGACCATGGTGGCCAGCGCCGGGAAAAGCACGATCGGCATCGCCATGAACATGGCCACGATGTCGATGACGTAGGTGCCCAACAGGTCTTTGCGTCCCATTGCGTAGCGCAACCCCTCGGCCACCCCGGACAGGCTCGGCGGGTTGGAGCGATCGGTCGCGGGGTACGGCTTCAGCGCCAGAAACAGCGCTGTCGCCACAGTCAGTCCTGTCACGTCGATGGCGAAGCACCAGCCGACGCCCACCCACTGCAGCAGCACGCCCCCGAGGGCGGGCCCGGCAAGCCCGCTGATCTCGCGGCCCAGCGATGACAACGCGACGGCTGCAGGGATCAGTTGATGGCGAACAACGCGTGGCAGCAACGCCTCTCGGGATGGACGTTGCAGCGAGCTTGCCGCGGCGAGCACAGCCCCCAGGACGTAGATGACCCAAAGACGCGGCGCGGACAGAAAGGCGTTGGCCATCAGCGCCGCGGTGAGAAGCACCTGGGCGGCGCCGGTGACGACGAGCATCAGGCGGCGGTCGACGTGGTCGGCGAGGGCACCGCCATACAGCCCGAACACGACCAGAGGGACGAGCTCGACGATGCCCAGAGCGCCGACCGCGAAGTTGGATCCGGTCAGCTGGTAGAGCTGGTAGGGGAGCGCGACGTAGCTGACCATGCCGCCCAGGTAGAACACCGTGCCCGCCCAGAACAAGAGGCGGAAGTCGCGCGAGTCACGCAGCGGGCTGACATCGACACGCAGGCGCGCCAGACGTGCCCACAGGTTGCTCACGTCGCGATGGTGGCAGAACGCGCGAGGGCGGCGTTATCGGGTGTGGATACTCAGAGGATCCCGCGTGCCGCGAAAGCTGCGCGCACCGCTTTGGCCTGGCGGGCGCCATACATGGACTGAGCGGTTGCCACCGTCGTGTTCGCCGCGGCCGCGAACGAGGTGTCGGGGGCGAACCCGAACTGCGCGTTGACGATGATGCGGTCGGCGATAGTGGCGCCGAGCGACTCCCGGATCGTCCACAGGGCCTGCGACCAGATCTCGCCGTCGGCATGCACCTCACCCCGAAGATCCTCGGGGTAGTGCTTGTTCTCGGACAGCGTCCGCAGGCAGTGCGGTGCGCGGGTGTACGAGACCGAGTCCCAGTCGGCGACGCAGGTGGGGTCAGTCATGACCGGCCAGCCGTTGACCCTGGCCTCGTTGAGCCCGACCGTGACGGCCAGGTAGTCGCCGAAGGCCTCGCCGATGCTCCCGGCCTCGAGGCTGGTGCCGAAACCGGGGACCTGGGCGTCATGCACCGCGTGGCCGTACTCGTGAACGATCACCTCGCCGTCCTCGGCATCGTCAACGCCACCCTTGCCGAAGCGGAGAACGTCGTGCTTGTCCCACGAGAACGAGTTGTCGATGCCCCACTGGTTGGTCCGCACGTCCTGGCTCTCGGCGTTGACGGCGGGGAGCTCGGAGCCGAAGCCCAGACCCTGCAGGTAGCGCTGGGCGGCGTCGACGAAGTAGTAGGCCATGACCTGCTCGAAGCGGTCATCGTCGCGGCGATAGGTGAAGGTCCCGGTCGGCGAGTATGCCGGAGTGCCGGTCTCGGCCACGACGTTGACCCAGGTTCCTCTCAGGTAGCCCGAGCCGTCGAGGTTGTGCAAGGTCACCGTGGCGTAGGCGGAGTCGGGGACTGCTCCGGCCGAGTCCATCTGGTCGGTGAGGGTCTGGTCGCCGCTTGACTGCACGGGGTTGACCATGAACACCTGGCCGGTGCCGGTGGAGCTGCCGCTGCCGGGTTTCGTCGCGGTGGCAGGTGCTGCGGTGGCCAGTGCTGCCGCGAGGGCAGCGACCGAGACGCTGGCGATGATGGATATGCGGCTTCTTCGCGTCGAGGTCACGAGTTCTCTGCTTTCCTGGTTGCTGCTGGCGTGGGGTGTGTCCGGGAAGTCGCAGGGCGACTCGGGGGTCGTGTCTGGTCATCGAATCTATCCGCCTGCCGCGCCGTTGCCTAGAGCGCAGGTCCAGGCGCGTGACCGTCAAAAAGACGTATTGCAGGGACACTTTCGAAAGAGTACTTTCGAAACCATGACCTACCCGCTGCGGAAGCTGGGCGACCCTCGATCACTGAGGGCGCTGGCCCATCCGGTGCGGCTCGCGATCATGGAACAGCTGACGGTGGTCGGTCCCCTGACCGCGACCGAGCTGGCCGACCGGATCGAGACGTCGCCCTCGAACTGCTCGTGGCATCTGCGCAACCTGGCAGAGCACGGTTTCGTCGAAGAGGCCGAAGGCGGCACCGGACGAAAGCGCCCCTGGCAGATAGTCAGCCTGGGCAGGCAGTGGGACAACGTCGGGGAGTCGCCCGAGCTGGCCCGAGCTGGTGACGCCCTCAGCACGCTGATGATTGACCGAGAAGTGGCGCGGCTGGCGCGGGCGCGGGCGAAGGTTCGTGAGGACACCCGGCAGTGGCAGGAAGCCAGCACGTGGACCCAGTCGATGATGTGGCTGACTGCAGACGAGCTCAACGAGATCAACCGGGCGGTGTGCGACCTGTTGATGACCAAAATCGACCGGTTCGAGCCCCCGGAAGTCCGGCCCGACGGGGCACGCCTCTGCGCGTTCCTCGCGTGGGGAGTCCCGGCCTACGACTTCGAGACCGAACCAGAGACCGAGCCAGAGAGCAATGGAGAGAGCGATGCGTAAGGCGTTCCAGCAGAAGGGATTCACCCGGCTCTTCGCCGGAACGACGACGAGCATGCTCGGTGACTCGGTGATGCTTCTGGTGCTGAGCATGTGGGTCAAGACGCTGACCCACTCCAATGGGGCCGCGGGTCTCACCTTCTTCTGGATGGTGGTCCCTGCGCTGTTCGCGCCGCTCTACGGGATGTACATCGACCGGATCAGGCGAAAGCCGCTGCTGGTGTGGGGCAACGTGATTTCCGCCCTGATGGTTCTGCCGCTGCTGTTGGTGCAGGACGGCCGCGACGTCTGGATCATCTACGTCGTCGCGTTCCTCTATGGAATCTCGTTCGTCGTCCTTCCTGCCGGATTGAACGGACTGCTCAAGGAGATGATTCCGGACGACGTCCTGGTGGAGGCGAACTCCTCGTTGCAGACCACCCGCGAGGGTTTCCGCCTGATCGGCCCGCTCGTCGGCGCGGCACTGTTCGGGATGCTGGGCGGTGGCGCGGTCGCCGTCGTCGACTCGGTGTCGTTCCTCGTCGCGGCGCTCATCATCGCGTCAATTCCGTTGCGGGAAAAGGCTCCCGAACGGATCGAGCAGCACTGGTGGCATGAGATGACAGGCGGTATCAATCACCTGGTGCACGAACCGGTGCTGAGGCACGTCCTGGTCGCCTTCGCGTTGATGTTGATCGTGATCGGCTTCACCGAGGCTTCGATCTACGCCGTGCTGGATTTCTTTGGCAAGGCGCCAACCTTTGCCGGCGTTGTGGTCTCTGTGCAGGGCGTCGGGGCCATCCTCGGTGGGATCACGACCTCGCGGTGGGTCCGTCGACTGGGTGAGTCCGGGACCGTGACCGTCGGTTTGGCACTGCTGGCGTTTGGCCTAGGGGTCGTTGCGCTCACATCCAACCTGTGGGTCACCCTCGCCGCGGTGATGGTTGCCGGTTATGCCCTGCCGCTGACGTTCATCGCCTTCATGACGATGCTCCAGCGCCGCACCCCGCAGCCCCTGATCGGCCGCGCATCGGCAGCGGTGGAGACCATTATGGGCGCACCTCAGGCCATCTCCCTGGCGGTGGGCGCCCTGCTCGTGACGCTGCTCGACTATCACGTCCTCTTCGCGATCATGGCAGCCTCGACCGGTGCCGCCGTCGTCTACTTGCTGATCTCCTTGCGCGGTCAGTTGTTTCGACCGGATCCCCCATTGATGAGCCCACCGCTCGTCCCTGTCCCGTTGTTGCCCGAGGTGGGCGTGCCCGCGGTGGGCGTGTCCGCGGTGGGCTGATCGGCGTCGCTGCCGGCCGGCGTTAGTCTGAAGGATGCCTTCGCGCGAGTCCCGTTCCCGCGCACATCGCCGGGTGATCAGGCGACGGCGCCACGTCGTGGGTGGGGGACTGCTGTTGTTCGTCACCCTTCTCGTGCTGGCGGGTGTCCGGCTGGCGGGGGCCCTCACCGGCGATACGGACGCGACGGTCCCGGTGGCCAGCAGGTCGGGCACCCCGATCACCACGCCCACGTCGCACGCGGGCTCCACCTCCACGCCGTCGAAGTCTCCGTCGAAGGCGCCATCAGGGACGGCGTCGGGGCAAGCCACTGGCGTTCGGGCCACCGGCGAGTACGTCAGCGCCGTGGGTGGCACCGATCGTTACGGGTCGGGAACGCTGAAGACCTACGCCGTCCAGGTCGAGAAGGGCACCGGGCAGCGTGTGCCCGACTTCGCGGCCGCGGTGGATGTCACACTGGCCGACCCCGCAAGCTGGACCGGCCAGGGGCGCTGGTCACTCCAGCGGGTTGCCATCGACAAAGCCGACTTCGTCATCCGCCTTGCCACACCCGCGACGGTCGACAAGGTCTGCGCGACGGTAGGACTGGATACCCGCGGCTACGTCTCCTGCCGGGCGGGGAACTTCGTCATGATCAACCTCGACCGGTGGCTGAAGGCGATCCCGGAGTACCAGGGCGACGTTGCCCTCTATCGGCAGTACCTCATCAACCACGAGGTGGGACACTCGCTCGGCTACACCCACCAGGCCTGTCCGGGGCCGGGCCGCCTGGCGCCGGTGATGCAGCAACAGACCTTCGGTCTGGATGGCTGCCGGGCGAACGGATCGCCATACGTCGATGGGGTGTTGATCGCAGGTCCTTCCGTCCCCTGACCGGCCGATCTCCAACCGCTGCAGCCCTGTTGACAGTGCACCACCGAGTCCGTCAGGACTCGAACGAGTGCTCCGCCGCAGGGAACGTGCCGCCTGCGACATCCGCCGCGTAGGCGCGGGCTGCGTCGCCCAGCGTGGTGCGCAGGTCGGCGTACCGCTTGACGAAGCGTGGTGCCTTGCCGCCGCGTAGTCCGGCCATGTCCTGCCAGACGAGCACCTGGGCGTCGCAGTCCGGGCCGGCGCCGATCCCGATCGTCGGGATGTGGAGGGCCTTGGTGACGCGGGCCGCTGCCGCTGCGGGAACCATCTCCATCACCACCGAGAAAGCCCCGGCCGCCTCCAGCGCGAGGGCGTCCTCAACGAGTGCGTCCCCTGCGTCGCCGCGCCCCTGAATGCGATAGCCGCCAAGGACATGCTCGCTCTGAGGGGTGAATCCGATGTGTCCCATCACGGGGATGCCGGCGCGCACCAGGAGCTCGATCTCGGGGACCATCGGGCGTCCGCCCTCGAGCTTGACCGCGTGTGCCAGGCCCTCTTTCATGAATCTGGTCGCCGTGGCCAAAGCCTGGGTCGGGCTTGCCTGGTAGGACCCGAACGGCAGATCGGCGACCACAAGGGAGTGTTTGGCGGAGCGGGTGACAGCCCGGACCAACGGCACCAGGTCGTCCACCGTGACAGGCACCGTCGTCTCGTAGCCGTAGACGTTGTTGCCGGCTGAGTCACCAACCAGGAGAACGGGAATGCCGGCTTCGTCGAAGATCTCGGCGGAATACTGGTCGTATGCCGTGAGCATCGCCCAGCGTTCGCCCCGCTCCTTCATGGCCTGCAGGTGTGGGATCCGGATGCGCTTGAGCGTTGGCGATGCGGGCGCGTTGCCGGTGCCGGTGCCGTACGGGGCGGGTTGCTCACTCATCTTGTCTCCATTGCCAAACCTCGGGACCGCGATCGTCTTCGGGTGTCAAACATGCTTTCTGGTATCAAACATAGGGAAACGTGTCAGGGCTGTCGAAGCTAGGAGTCCTGCTCCCGCCATCGACTGGTGATCGGCAGGCGGCGGTCGCGGCCGAAAGCCAGGGAGGAGATCTTGGGGCCGGGGGCGAACTGGCGGCGTTTCCACTCAGCGCGGTCGACGAGCCCGACCACCTTGTCCACGACGGACGGGTCGAACCCGGCCCCGACCAGCTCGGCCCGGCCCTGGGCGCCTCCCACGTAGCGGTCGAGGAGTGCGTCGAGAAGCTCGTATGGCGGCAGTGAGTCCTGGTCGACCTGATCGGGATGTAGCTCGGCTGAGGGCGCCTTGCTGATGGAGGCCACGGGGATTGGTGGTTTCTCGCCACGTCTCTCGGCCTCGGCGTTGCGCCATTTGGCCAGTTCCCACACCATCGTCTTGGGAACGTCCTTGAGTGGTGCGTATCCGCCGACGCTGTCCCCGTAGATGGTCGAGTAGCCGACGGACACCTCGCTCTTGTTGCTATTGGTCAGGATGAGGTGACCCTCCTGGTTGCCCAAGCCCATCCAGATCAGGGCACGCACCCGGGCCTGGAGGTTCTCTTCGGCCACGCCGGTCAGCTTCACCGTGTCCAGGAACGCGCTGACCAACGGCGCGATCGGGATGACGCGGTAGTCCAGACCCAGGTTGTGGGCGAGCTCGGCGGCGTCGTCCTTGGAGCCCTCGCTGGAGTACTTGCTGGGGTTGCTGATCGCGACCACGTTCTCCCCGCCGAACGCGTCGGCTGCGATCGTTGCCACCAGGGCCGAGTCGATGCCTCCGGAGACCCCGAGCAGGACCGACCGGAAACCGTTCTTGCGGACGTAGTCGTGCAGGCCGAGCTGTACCGCGCGGTAGACCTCTCCGACAGGGTCGAGGCGGGGGGCCAGCGTGGCCGGCTGTGCGGCATACGGGGCAATGGGTGTGTCGCTGAGGGTGACGTGCAGGAGCCCCTCTCCGGAGCTGTCAGGCACCTCGACCGTGCTTGGCTCGAGGTCCAGGTCGACGATGAGCAGGTCCTCGTCAAACTGCGGGCCGCGCGCGAGGATCTGCCCGGCAGCGTTGACCACCAACGAGTCGCCGTCGAAGACGAGCTCGTCCTGGCCGCCGACCATGTTGAGGTACGCAAGGGTGCAACCCGCCTCTGCGGCCCGTCGTGCCACCAGCTCGTAGCGGACGTCGTCCTTGTCCTTCTCGTATGGCGACCCGTTGAGCACCAGCAAGAGCTCAGCCCCCGCAGCACGGGTCGCTGCGACCGGCCCGCCGTCCTGCCAGAGGTCCTCGCAGATCGCGATTGCCACGTCGATGTCACCAATACGGACAACGGTGAGGTACTTGCCCGGGGCGAAGATCCGGAACTCGTCGAAGACGCCGTAGTTGGGCAGGTGGTGCTTGGCATAACGAGCCTTGACCTGACCGTGGTGCAACACCGCGGCGCAGTTCTGGGGGAGTGCGCGGGTGACCTCACCGGGCGCCCCGGGCGTGAGGTATGGCGCCCGGCCCAGGTAGCCGACAACGACCGGGAGGTCGCCGAGCCCGTCCGCGGCGAGGTCGGCGGCAAGCTGGAAGAGCGCCGCTCGCGAGGCGTCGACGAACGAGGCCCGCAGCGCCAGGTCCTCGACCGGGTAGCCGGTCAGCATCATCTCGGGGAAGGCCACCAGGTGGGCGCCCCGCTCGGCCGCCTTGGCCGACCACTCGCGGACCGCTAGCGCGTTGCCAGTCAGGTCTCCTACGGTCGGGTTGACCTGGGCCAGGGCCAGTCGCATCTGCGCCATATGTGCAGCCTAGCCATCGGGTGGTTTGCCGATTCATCCGGTGGTTTGCCCCTGACCAGACCTCAAACAGTTCATGCGCGCGTCAAGAAATACTCCATTTCTTACCATTTTCTTACCATTTTGGGGTTCACAACCTGTGAGTTATCTGTGAAGGTCACTTCGTCGCCGAAGATGGCGTGACCCAGGACACAGGACCCATGACACCGGAGAATCCAATGAAACGACGCACCCTGCGCGTTCTGACGGGCGTGGCTGTTACCGCACTCGCCGTCTCGACCCTGCAGATCCCAGCCCAAGCCGCGAACGCACCGACCGACCGAGACCCGGCCGCAACGCAGGCAAAGAAGTCCGACGACCTGAAGAGCCCACTGGGGGAGAAACAGCGGGCACTTCGTGAGAAAGCCACACAGCAGCTCATCAAGGGCATTGCCAAGATCGAGACCAAGGGTGGACAGAAGGTCATCAACGTCGGCGGGGAGTACGTCCAGTACGACGTCGAGCGCGAGGAGTCGATCTTCACAATCCTTGCTGACTTCGGCAAGAAGACGAAAAAGGCCACCCTTGGCACAGCGGGCCCGCTCAACAACCAGATCGTGGCGCCGGACCGCATCTGGGACGGCAGCGCCACGGATGACAACTCGACGTACTGGATCAACAACTTCAACAAGGGCCACTACCAGGACCTCATGTTCGGCGCGGGTGAGTCGTTCAAGGACTTCTACCTGAAGCAGTCCAACGGCAAGTTCCTGGCCAAGGGTGACGTCAGTGACTGGGTCACGGTGCCCTTCAACGAGGCTAGCTACGGCAGCAACGCGATCTCCGACTCGGCGGGCTACTGGCCTTTCATCCAGGACACCGCGACCGCTTGGTACAAGGCCCAGCTCGCCGCCGACAAGAGCCCGGCAC
>JABBOX010000158.1 GCA_012927555.1 Phycicoccus sp.
CGACTCGGGCCCGCGCGAGCTGCACCTGGTCAACGACCTCGGCTACGTCGCCGTCGGCTGGACCGTCGACACCCTCGGCTGGCAGGGAACCTCGGGTGGTCGCAGCGTCGACTCCGTGGTACAGCGAGTCCTCGGGGCCGCGACACCGGGCGAGATCGTGCTCATGCACGTCGGGTCCAACCCGACCGACCACAGCACGCTCGACGCCGACGCCCTGCCGCGGGTCATCTCAGGACTGCGCGCGGCGGGCTACAGCTTCGTGACCCTCGACGCCCTGAGAGCCGGCTGACCGGACCGTCAATCCTGTTGCGCGGTGAACGTGTGCATCCCGGGGACGAGGTCAGACGAGAGCGGCCACCGCCGCGGCGACGGCCGGGGCCACGCGCTCGTCGAACACGCTCGGCACGATCTCCTGTGCCGTCGGCTCGGCCACGAGAGAGGCGATCGCCCGCGCTGCGGCGAGCTTCATCGCCTCGGTGATCTGTGGAGCCCCCGAGTCGAACGCCCCCCGGAACAGTCCCGGGAACGCCAGCACGTTGTTGATCTGGTTCGGGAAGTCCGAACGCCCCGTGGCAACAACCTCGGCGTGCCGGGCCGCGACCAGCGGGTGAACCTCAGGGTCGGGGTTCGCGAGGGCGAAGACGATGGCGCGGGGCGCCATACGGGCGATGTCCTGCTCTGCGACCTGTCCGCCGGACACACCGATGAACACGTCGGCCCCCACCAGAGCCTGCCCCAACGACCCGGACAGGCCGCGCGGGTTCGTCGTGGCGGCCAGACGATGCTTGTGCTCGACCAGATCGGTGCGCGTCGGGGAGACGATCCCGCGCGAGTCACACGTCACGACATCGCCGATACCCGCCCGGAGCATGATGTTGGTGACCGCGACACCGGCAGCCCCTGCGCCTGACACCACGACACGCAACGAGGCAAGGTCTTTGTCCACCACCCGCGCGGCATTGATCAGCGCGGCCAGCACCACGATGGCCGTCCCGTGCTGGTCGTCGTGGAACACCGGGATGTCCAGCCGCTCGCGCAGCTGCCGCTCGATCTCGAAACACCGAGGCGCCGAGATGTCCTCGAGGTTGATCCCGCCATAGGTCGGCGCGAGACGAACGATCGCCTCGACCAGCTCCTCGACCGTGCCCGTCTCCAGACACACCGGCACCGCGTCGACACCGGCGAAGTGCTTGAACAGCACCGCCTTTCCCTCCATCACCGGCAGCGCGGCCAGCGGCCCGATGTTGCCCAGGCCGAGCACCGCCGTGCCATCCGTGATGACGGCGACCGTGTTGCCACGCGCCGTGTAGCGCGCAGCCAGCGACGGATCCGCGGCAATCGCGCGCGAAACATCAGCAACGCCGGGCGTGTAGAGCAGGGCCAGGTCGGCGCGGTCGCGCAGCGCCTGGGTGGGGACGACCTCGATCTTGCCGCCCTCGTGCGCGCGGAACACGGGGTCGGCGGGATCAAAGCTGAAGGACTCGGAGTATGACGGATTGGCAGTCATGGTCACTATCACCTGTTCGACGGGAGCGGGCGCACCTGGGGGCGGCATCATCAACATGCACTTTGGAGAAGCCAGGGTGTCGGCTACATCTACGTCGCGGGGGGTATTCCGCAGATACAGATGATGACACAGACGGGCGCCGCTGAACAGCATGGCCACCAGATTGCCGTGACCTCCCTGTTGTTATCGTCGGGCGCGTCAGTAAGCCAACAGCCCCCGAAAGCTGAGTTGCCAACGATGTCAACGCCCCCCGCTGAGTCCCGTCCCGCACCTTCGGGCGCCGGTTCCACCCTGCCGACGCGAGCGCGTGTGGTCGTGATCGGCGGCGGGGTGATCGGCACCTCGGTTGCCTATCACCTGGCGCAGATGGGGTGCTCCGACGTGGTGCTGCTGGAGCGCGATCGGCTGACCTCCGGCACGACCTGGCACGCGGCGGGGCTGATGGTGACGTTCGGGTCGACCTCGGAGACGTCGACCGAGATGCGCAAGTACACCCGCGATCTCTATGCCCGCCTTGAGGCCGAGACGGGTCTGGCCACCGGCTTCAACCCCGTCGGCTTCATCGAGATCGCCACCGAGCCGGACCGGCTCGAGGAGTACCGCCGGGTGTCAGCGTTCAACCGACACTGCGGAGTGGACGTGCAGGAGATCTCAGCGGCCGAGGTCGGCGAGCTGTTCCCGCTGGCGCGCACCGACGACATCCTCGCCGGCTTCTACGTCAAGGAGGACGGCAAGGTGAACCCCGTCGACGTCACCATGTCGTTGGCCAAGGGAGCGCGGCTGCTGGGTGCCAAGATCATTGAGGGCGTGGCCGTCACCGAGGTGCTCGAGCGCGGCGGCGTCGTCACCGGGGTTCGCACCGACCAGGGCGACATCGAGGCGGAGTATGTCGTCAACTGCGCCGGGATGTGGGCCAGGCAGCTCGGCGACAAGTCAGGAATCGCCATACCGCTGCAGGCCGCTGAGCACTACTACCTACTGACCGAGCCGATCCCCGAGGTGTCCAGTACCTGGCCGATCCTCGAGGACCCGGCCTCGCACGGATACTTCCGTGAAGAGGGCAGCGGCCTCATGATCGGCCTGTTCGAGCCGGTCTGCGCCCCCTGGAAGGTCGAGGGCATTCCCTCGGACTTCTCGTTCGGCGAGCTGCCGCCGGACTGGGACCGGATGGGTCCGTACCTCGAGACGGCGATGTCCCGCATCCCGATCTCCAAGGATGTCGGCATCCGCAAGTTCTTCTGCGGGCCGGAGAGCTTCACCCCGGACCTGGCGCCGGTCGTCGGTGAAGCCCCTGAGCTGAAGAACTACTTCGTGGCAGCCGGGCTCAACTCCGTCGGCATTCTCACCGGCGGAGGCCTGGGCCGGGTCATCGCCCACTGGATCCTCAACGGGCGACCGGACATCGACGTCACGGGCATGAACATCGACCGGCTGCACCGGTACCAGACCAACCCGGACTACCGACGCGCCCGCACCGTCGAGTCGCTCGGCACGGTCTACCTCTGTCACTACCCGACGAAGTCCATGCAGACGGCGCGCGGCATCAAGCACTCCGCGGTGCACGGGCGACTTGCTGCTGAACGCGCCTACTTCAGGGACGTCAGCGGCTGGGAGGGCGCCGACTGGTTCGCTCCCGAGGGAGTCGAGCCAGTGGTCGAACAACTGTCGTGGAAACGTCAGAACTGGTTCCCCTACTGGGAAGCAGAGCACCGGGCTGCGCGCGAGGGCGTGATCCTGATGGACATGTCGTTCATGGCCAAGTTCGCTGTGCAGGGGCGCGACGCGGGGCGTCTCCTCGACCGTCTGTCGGCCAACAATGTCGTTGGCGAAACGGGCATGATCACGTACACCCAGTGGCTCAATGACGGTGGACTGATCGAGGCCGACCTCACCGTCACCAAGCTCGGCGACGAGAACTACTTCGTGGTGGCCTCGGACACGGCCCAGCGACACGTCGAGACCTGGATGCGGCGGCACATCGGCGCGGATGAGCACGCCTTCGTCACCGACGTGACCTCCGGGTACGCACAGCTCAACATTCAGGGACCGCGATCCCGCGAGCTCCTGGCGTCCATCACCACGGCGGATCTGTCGAACGAGGCGTTTCCGTTCCGGACGGCTCGCGAGATCGACCTCGGCTTTGCCCGGACACTGTGCGTCCGGATCACCTACCTCGGCGAGCTGGGCTACGAGCTGTACGTGCCGACCGAGCAGGCGCTGTACGTGTATGACCGCATCGTCGAGGCCGGGCACTCGGTCGGTCTACGCCACGCCGGTCTGAAGGCGCTCTCCAGCCTGCGGATGGAAAAGGGCTACCGCGACTACGGCCACGACATCGACAACACCGACTGCGTCCTCGAGGTCGGACTCGGCTTTGCGGTGGACCTGCGCCGCCCGACAGACTTCATCGGGCGGAGCGCCGTCGAGGCCAAGAAAGCTGCCGGGCCGCTGACCCGGCGGCTCGTCCAGATCCTGGTGAAGGACCCCGAGCCGATGCTGTTCCACGCCGAGGTGGTCCACCGCAACGGGGTTCCCGTCGGCTACATGCGGGCCGCGTCATACGGCTTCACGCTCGGCGGCGCAGTGGGGCTTGCCATGATCGAGGCAGCTGAACCGCTCGATCAGGCCTATCTGGACGGCTCGAGCTGGGAGGTCGAGATCGCCGGACGGATGTATCCGGCAGCTGCCTCGCTCCGACCGATGTACGACCCGACGATGAGCCGCGTCAAGAGCTAGCGGCTGGTTGCGGAGGGCGTACGCCTTCCCGTCAGTGGTGCCCGATGGAGTGTCACCCTCGGGCACCGCTGAACCGCAAGGTCACAAGAGTGTGAATTTCCTCCCTTTTGCCCCCCCGTGATGGCAGGATGCATTCGTCCTGCTCAGTTCAGCGTGTGGAAGGAACCCTCTGATGGTCCGTCGTCTCTCCCCCGCGATCACGCTCACTGCGAGCGTTGCGATCGTTGGCCTTGCTCTCAGCGCCTGCGGTTCCACCTCGCTGTCCGGCTCTGACGCCACCCCGAAGGCGACGGTGTCCCAGACCAAGGAAGTCAGCCTCGCCGACAAGCTGCCCGCCAAGATCAAGGCCGCCGGCAAGATCGTCGTCGGTGTCGACGCGTCCTATGCCCCCAACGAGTACCTCGACGCTGACGGGAAGACGGTCAAGGGCTGGGACGTCGACCTGTTCAACGCCGTCGGGCAGAAGTTCGGCGTCACCGTTGAATGGGTGCCAGCCAACTTCGACTCGATCATCATCGGCGTCGACGGTGGCAAGTTCGACATCGGTGTCTCGAGCTTCACGATCAACGACAAGCGCAAGGGCCAAGCCAACATGGTGAGCTACTACAGCGCCGGCACCCAATGGGCAGCAGCACCCGGTAACCCGAAGAAGATCGACCCGACGAACCCCTGCGGCATCAAGGTGGCCGTCCAGAAGGGCACCGTGCAGGCGGAGGAGGACCTGCCGGCCAAGGTTACGGCGTGCAAAAAAGCAGGCAAGCCACTGGACGTTCAGGTCTACACGGGCCAGGACCAGGCCACCGCCGCGTTGGTGAGCGGCAAGGCCGATGCCATGCTGGCCGACTCCCCGATCGTCGGCTACGCGATCAAGCAGTCCGACAGCAAGATCGAGTCGATCGGCGACGTCTACGACGCGGCCCCCTATGGCTACGTCCTGCCCAAGTCCGAAACCGATTTCGCCCAGGCCATTGTCGACGCCCTGAAGTCGATGGACGCATCAGGTGACTACAAGAAGACGCTCACCATCTGGGGCGCCGAGGCTGGTGCGATCAGCGACTTCGCGGTCAACCCGTGAGCTTGACCCCCTCCACCGACCGGCCGGGCCTCATTGAGGCCCGGCCTGTCCGGCATCCGGGGCGATGGGTCGCCATCGCGGTGATCGCAGTTCTGACCGCCATGCTGGCGAACTTGATCTTCACCAACGGCGCGTTCAACTGGCCATTCGTGTTCCAGGCCATGGTGCAGTCCCCGGTCCTGCACGGTCTCTACATCGGCACCCTCCTCACCACGGCACTCTCGATGATCGTCGGCGTCTCGGGCGGCGTCCTGATGGCGGTCATGCGACTGTCGCCGAACCCGGTGCTCTCAGGAGTGGCGTGGACCTTCACCTGGTTCTTCCGGGGGATCCCGCGGCTGGTCTTGCTGACCACGATGGGTGCGTTGGGAGTCCTCTTCAAGAAGGGACTCGACCTCGGAATCCCGTTCGACTGGAAGATCATGGAGCTGCTCGGCATGGACGGCACCCTGAGGTTCGCGAGCCTCAACGCCAACGAGCTGTTCGCGGGTCTGTTCGGCGCCGTCCTCGGCCTCGGCCTGTCGGAGGCCGCCTACATGGCCGAGATCGCCCGAGCCGGCATCCTCTCCGTCGACAAGGGTCAGGCGGAGGCCGCCCAGGCGCTGGGCATGAACAGCGGCAAGACCATGCTCCGGATCGTGCTGCCCCAGGCGATGCGGGTCATCGTGCCCCCCACCGGCAACGAGGCCATCGCCATGGTCAAGGACACCTCGCTGCTGATCGCCCTGCCTTTGATCGACGAGCTCTTCTTCCAGCTCTCGTCCATCGGCTCGCGCACGTACAAGGTGTTCCCGTCGTTCGTCGCGGCGACCATCTGGTATCTGCTGGTCACCAGCGTGCTGATGGTCGGCCAGTTCTACCTGGAGCGGCACTTCGGTCGCGGTTTCGGCCAGAAGGCACCCAAGAACAAGCGGTTCGCCCGCTCCGCCGGGATGGGTGGTGCCTGATGTCTGCGCCCACCCCGGACACCAACGCCGGTATGCCACTCGTGCACGCCGTCAACGTGATGAAGGCCTTCGACGGCAACCAGGTCCTCAAGGGCATCGACCTCGATGTCCGCAAGGGTCAGGTGATCTGCCTTCTCGGTCCTTCCGGCTCAGGCAAGACCACCTTCCTGCGCTGCATCAACCAGCTCGAGACCATCGACGGCGGCCGTATCTGGGTCGACGGCGACCTGATGGGCTACGAGGATCGCGGCGGCACGCTGCACGAGCTGAACAACAGGGCGATCGCGGCCCAACGTCGCGATATCGGCATGGTCTTCCAGAAGTTCAACCTGTTCCCGCACAAGACGGCGCTCGAGAACATCATGGAGGCGCCCATACAGGTCAAGGGCGAGAACAAGGCTGAGGCCCGCGAGCGCGCACTGACGCTGCTGGATCGAGTTGGTTTGCAGGACAAGCCCTCCGCCTATCCCGCCCAGCTCTCTGGTGGTCAGCAGCAGCGTGTTGCCATCGCTCGCGCCCTGGCGATGCAGCCCAAGCTGATGCTCTTCGACGAGCCAACCTCGGCCCTCGACCCTGAGCTGGTCGGCGAGGTGCTCGCGGTCATGCGTGAGCTCGCCAACGAGGGGATGACCATGATCGTGGTGACCCACGAGATGAGCTTTGCCCGCGAGGTAGCCGACGAGGTCGTGTTCATGGACGGCGGTGTCGTCGTCGAGCAGGGCGACCCCAAGTCGGTCATCAACAACCCGCAACACGCCCGCACCAAGTCGTTCCTTCGGCGAATGCAGTCCGAGCACCACGCGGTCGAGCACGTCCCCGAGTCGCTGCGGGACGCCGTCATCGCCGAGACCCATCACCTCCACGACATACCTGCTTCGAACTCGGATCCCGACGAGACCGAATAGCCTTGCGAAAGCTGGGGATTGCCCTCGTGCATGGTCGATCCATGGAGCCGACCCTGCACGAGGGCGACCGTCTCCTTGTCCTGTATGGCGCTCGCCCCCGTCGCGGGACGCTGGCAGTTGTGGCTCTCCCGGACGACACGTCAGGCGTCGCACGTCCGCTCGCGGTCAAGCGCCTCGCCTACCCTGACCCGGACGGCTCCGACGGCTCCGACGGCTGGTGGGTCGAACGGGACAATCCGGCGGAGGGGCTTGATTCGTGGGCAATCGGCGCAATCGCGGCCGACGACATACGCGCCCGGGTGCTCTTGCGTCTGCCGACCCGGCGCCTCCCCCGACGACTCCCGCGGCAGCGTTTCCCGATCACTCGTCGCGGGAACTGACCGAGCCGGGTAAGTTCGTCTCCACACCCCGAACTCTCGTCGAAGGGACCCCATATGTTCTCGCGTCTGTTTGCCGCTCCCGTTCAGGTCAGCGCCCACTGCGACCTGCCCTGCGGAATCTACGACCCTGCTCAGGCCAAGATCGAGGCCGAGTCCGTCAAGGCCTGCATGGTCAAGGCTGCCGCCTCCAGCGATGCCGACTTCAAGGCCCGCGCCCTCATCGTCAAGGAAGAGCGCTCGGACCTGGTCAAACACCACCTGTGGGTGCTGTGGACCGACTACTTCAAGCCGGCGCACTTCGAGAAGTACCCGGATCTGAACACCCTGTTCAACGAGGCCACCAAGCTCGCTGGCGCCGGTGGCACCAAGGCCTCCTGGGACGTTGCCGTGGCCGACAACCTGTTGGCCAAGATCGACGAGATCGCCGTGATCTTCTGGGAGACCAAGAAGGCCGCCTGAGCCCCACGAGGCTCTGACCTGCACGTTCACCCGTCGGTCGCCGTCTCAGTCCTTACAGAGTCCTTGAGAGGACTGAGAACGGCGTCGATGATCGACCGGGTCCGGTCGTCGTGTCCAGGCCACAGGTGGGCATACGTCCGCAAGGTGACCACGGCCGAAGCGTGCCCGAGGACCATCTGCACCTGCTTGACCGATGCTCCCCCCGCAATCAAGGCACTGGCATAGAAATGCCGCAGAGCGTGAGCCGTCGCCTCGACCTCCGCCGCAGCCGCTGCGACCTTCCAAAGCCGCTTCCACTGCCCATAAGTCAACGGCAGGCCCAGCGCGTTCACGAACAACGGACCCGACTGCCGATCCCCCGCCCTCAGGTATGCCGCCAGCACGTCAATGACCGTCTGGCCGACCGGCACCGTCCGAGCCGAGGACCTGGACTTCGGAGGGGTCAGCGCACCGGACTGTGCCCTCTGTCGGTCGACCCGGATCGTCCGCCTCAGGAAGTCGACGTCGGACACGTCGAGGCCGAGCAGCTCCCCGATCCGCAGGCCGGAACCCGCCAACACGATGACGGTCGCCCCGAGGTCGCTCATGCCCACTTCCAGAGCTCGGACCTGAGCCAAGGTCAACGGCACGACCTCCCCCTTGTCGTCCTTCGGCAGTTTGATCCTTCGGCAAGGTGAGGAGGGAATCACCCGGTCGTCCACGGCAGAGGCGAAGATCCGCGCCGCCGTGTCGTAGATGTTCCGCACGGTGCCGGCCGCGAGATCCTTGCCTTCCAGAGCCTTCACGAGCCCTTGGATGTCGCTCTGACGGATCGAGCCGATCTGTCTGTCTCCCAGTAGCGGGTTGATGTGTAGCCTCACCGCGTTGTCGATGATGCTTAGGGTCGAACCACGCCCAACCTGGACCCGCTCCCACTTCGCGGTGTACGTCTTCAACAACATGCTGGCCGTCTTCGGGTCGACATAGTCGCCGCGCACGACCGAGGCCGAGATCCCGTCGAGCCATGCCTTCGCGTCGACCTTCCGGCCGAAGTGTTTCGCGTGCTGCTTGCCCGTCTCGTCGTAGTACCGGGCCCGCCAGACGCCGTCAGGTCGCTTCTCAATGCTCGCCATAGTGGGGCTCCCTGCCATAACGCGAGGTGCGCTCTGTGTGTGCCCACGCCCGGGCCTGCTCACTCATCTCCCGATGGTGGGCCACCGACCAGCCCTGGGGAACCGCCATGTGCTCTGTGTTGGTCTGCTGCCCGACATCCTGAACGCGAGTGTCCATACCTACGTCGTAACACATCGCTCCGACATTCACGCTCACTTGCCCAGGACTCATGCGGCGGTGGGGCCGTCGCTTTGGCTTTGCAGCCAGGTGGTGACTTCGTGGTGCCAGTAGCGCACGCCGCGGCCGATGCGGAAGCTGCGGGGACCGGTGCCGAGGTGGCGCCAGTAGCGCAAGGTGGCGATGGGGACACGGACGATGTCGGCGACTTCACCGATGGTGAGCAGTTCGTCGTCGCGCCCGCGCTGCGCGCCAGGCTTGCTGTCCTTGTTGTTCATGGTCTTGCTCCTTGGTGGTGTGCGTTTCCGGTGAGCGGTCTGGTTCTCTTCACCTTCTTTAAGGCAGTGGTTGAGCGCCTGGTGGTCACCCTGATAGGCACTTCTTCGTAGCGGTCGTGGACAGCTGGATCGAAACGTGGCCGGCCGCCGTGGGGAAGCAACGGAAACTGCCTGCTCTCGGGGCCTGGGTTCGGGGACGTCTGCGGGCGGTTTCTACGCGGGTGGTTCTCACCGCCCGATCCCTTGGCCTCGACCGCGATCGGGTGTCGCAGACACCCGATCCTCGGGGTGGACCCGGATGGGCTTCGTGGCAGCGGTGGCGGCGAGCCACGCGGTGTCACGGTGCTCCTCCTGGGCTTCGGCGCGTTGGGCCTGCCAGTTCTCGCGTTCGGTCTGAAGCCGCCCGGGCGTCAGGGTGCGGATCGCGGGCTCCTGCCGCAGCGCGCCGACACGTTCCCGTGCTCGGTTGAGGTCAACGGTGAGTTCGGCGGCGGCGTGTTCGGTTTGGGCAAGGTGTCCGGTGGGGTCGTCGGAGTAGGCGAGGCTGCCGAACCGGTCGAGCCGCCGTGAGAGTGACCCCGCCGCAGCAGCGCTGGCGTCATCGGCTTCATGTGCCGCGGCGGTGGCGCTCTGGGCTGTGGCGGCTAGCTGCCGGTGGTCTGGGTGGGCTTGCTCGGCCGTGTTCTGGGCGTGGCTGGTGATCGCCTGGTGGAGCGCGGAGGTGGCGGTGTAGGGCATCGCTGCGGCCAGCTCGTCGACCCCTGCGGGGAGCTGCGGGAGCACGGGCCGCCAGGTCTGCGCCCATTCCTGCAGGTGGGCCCGAGCCTGCCGAACCTCGCCGCGGGCTCGCCCGAAGCGCCGGCTGCCGCCGCGGATCCTCTGGGCCGCCGCCGATGCCGCCGGGTAGTCGTTGTCCCACCCCACGCGGATGGCCTCACCAATCCGGCCGGCATCGGCTTTGATGCTGGCCGCGGCCTGGTCGGCTCGGGTGCGGGCGTGGTCGGCGGCCGCCCAAGCATTCTCGGCGGCCTCGTCCAGCCGTGCTAGCTGCGGGTCGGACCCGGCCCGGATCGCTACCACCTGGGCGAGCTGATCGCGCACGAGCTGGGTTGCGGCAAGCCGTTCGGACAGGTCTGCCTGCGTGGTCCAGGCTCCGTACACCTCGGCCAGCACCTGAGCCAGGGGCCGCTGCGGTGCATACTTGTCGGCTTCGCTGGCGGCCAGCCGTGCGGCGTGGG
>JABBOX010000137.1 GCA_012927555.1 Phycicoccus sp.
AAGGCGCCCACCTGCGACGGCGCCCTGGGCGCGCACGCGGACGTGTTTGTCGACATCATGATGGAGACTTTCGGGCGGCTCCCGGGAGCCGCCCGAGGTGAGGGCCACACCTCCCTCACCTGAGGAGATCCGGGTGACTGTCTCATCGGCGCCGTGCCGGCTGGCCGGCCGGCGCCGATGGCACATGAGAGCGGATGGGGCCCGACGGTGGCCGTGCCCCGCAGCGGAATCTGTCCAGTCAACTGAGACGGTAGTTCTCAGTTCAGCTGGGTTCGATCTCGGGCTGGTTGATCCAGAACTGGGTTGGCATCACCGGCGGGTGCGGTAGGTGGCCGAACAGCTCGGGGTGGGCGTCATAGGCGGCGGTGAGGGTTTTCAACGCTCACTCCAGGCGAATCCACAACTGTCCTACGACTCGGGCATCCGGAAGTTGCCTCACGCGCCTGGCATAGTTTGGCTCGTGGGCAGACGGAGACGGTTCTGAGATGGGAACGGTCGGGTGAGGTCGGCGCGCACCAATGAGGGCGGCCAGGACGTGGTGATGACCGAGTCTGGCACCGGCGAAAGCCCGACGTACGTGCTGGTGCACGGTCTCGGGGTGTCCGCCCGGTACTACCATCCGCTCACGGAGCAGCTGGCTCTCGGGGGGCGAGTGTTCGTGCCGGACATGCCGGGCTTTGGGCGGAGCCCGCGCCCCGCGCATCCGCTGTCAGTACCCGCTCTCGCCCGCGTGATCGCCGATCTCATTGTCGACCGCGGACTGGTGGCGCCAGTGGTGGTCGGACATTCCATGGGTGCCCAGGTCGTCACAGAACTGGTGGTTGCCCACCCGGGGGTCGTGACCCGACTGGTTCTCCTCGGCCCGGTCGTCAACACCGAGGAACGCACCGCGGTGTGGCAGGCGGCTCGCCTCGGCCAGGATTCGGTTCGCGAACCGCTGCGGCTGAACGCGATGCTCACGGGGGACTATCTGCGGTGCGGGCCACGCTGGTACAACGCCACCGTGGCTCAGATGCTCGCCTATCGCATCGAGGAACGCCTGCCCCAGGTCACCGCACCCGTGGTGGTCGTGCGCGGACAGCACGATCCGATCGCTCCGGGTCGGTGGATCTCCAAACTTGCAGCGATCGCGCAGGAAGCCACCGAGGTGGAGGTCGGCGGGGCCGGCCACGTGGTGATGTATAGCCAACCGGTCGCCGTGGCGGCCCTCTGCCGCGGAGAGACGAGCTGACCCGGTTCCGCCACGCGATGTCGTGGCTGTTCGATTACACCTACGCGAGCCGTCAGCAGCTCGCCAGCCTTCTGCATCCAGGCGGCGCAGAAGCCTTCCGCTCGCCACCGCACCCGCTGACCCCGGCCGTGGTCCTCCTGCCCGGGATCTACGAGAGGTGGCAGTTCATGCGACCTCTGGCGACGGCTCTGCACCGCCAGGGGTACCCCGTCCACGTCGTGCACCGACTCGGACTCAACCGCGGGACGATCCCCGCGATGGCGCGACGGGTCGCAGCCCACATCGAGCAGCAGGGCCTGTCGCAGGTGGTCCTCATCGCACACAGCAAGGGCGGCCTGATCGGGAAGTACGCCATGGTTCACGACGACCCGGACCACCGGATCCGCGCGATGGTCGCGATCAACACCCCGTTCGCCGGGTCAACGCCCGCGCGATGGATCCCGCTCACGGCAGTCAGGGCGTTTGTGCCGACAGACGCGACCCTCACCGCTCTGGCCGATCAGACCGCCGTCAATGCGCGCATCACCGCGATCAACAGCAGCTTCGATCCCCACATCCCCAACCACGGCAAGCTGCCGGGAGCGGTCAACGCAGCACTAGCAACGCCCGGACATCTTCGTGTGCTCGGCGACCCGCAACTTCTCCTCGCCATCCTCGAGGCGCTCCGACGCACCCAGCACGAGTGAGCCCAGCGTCCCGCTCCTGGGCTAGTGTCCTGCGCCGGAAATTGTCCGGATAAGTTGTAGACTGTGGTATGCCGAGAACTGGACGTCCGAAGGTCGAGCTGGCACTGACTGACGATGAGCGTGATCAGCTGACCCGATGGTCGCGGCGGGCGAAGTCGTCTCAGGCGTTGGCGCTGCGTTCACGGATCGTGCTGGGGTGCGCGGGCGGCGTGGACAACAAGACGGTCGCGGCCCGAGTGGGATGCTCGCCCGGGACGGTGGGCAAGTGGCGGGCCCGGTTCGTCGAGCTCCGCCTGGACGGGCTCGTGGATGAGCCGCGCTCGGGTCGCCCGCCGGTGGTCACCCTCGACCAGGTCGAGGACGTCGTGGTGGCCACCTTGGAGTCGACGCCGGCGAACGCGACGCACTGGTCACGGACGAAGATGGCCGAGCGGACGGGTCTGTCAAGGTCGACGATCGGTCGGATCTGGCGGACCTTCGAGCTCAAACCCCACCGCGCGGACGGGTTCAAGCTGTCCAACGACCCGCTGTTCGTCGACAAGGTCTTCGATGTGGTCGGGCTCTACCTGGACCCGCCCGAGGCCGCCGTCGTGCTGTGCGTGGACGAGAAAAGCCAGGTGCAAGCGCTGGCCCGGTCCCAGCCGGCGTTCCCAATGATGCCGGGCATGCCCGAGAAACGCACCCACGACTACGTCCGCCACGGCATGAGGTGAGGGATTCTTCTCGGACCACCGCTCCCAAGGTAGAATTCCTTGGGACTTGATGGAGGTGATCTGGATGGCTCCGAAGAAGTTCTCCCCGGAGTTCCGCGAGCAGGTGGTGCGTGCGGTGATCGACAGTTCTCGCACGGTCGCGGAAGTGGCACGTGAGTTGCACGTCGGTCCGGAGACGTTGCGGAACTGGGTCAATGCGTACCGGCGTGCGCACCCCGAGGTGGTGGCGGTGATCAGCCAGTCTGAACGTGTCGAGCTCGAACGGTTGCGCAAGGAAGTGCGTGAGCTGCGTCAGGAGCGGGAGTTCCTGGGAAAAGCGGCGGCCTTCTTCGCCAAGGAGTACCGGTGAACGCGAAGTACGCGTTCATCACGGGTGAGGAAGGCCACTACTCGGTGCGCAACATGTGCCGTTGGGCGAAGGTGTCCACCTCGGGATACCACGACTGGAAGACCCGCCCGCCCTCGGCGACGGCCCTGTGGCGCGCCGAGCTGGGTGAGCTGATCGAGTACTTCTTCGCGGACTCCGACGCCACCTACGGGTACCGGCGGATCCACGCCGACCTGGCCCGCGCTGGGCGCCACGCCGACCCCCAGACGATCCGTTCGATCATGGCCGAGCGGGGTCTTGTCGCCGCTCAGCCGAGCCGCAAGGGGCCACGCACGACCATCAGCTCCGATGCCGGGGCGATCGATGACCTGCTGCGCCGGGACTTCACCGCCACCGAGCCGGGCACCAAGCTCGTCGGTGACATCACCTACATCCGGACCTGGGCCGGCTGGGTCTACCTGGCCACCGTCCTGGACTGCGCCACGAAGAAGGCCGTCGGATATGCGATGGCCGACCACATGCGCACCGAGCTGATCATCGAGGCACTCGACATGGCCGTGCGCAATGGCCGCACCCGACCGGGTGTCACCATTTTCCACTCAGATAGAGGAACACAATATACGTCTGACGACTTCGCGAAGTACACGAAGACGCACCAGATCACCCGTTCCGTGGGCCGCACCGGGATCTGCTACGACAACGCCTGGGCCGAGTCGTTCAACGCAACCCTGAAGAACGAGCGCGTGCACCGCACCGTCTACGCCACCCGCGGACGCGCAATCGCCGACATCACCAAGTGGATCGAACTGCGCTACAATCACAAGCGCCTGCACTCGGCGCTGGGATACCGCACACCAGATGAAGTCGAGAACGAGTGGTACACCACACAGCACGCGGCATGAAAATCAGCCAATAACCCGGTCCGAAATTTGTCCCTCACTCCAATATGGCGAGCTTGTCGTATCGGGTGGCGAGGCCGCGCCACTGCTTGAGGGCAGCGAAGGAGCGTTGGGTGTGCCCCCGGTGTGGTTGACACCTGATCTGTACGGATGTGCCGGCAACCTTTGGCGCGTGCTCGACTACTACACGTATGACATGTAGCCGCTCACCGGCGCCCACGACTTGTCCTGCCAGGCGGTCCGGGGGGCGATCGCGGCCACCGCGGGATATCGCGGAGTCGACCTCGCACCCCTGAGCGTGATGATCGGCCCTTTCGCCGCCGTGCGAGCCCGCACGGCGGTCGCCTACCGACGCAGCCTCGGCCGACGGGAGGAGGAAGTGCCGGGCGACCTTACGGACGTCGTCGCCGACGTGGCGGTGTTCGCCGACGGTGCCCTGGGTGGGCAGCGGCCGGAGCACGGGGGTCGCCGGATCGCGACCGCGGGCGGCCACTCCCTACAGTGCCAGATCACCTTGGCGGTCGAGAGATCAAGAGCCGCCTGCGCCGGCTTGGCGGTCGGGCGTCGGCGGGCGGCGCGTCCCGCCGTCCGCGATCCGCGCCTTCATGATGAACTGTTTGAAACGGCTCAATGATTCGGCAGTGACGGCTCTGTCTGCCGACCGGCCGCCAGTACTGACGTCGAGCCAGGTACCTTCTTCGCCAGGTACATAGCGGCGTCGGCATCGCGGAGCAACGCTGATGCCTCTGCGCTGGCGGAGTCCGTCACGGCGAAGCCGATGCTCACGTGGACAGATGTGAACCGCCCCTGGATATCCCATGGCTCGGTGGTCGCGGCTACCATCCGAGCTGCCAAGTGCTCGGCCTCGCCAACGTTGCCGAGCTCCTCGCAGAGGATCACGAACTCATCCCCACCGAAGCGCGCCAAGGTATCAGTGGGGCGCAGCACGCTGGTCAGTCTCCGCCCAAGCTCGATAAGGATGGCATCGCCCCCACCGTGCCCGAATGTGTCGTTGATGATCTTGAAGTCATCGATGTCGAGGTACATGACGCAGACCATCCCGCCGCGGCGCTCAAGTCGCGCCAAGGCGCCGGCGAGCCGGTCACCGTAGAGCGCACGGTTGGGCAACCCGGTCAGCGCATCCATGCGGGCCGACCGGCGCAGTGCGAGCACAGACCCAGCCAACTTCCCCTGATGCCGAAGGATATCCAAGACCTCTGACGAGAACACTCGCGCATGGTCGTCGAAGATTGCCACGCTGCCCAGCACTATGCCGTTATCGACGAGCGGGACACCCGCGTATGCACCGACGACGCCGCCGAGCACCATCGGGTTCTGGGAGTAGACCGGATGGGCGGCGGCATCGGGGACGGTCATCGCCCGACCTGTGTCAACGACCTCGGCACAGAACGACAGCGTGTCCGGCACCGAGGTGCATGGTGCCCCGATACCCACTTCCGCCGCATAGGTCTGCTGGTCGGCACTGATGATGTTCACCGTGACCATCGGTGACCCGCTGGCCAGGCGCAGGGTGGCAACAACTGCATCCAGATCAGGGTCACCCAGGTGGCCTCCTATGTCTGCGTCGGCGACGGCCCTGAGCCGGCGCGGATCACGCACCCCTGTGACCACACCATCGGATAGGCCGGATTCATCAATGGACAAATTCACTGAAACTGCCATGGCGAAATCCTGCCGGTCACCGAGGAGTCACTCGGACACTCGTGGTCGATCTTCACTACCCCACCGTACTTCACCGGGTCCGGAGAGGTCTGCCAAAGCGGTGGCCGCGACGATTGCGCGCTCGCGATCCTCGCGACCTGACATACCTCTTGCGCAAGCAGAACGTTCCATGGGGCCACGACGTCTTCGACGGGACCGAACCGGACTGCGCGAACGGCTCAGATGTGGCGTGCGCGCCAGTCGCCCCTGGACCCAAGACCCGGACATCTGGAACCCCCTGCCGTACTTCGACACGGTCAAGCAGGGTGGCCAGCTTGCCAACATCCAGTCGCTGACCCACTTCCACGCAGCGGCGAAGGACGGGACACTCCGGCCGCCAGCTGGATCGACCCGACCGGTGCAGTCAGCGAGCATCCTCCCGCGCTGGTCAGCACCGGCCAGTCCTACGTGTCGGGTCTGATCAACACGATCATGGCAGGACCCGACTGGTCGAGCACGGCCATCTTCTTGTCGTGGGACGACTGGGGCGGCTTCTACGACCACGTCACCCCGCCAGTGGCCGACCAGAACGGCTACGGGCTCAGGGTGCCCGGCGTCGTCATCAGCCCCTACGCCAAGCGGGGCTACATCGACCACCAGACCCTCAGCCATGACGCCTACGTCAAGTTCATCGAAGACGTGTTCCGGAATGGCCCACGGCTCGATCCCACGAGCGGCGGTCGCCCCGACCCTCGACCCGGGGTGCGGGAGACCAAGTCGCTCCTCGGGAACCTGATCAACGACTTCGACTTCAGCCAGGCGCCAGACCCGCCGACTCCTCTGCCCGGGGGAACGGCCTACTGATCCGGCCACGTCCTGCTGCGTGGACGCTGTCGCGACCCAGGCGTCCGGCATCGCCGGGCCGGCGGCGTACTGCCCGTTCCCCACGTAGGCGATCGTCGGGGCGTACCGGGCCACGAAGGCTCGGGTCTCGAGGAGCCGAGACGATATCGGTGCAGGTCAGAGCGTCGTGAGCCCCAGTATTCCAGACGGGCTACGGGAGTTCGATTCACTTCACCCGCACCGCAATGAAATCGCAGGTCGGGGGCGGTCCTTCAGCGGCTCGATGGTTGCTTCTTGCGCGGCCCGCGGGCGCGCCTCGGACGGCCTGTCCTCTTCGGCACGGTGCCGAGCTGGGTGAAGCGTGCGGCCCGGCGGTGAATGTGTCGGGTGTGCCGGTCGCGGCGGTGGGCAAGCGGCTGAACGGGTTTGGCGCCCGCGCGGGCGAGGGATGCGTAGAACCAGTGCTTGCCGAGCTCTGCGAGCGCCAGGTAGACGGCAACCAGCACGACGAGCAGGCCGAGGAACTCCACGGGGAGCGCGGTGAACCCGAGCACGGAGGCCACCGGGGAGAACGGGAGGACCGCGCCGACGGCCACGGTGGTGCAGATGGCGACCAGCAGCGGGGTGCTGGGTCGGCTCCGGAAGAACGGGATGCGCCGGGTACGGATGATGAAGATGACGAGGGTCTGAGTGGCGAGCGACTCGACGAACCAGCCGGACCGGAACTCGTCCTGGGTGGCGTTCAGCACCCACAGCAGGATTCCGAAGGTGGCGAAGTCGAAGATCGAGCTGATCGGGCCGAACACGGACATGAACCGGCGGATGAACGCGATGTCCCACTGCGAGGGCCGCGTCAGCATCTCGCGATCGACATTGTCGGTGGGTATGGTCATCTGCCCGGCGTCATAGAGCAGGTTGTTCAACAACAGCTGCGAGGGAAGCATCGGAAGGTATGGCAAGAAGAGCGAGGCGCCCGCGGCGGAGAACATGTTCCCGAAGTTCGACGATGTTGCCATCAGCACGTATTTCATGGTGTTGGCGAAGATGCGCCGGCCTTCGTGGATGCCGTCGGCTAGCACGCCGAGGTCCTTGTCGAGCAGCAGGATGTCGGCGGCATCCTTGGCGACGTCGGTCGCGGTGTCGACCGAGATCCCGACATCGGCATGGTGCAGCGCCACAGCGTCGTTCACGCCATCGCCCAGGAACGCGATATCGCCGCCCTCGTCGTGGGCTACCTGGATGATGCGGGACTTCTGTTCGGGTGTCATGCGGGCGAACACGAACGTCGTCGAGATCGCCGCGGTCAGTGCGTCGTCGTCCATCGCGTCGACCTGGCTGCCGATGAGGACAGTGGTCGTGTCCATACCGAGATCGGCGCACACCTTGCGAGCCACCCGTTCGCTGTCACCGGTGATCACCTTGGTGACCACGCCGAGGGCCGCCAGTCGCCGGAGCGACGTTGCCGCGCTTGCTTTGGGTTGGTCGACGAAAGCGAGGAAGCCTGCGAAGCGCAGGCCGGCCTCGTCGGCCGGGGTCGGTGCGGTGATCGACTCGGCTGGTCTGGTTGCGACAGCGATCACCCGGGCGCCTGCATCGAACAGGCCGTCCAGGAACGACTGCGCCTCGCTTGGTACGTCGAGGCAGCGGGACAGGATCGCCTCGGGTTCGCCCTTGGTGATCAGCAACGGGCCACCGTCGGGGTCGACGACGACGACCGAGGCGAGGCGTCGTTCATGGTCGAACGGTGCCATCCCGACCCTCGACCAAGAACCGGTCTTGACCCGGTTGGGTCCGGCTGCCTCCCACAGGGCCATGTCGAGCTGATTGCCGCTCACAGCAACACCCTCGGCGACGACGGCCTCGTTGCACAGCAACCCCAGCAGCAAGGCCCGGTCGTCTGGTTCGCCGTGGGGTCCGAAGGCACGGTCAAAGGTGATCGTCCCTTCGGTGAGGGTGCCGGTCTTGTCGGTGAACAGCGTGGTCACGTTGCCGAGGTCCTCGATGGCGACCAGACGCTTCACGAGCACCTTCTTGGCAGCGAGGCGGCGCGTCCCCGTTGACAGGCTGACAGTCACGATGGCCGGCAGCAGCTGCGGTGTGAGGCCGATCGCGATGGCCAGTGAGAACAACAACGCCTCGAGGAATGGCCTATGCAGCAGGAGGTTGACCACGAAGATGCCCACGGTCAGCAATCCGGCAACGCGCACCAGCATCACGGAGAACCGGCGCAGGCCGATCTGGAACGCGGTCTGCGCCTGGTTCTGGCCCAACCCGACTGCGATCTGCCCAAACGCCGTCGCAGCGCCCGTCTGCACCACCACCCCGGTCCCGGCGCCCGCACGCACGATCGTGCCCATGAACGCGCAGGACGCCAGCTCCTGGGCGCCATGTGTCCCGGTCACCGCGTCGATCTGCTTGACCGCCGGCATCGACTCGCCGGTGAGCACCCCCTCGTCACACTCCAGCTCCGTCGCCACCGCCAGGCGAAGGTCGGCGGGCACCACATCGCCGACCTTCAGCATCACCACGTCTCCGGGGACCAGCTGGACCACGTCCACCAGAACTGGTCGCCCGTCGCGCAGCACGGTTGCGTCGTGGTGGATCTGTCCGTGCAGCGCTTCGACAGCCTTCTCGGAGCGGTACTCGTTGAAGAACCCGAGACCGACCGACAGAGCGACGATCACTCCGATCACCCCGGCGTCGATCCGATCCCCCGTGACTGCGGCGACCAGCGCCGCCCCGACCAGCAGCACCAGCAGTGGGTTGTGCAGCTGGCGGGCCAACACCGTCCACGGGCGCGCCCCGTGCGAACGCAGCGCGTTCGGCCCGAACGTCACCAGCCGGTCACGCGCCTCGCTCGACGTCAGTCCGCCGATCCGGGTGTCGAGCTGGCTGAGAACTTCATCGGCGCCGAGAGCGTCGGCCGCGAGCAGATCCATGAAGCCGACGGCCTTTCACAGTGGGCGGCCTCAAGGGTCCGACCCCGACGTGGGTCTGGCCTCGACCACCCCGTTCAACAGGCTAGCAACATCCTCGAGCGCCCATCAGCCCGACGGCGCCGCAGCACGGGCCCTTTGTACTGATCACAGGCCAGCGGCGGTGGCCTGTGGCGGGGAGAGGGGCGCGGGCGATGCGTGACTATGCAGAAGGTCCTGGTCAGGGCGCTGCGCCTGGAGCTCCACAGGTGAGCGGAGCCACGGACGAGGTGGTGCCCGCCGGCCGCCACGCCTCGCTCGTCGTGCGCACCGCGGATGCCTGGCGCGTCGAGTGCCTCCGCGCGACCAGGTCCGCCTGGGAGAGACTTTCGTCCCGTGCAACCGGCAGTTTCAGATCTTATAGTTCAAAGGTGACTGAATCAAGCGGTGTTGAAGTAGGAGTCGCCGCTTGCGGCCCCGTCGAGGTGCTGCAGGCGGTGGCCGACCCGGTGCGCTGGGCGGTCCTGGACCTGCTCGCCGCGGCGCCCCGGTGCGTGTGCAGACTTCAAGACCAGATCCCGGTCGCGGGCAACCTGTTGAGCTACCACTTGAAGGTGCTGCGTGAGGCCGGTTTGATCACCTCGGCGCGACGGGGCAGGTGGATCGACTACGCGCTGGCCGATGACGCGCGGGTCCGGATGGCTGCGGCTCTGCCCGGCGCGGGAGTTCGCGCTCCCGCCTTGCTGCCCGTCGTGGGCTCATGAGCGTCGCGGAGCGTCTGCGCGCGCGGACCCCGGTGCGCCGGTGGGTCGGCGTCGGGGTGGCCACCGCCATGTGGTTCGCGCTGTACCAGGTGAACCTGCCCGTGTGGGACTGGGTGGTGTACACGGTCATGGGTCTGGACGCGGCCAGCCAGCTCGGGTCGGGGGTGCACTTCTTCTTCTACGACTCGATCAAGATCATCTTGTTGCTGGTCTCGATCATCTTCGCGGTCACGGTCCTGCGATCGTTCATGAGCGTGGAGCGCACCCGGGCACTGCTCGGTGGCAAGCGTGAGGGCATCGGCAACGTCATGGCTGCCGGGCTAGGTGTGATCACGCCGTTCTGCTCGTGCTCTGCGGTACCGGCGTTCATCGGGTTCGTCGCGGCCGGTGTGCCGCTCGGGGTCACGATGAGCTTCCTCATCGCCAGCCCGTTGGTCAACGAGGTCGCGATCGCGCTGCTGTTCGGGATGTTCGGCATCGGGCCCACGGCCCTGTACGTCGGGGCTGGACTCGTCATCGCGATCGTGGCCGGGTTCACGATGGGTCGCCTGAAGCTCGAGCACTGGGTAGAGCCGTTCGTGTTCGAGACCCGCCTGGGTGGGCAGGTCATCGACTCCACCATCGGGCTGGCCAGGGTC
>JABBOX010000191.1 GCA_012927555.1 Phycicoccus sp.
GCCCCCACCGTGGTCCGCAAGGTCATCGCGTTCGTCCTCGGAACCGCCCTGACCGCCGCCCTGGTCCCGGGAACCGCCGTTGCCGGCAGTGCACACCCGACGCCGCGACAGTCCGTGGTCACCTCAGCCCAGTACACCGTCGGAGTCCTCACGAACGTGGCCGGGACGACCCACGCCAGTGCGGACAAGGACGAGGATGCAGCGCCGGGTCCCTCGTGGGCTCCGGACCGGCGAGCTCCGTCGGCCAACAGCACTGACGGCGCTGGCGGCCCAGTCGGCCCAGTCGGCCCAGTCGGCGCACACGAGATCATGGTGCGTCGCGGCGACAACCTGTGGTCGATCGCCGCGCGCCACCTCGGCCCGACGGCCACCACCACCGAGATCAGCGCCGAGTGGCACCGATGGTTCGCCGCCAACCGGCAGGTGATCGGTGATGACGCGAATCTCATCACGCCAGGCCAGGTCCTGCGCCCGCCCGTGCCAGGGCGGAGCACGTCGTGAAGCTCATCGTCCGGCCGATCCCCGATATCTCGCCACCGGTGATCGACTCACGCACAGCAGTCATCCGGGATCCGAGCCCCTTCATCCAGGGGACGCTCGCCGTCGACTTCACCCGCGGGTACGACACGTTTCAAGACCCCGCAGGCCGGGACTACTTCGGGCCGCAACGGACCCTGTCGCGCCAGCTTCCCGAGCCCAAGGTCTGGGTCACGAACATGGCCCAGGCCCTGGTGGAGGTGATGTCCGGGAATCGCCCGGCCCCGCAGGTGAGCCGCTGGACCACACCCGAGGTCTATGCAGTGCTCGCTCGGCGCAACGCCGTCTCGGGTCGACGCGCGACGGTCGCCCGCCGCGCGCTGGTGCGCCGGGTCAGGATCTGCGAACCGGCCGATGGCGTCGTCGAGGCGTGCGCCGTGGTCGTGGACAACGGCAGGGTCCGGGCGATCGCGATGCGGCTCACCGGTGTCGACCGCCGGTGGGTGGTCAGCGAGCTTCAGGTCGGCTGATCAGGTCGCGGCGCAGCTGGCGCGCGAGAAGGAGTGGCTCGGGATCAGCCGGCGCAGCTTGCGCCGGCTGTGCACAGGTTCGGGATCAGCGGCGCTTGTTCTTGTTCTTGGCCTTGTTCTTCTTGCTGCCACCACGCGGATCCGCGGACTTGCGTGCCGCCCGCGTCTCCGACGTCACCTCATCGCGCTCCTGCACCGAGCCGTCGTCGCTGGGCGCCGAGTAGTGCAACCTCGCCGGAGCCGCCGGAGTCTCCAGGCCCTTGGCCCGGATGGCCTTGGCCGCTTCGAAGCCGTCCTTGGGCGCGGCCTGGACTGCGGCCTGGACCTCGATGGCCTCGGCGTCGAGCGTGGACTGCTGGGCCTGATCGGCGTTGACCTCGACCTCGACGTTGAACAAGTAGCCGATCGACTCTTCCTTGATCGCCTCGTTCATCGCCTCGAAGAGCAGGTAGCCCTCGCGCTGGTACTCCACGAGCGGGTCGCGCTGGGCCATGGCACGCAGGCCGATCCCCTCCTGCAGATAGTCCATCTCGTAGAGGTGCTCGCGCCACTTGCGGTCCAGCACGGAGAGCACGACACGTCGCTCCACCTCTCGGGCGACCTCTTCACCCAGCGCCAGCTCGCGCGCGTCATAGGCATGGTGGGCGTCAGAGGTGAGCTCCTCGCGCAACAGCTCGGCGGTGATGCTGCCATGGTCGCCGGCCGCTTCCTCGATCTCCGCGATGCTGATCGAGACGGGGTACAGGGTCTTGAGCGCGACCCACAGCTTCTCGAGGTCCCAGTCGTCGACGAACCCCTCTGCAGTGGCCGCGGCGATGTAGCTGGCAATGACGTCGTTGATGAAGTGCCGGATCTGCTCGTGCAGGTCCTCGCCCTCGAGCACGCGCCGTCGCTCTCCATAGATGATCTCGCGCTGGCGGTTGAGGACATCGTCGTACTTCAGGACGTTCTTGCGGATCTCGAAGTTGCGTGACTCGACCTGGGTCTGGGCGCTCTGGATCGAGCGCGAGACCATCTTGGACTCGATCGGGACGTCGTCCTCCATCTTGGCCGTGGTCATGAACCGGTCGACCATCGCCGCGTTGAACAGGCGCATCAGGTCGTCCTGCAGCGAGAGGTAGAAACGGCTCTCGCCGGGGTCGCCCTGACGACCGGACCGTCCACGTAGCTGGTTGTCGATGCGCCGCGACTCGTGACGCTCGGTGCCCAGGACGTAGAGGCCTCCGAGCCCGGTGACCTCGTCGTGCTCGGCGGCCACGGCCTTCTCGGCGGCGGCCAGGGCGCCGACCCACGCGGCTTCGTACTCCTCAGGGGTCTCGACCGGGTCCAGTCCCTGCTGCTTGAGCGAGGCGACGGCGGTGAACTCGGGGTTGCCGCCGAGCATGATGTCGGTACCGCGACCGGCCATGTTGGTCGCGACGGTCACCGCGGACTTGCGGCCGGCCTGAGCGACGATGGCGGCCTCACGCGCGTGCTGCTTGGCGTTGAGAACCTCGTGCGGGACACCGCGCCGACGCAGCAGCTCCGAGAGGTGCTCGCTCTTCTCGACCGAGACCGTGCCGACCAGGACCGGTTGGCCGCGCTTGTGACGGTCGGCGAGGTCCTCGACCACCGAGGTGAACTTGGCCTCTTCGGTGCGATAGACGAGGTCCGCCTGGTCGACGCGGATCATCGGCTGGTTGGTGTCGATGCAGACGACGCCCAGCTTGTAGATGCTGTGGAGCTCGGCGGCCTCGGTCTGGGCCGTGCCCGTCATACCGGAGAGCTTGTCGTAGAGGCGGAAGTAGTTCTGCAGGGTGATCGTGGCGAGGGTCTGGTTCTCGTTCTGGATCTCGACGCCCTCTTTGGCCTCGATCGCCTGGTGCATGCCCTCGTTGTAACGGCGTCCGGCGAGCATCCGGCCGGTGTGCTCGTCGACGATGAGGATCTCACCGTTCATGTTGACGTAGTCCTTGTCGCGCTTGAACAGCTCCTTGGCCTTGATGGCGTTGTTGAGGTAGCCGATCAAGGGGGTGTTGACGGACTCGTAGAGGTTGTCGATGCCCAGGTAGTCCTCAACCTTGGCGATGCCGGCCTCCAGGACGCCGACCGTGCGCTTCTTCTCGTCGACCTCGTAGTCGCCCCGACCGTCCTCGCCACGGTTCAGGCGCTTGACCAGCGTGGCGAACTCGACATACCACTTGGTCGCCTGATCGGCCGGACCGCTGATGATCAGAGGGGTGCGGGCCTCGTCGATGAGGATGGAGTCGACCTCGTCGACGATGCAGAAGCTGTGTCCGCGCTGGACGAGCTCGTCGGTGGACCACGCCATGTTGTCGCGCAGGTAGTCGAACCCGAACTCGTTGTTGGTCCCGTAGGTGATGTCCTTGCCGTACTCGACGCGGCGCTCGGCCGGCGACATCGCCGACAGGATGCACCCGGTCTCGATGCCGAGGGCCCGGTGGATGCGGCCCATCAGCTCGGACTGGTACTCGGCAAGGTAGTCGTTGACCGTGATGACGTGGACGCCCTTGCCCTCAAGAGCATTGAGGTATGACGCGAGGGTCGCGACCAGCGTCTTGCCCTCACCGGTCTTCATCTCGGCAACGTTGCCCAGGTGCAACGCCGCTCCACCCATGATCTGCACATCGAAGTGGCGTTTGCCCAGCGTCCGCTTGCTCGCCTCACGCACGGCCGCGAAGGCCTCGGGCATCAGGTCATCGAGGGTCTCGCCGTCGGTCAGACGCTTGCGGAAGACCTCGGTCTCGCCGCGCAGCTCCGCGTCGGTGAGCTTCTCGAAGTCTTCTTCGATCGCGTTGACCTGCAGAGAGATGCCCTGCAGCTTCTTGAGGATGCGGCCCTCGCCGGCGCGCAACATTTTTTCAAAGATCTTGATGGCCACGCGAAACTCCTGGTGAACTCAACCGTGATGCGGATGTCCTGGGTCGATCCGTTGAACCGGATCTGGTCAATTGCACCTAGGCTAGTCGGTGATGGTTCCCCCACTCGATTCGTCTCCCGAAACCGCGACGCCGACGGATACGGCTCCGCCGGTGTTCGAGACGTCCCGGCTGCGGTTGCGGCCCTGGCGCGACGACGATGCCCCGGGTCCCGACGAGGGACCGGACGCCGACAGCCTCCGGTTCATGCCAGCCGGGGCCCAGCCCGGACCGGACGACTTTCCGGCGTGGCTGGCCAAACGGCGGGGGGACATGGACGCCGGCGGTGACCTTCACTGGTGCATCGCGGACCGGATCACCGACACGATGCTCGGCAACGTCCAGATCTTCCGGATGGGACCACCCGAGGGACGTTTCCAGGGCGAGCTCGGCTACTGGCTGCGGCCGGGTGCCCGGGGCCGAAGAATCATCGGCGAGGCGATCGAGGCTGTGGCTGCCTTTGCCTTCCGCCCGGTCGCCGAAGGTGGACTGGGCCTGGTTCGGCTCCACGCGGCCACAGACAGCGACAACTACGCCTCACAGGCGATCCTGCGATCTGCCGGGTTCACGCAGTGGGGCGCCGACCACAGGGCCTGGCGACGTACCGATGGCTCGTTGTCCGACGGACTGTATTTCGAGCTGCTCGCCGACGAGCCGGAGCCTGCAGACGGTGGAATCGCGGGCAGCCTGGCCAGCGGCCTTGCGATGAGCCAGAGGGGGAGCCAGGCGGGGAGCCGCGCACCGGGATTCGAGCCAGTCACCCTGGAAGGCAAGGGAATACGCCTTCGCAAGTGGCGGCATACGGATGCGGAACGAATCGTGGAGGCATGCTCGGACGAGCGCACCCGTCACTGGCTGGCCGACAGCCTGCCATCGCCGTACACCCTCGATCACGCCCACTCCTACATTGCGGGATTGAGCGAAGAGGCTCGGAACAGAAGGGGCCTGGGCTGGTGTGTGGCCGATTCCGAGAGCGACGTGTGCCTCGGCGCAATCACGATCCTGAACCTTCGTGACGCCCTCGGCACGGCAGGCGAGATCGGCTACTGGACCCATCCGGAGGCGCGCGGGCGAGGGATCATGTCAGAGGCTGTTCGTCTGGCCGTGCGGCACGCGTTCATCCCGCACGAGGATGGCGGCTTGAGTCGGATACGCCTGCGGCTCAACGCTGCCGACGGCAACCTGGCATCACAGCAGATTGCCCGGGCGAACGGTTTCGTCGAGGTCGGCCGTGACCGCTTGGCCGAACCGCTCGGTGACGGGACGTTCGCCGACCTAGTGCGCTTCGACCTGCTGATCGCCGAGTGGAACGCTGCCGCGGCTGAGGACGGCTAGCCGGTCGTGTGATTCCGGTTAGTTGGCGACCGCGGCGAGTTAGTTGGCGACCGCGGCGAGCTCGAGCCAGGAGGCCATGTCGGCCAGGTGCCGGTCGAGCGCGGGTTTGGCCTCCGGCGGCGCACCCGGCTCCCAGTGGATCCCCTGGACCAACAACGTGTTTGCCGCACGGTCGGCCTTGAGGTCGACCCGGGCGACGAGGGCGTCGCCGAACAGGAACGGCAGAGCGTAGTAGCCATGGACCCGCAGGTGGGCCGGGACGTAGATCTCGAGCCGATAGTGAAAGTCGAAGAGCGCGAGCGTCCGGTCGCGCTGCCAGATCAGGGAGTCGAAGGGGCTCAGGAGCGCCTCCGCGTGCACCCTGCGCGGGATGCGGACGTCCTTGTGCAGGTATGCCGGCCGCTTCCATCCGTCGACGCTGACCGGGATGAGCTCGCCGGCTGCGACCAGGGCCTCGATGGCAGGGCGGGCCTGCTCGGGCTTGAGCCGGAAGTAATCGCGCAGGCACTGCTCGGTGCCGACCCCGTGCGCCTTGGCCGCGATCACGATCAGCTGGCGGAAGGCGTCCTCGTCCGGCGGTCGCAGGTCCGGCGAGATCGCCTGCGCGGCAATGGCTTTCGGGAAGACGCGTTCGAGGGATGCATAGCGTCGCTCGAACTGCGAGGTGCGGCCGGCGCTGCTGATCCGCCCGGCCCAGAAGAGGTGCTCGACGGCGGCCTTGACCAGGGACCAGTTCCATCCCCATTCGGTCTTGTCCCGCGGCAGGTCGTGCTCGAGGGCCAACTCGAGCTGGCGGGAGGTGATCGGGCCGCGCGCGGTGACTTCCGCGAATACGGCCTGGACGAGCTCGGGGTGCTCGACCGCGACGCGCTGCATGCCGCCCCAGGAGTCGGACAGCGCACGCTTCATCCGGAAGTTCAGCAGGGGCCAGGTCTGCGGCGGGATCAGGCTCGCCTCGTGGGCCCAGTACTCGACGAGACGGCGCGGACCGACGTCGCGGGCCCGGTCAAGCAGGGCCGTGTCGTAGGGACCGAGGCGGGAGAAGATCGGGAGGTACTGGCTGCGGGTGAGGACGTTGACGCTGTCGATCTGGATGATGGCGATGCGGTCGATCACCCGCTGCACGTGGCGCATGGTCGCCTCGCCCGGCGCCGGCCTGGGATCGGTGAACCCCTGCGCCACGATGGCGATGCGCCGGGCCTGGGCCTGGGTCAGCCGGGTGATGTCGCGGGGCACGTCAGCACTCTATTGGCGTAGTCGAGGAGCGGTTTGGCGTACCCGAACCTGGGCTGATTTTCGTGCTCGCAATTCTCGTGTTTCCGGCTGTTGTGTGCGCCACAGTCGGCGATGCACAATGACGAAGTTACGCAGGGGACCCTTACCTAGTTGCACCTGGAGGTACCCAATGATCCAGAACGCCCACGTGACCCCCATCCTGCCGGTCGTCGACCTGTCGCGCGCAACCGGTTTCTACCGCGACCGACTCGGTCTGAAGGACCTCGGCGAGGAGGGCGGCAACCACCTGCTGCAGACCGGGGCCGGCGCGAAGATCGGTTTGATGGAGGCCGAGCCGGGCGCGCAAAGCTCTCACACCGTGCTGACCTTTGAGGTCGAGAACATCACCGACGAGGTCAAGGACCTCGAGGGTCGCGGTGTGGGCTTCCTCGACTACGACACGCCGGAGATCAAGACCGTCGACCACGTGTGTGTCATGGGCGACGAGAAGGCCGCGTGGTTCGCCGACTCCGAGGGCAACATCCTGTGCCTGCACGAGCGCATGATCGGCGACATGGGCCGCTAACCCCACAGCACCATCTAGACCTACCGCCACAGCCACGAAGTCAGGGCAAGGTTTGGTCGCGTCTACGTCCCGGCGAAGTCAGGGCGCCGGAACTCGAGCCACAGAACGAGAATCGGCAACGCACCCCACCCTGCACCGACGATCGAGAGAGGCCACGGCGCAACACCCGCCACGAGGTGGCCGACGGGGGCCATCCAGGTGATGACGAAAAGGAATACGAGGGCGACCCGCACCGTCGGGGTGTCCTGACGTTCCAAGAGGTACAGCACCGTTGGCAGCAAGAGCACAAGGTCGTAGACAACCAGATGCGGTGAGAGCAAGACGGTCGTGATGGCGGCAAACGCCCACAGACCCACGTCACCGCGGATGGTGGGCCAGCGACGACACGCCGTAAGGAAGATGACGAGGACGGCGCCAGCGGCAAAGTACCCAGCCACCTCTCCTACCTGCGACAGTCCGCGCGGCATCAGGGCGGTGACGAAGGACGGTAGACCCTGCATCTTCCACGCCTGCCCCACCTGAACTGACTCGCGGTAGGCGTCCTGGAACGGCAGTGCCAGCCAGTTTCGTGCGCCATCGACCCCCACCATCTTGACGGAGATGAGGGCCAAGGCCAGGGCGGTTGACGACCATGCGGCGAACGACCGGAATCGGCGTTGCGCCAACAAGACAACTGGCACCAACACGAACAGTTGCGGCTTGCACAGTCCAAGCGCGAAGACGATGCCCGCAAGGACATCCCGGCGCGCAAGGATCAGGCGGGTACCGGCCACCCAGACGAACAGGCTGAAGGCGCTGTCCTGACCCGCGCCCAACAGCTCAAGAACAGGTTGTGACGCGAAGCAGACAAGCACGATCATGCGCCATCGAGCCTCGGGGATATTGGGAGCGAGAGGTCTCGCGAGCTTCAGAGCGGCCAGAAGCATTGCGATCGATATCAGTGTCCATGCTGCAGCGCTGGCAACGTAGGGAAGAGCTGCCAACGGCGCATACAACAGCCCAGCGAAAGGCGGAGAGACGAACCAGGCCAGCGTGGAGGTCTGCCCGACGGCGGCAACCTGCACCTCGATCTGCGTGTGCTGGTCGTACAGATCGGCCAGCTGCCCATCGAGCACGAGACGCCCGCCGGTCCAGTGCGCGAGGTAGTCCGGCAGAACCGTTGTTCCGAACGCCGTCTGAGGAAGGTGCCCCATGAACGTAGACACGACCACCAGGCCGTACCCGAGGGCGATGAAGATGATCGAGTAGTTGCGACACCTCTCGACGTTGACGAGCCGATCGAGGGTCAGGACCACCCGGCGACAGGCGTTGAGCGCGACCACAGAAGCGGCGGAGTCAGTCGGGGAGGTCGAGGATCTTCTCGCGGACGGCATACATCGCGGCCTCCATGCGCGAATGCAGCTGAAGCTTCTCCAGGATGTTGCGCACATGGTTCTTGACGGTGTTCTCGGAGATGAACAGCGCGCGGGCGATGTCCTTGTTGGCCATTCCGCGCGCGACCAGCTTGAGCACCTCGAGCTCGCGCTCGGTCAGCCGCGGGACCGGCATCGTCGGGCGCTCCTCATGCTTCTTGATCATGAGGGCGAACTCAGACAGGAGCTTTGAGGCCATGGATGGCGAGATCAGCGACTGCCCTGCATAAACGGCTCGCAGTCCATCGGCGATCTCCTCGGCGGGCACATCCTTGAGCAAGTAGCCGTTGGCGCCGGCGCGAACTGCTTCGTAGAGATCGGACTCCTCGTCGGAGATCGTCAGCATCACGATCTTGGTCGACGGCACGAGCTCCTTGATGGCCAGGCAGGCTTCGATGCCCGAACGACGCGGCATCCGCACGTCCATCAGGACGACGTCGGGCAGGAGCTCCTCGGCGCGAAGAATGGCCTCGGCTCCGTCGCCTGCCTCGCCGACGATCTCGATGTCAGACTCTTGGCCGAGCACAAGCTCCAGGCCGCGGCGGTAGAGAACATGATCGTCCGCGACAAGGACACGAATCGCGTCGCCGGTCGGCCCAGGCGTCGCCGATTCGGTCGAATCCGGCGCGATCGAATCCGCCGTGGGGACACTGCCGGTCGCGGTCACAGGGTCATCATGGCATGTACGCACCAGCTCGCATGGTGTGCGGGCACAACAGTGGCGCCCCCGCAAGATCTCCGGGGGCGCCACTGTTTGGCTTCAAACGGGTGGAACGAGGTCAGCTCACCTGCTCCTGAACGTCGGCCACATCGAGGTGAATGACGCCGTAGTCCCAGCGCCTGCGTCGATAGACAACGCTGGGTTGGTCGGTGTCCTTGTCATGGAACAGATAGAAGTCGTGTCCGACCAGTTCCATCTCGTAGAGCGCCTGATCCAGACTCATGGGCACGCTCGCGTGGATCTTTTCACGGACGTTGATCGGCGAATCGCCATCTGCACCAACGAGATCACTGTCATCCTGACCGACCAAGACATCTCCGGCGCCGACCGACTGGCCGTTGAGACTCATGGGAGCCTCGGCAAGTCGCGCTGTCGCCTGCGCGACGGACTCAGGGACGTGTCGCCCACGATGCACCCGACGTCGGTCGTGGTCACGCCTGAGGCGTTCCAGCAACTTGTCCATGGCTATGTCCAGGGCGGCGTACTTGTCGTCGGCGACGGCCTCGGCCCGCACGACGGGTCCCTTGACATGACATGTGATCTCGACGCGGTCGGATGCTTTGGACTGGCGCTTGTTGACTTCGTGGGTGACCACAACATCGAGGCGCTGTACGCGCGGTGCGAGTTGGGGAACCTTGGCCAACTTGTCATCCAAGTGACGGCGGAAGCGCTCGGAAACTTGGACGTGCCGTCCAGTGACGACGATCTCCATAGGTGTCCTCCTTGTGAGGTTCTCGATAGCTTTCGTGGCCCGCGCAGGACCGATCTATCCGCCGCACCACCCCCAACTCAGGTGCGCCACATGCTCCCCCGCGTCGCCCGCCGTCCGACGGTGGCGACGCCCGATTTCCACCGATTCAACGGCGGCCCTGGGGGTCATATAAGAACGCTAGACCACGTTTGCGAAACGCGATACAGCGGACCGCAAAGCCGCAGGTCAGGAGCCTGCGATGTGGTCACGAATGCAGTTGAAGGTGACAGTTCTGCGCACTTGAGAGCACCGGTATCCCGCGACGCTGGGTCGCCGCGACCGTGGCCGCGGCGATGTGGCCGGCACCACCCACGCGTAGGGCTCGGGCGGCCTCCACGAGGGTCGCCCCTGTGGTCAGAACATCGTCCACGAGCAGGCACGCGACCCCACCGATGCTGGTCCGCCATCGGGCGCGCACCTGCATCGCGCACTCGACGTTGCTGGCGCGTTGCCTGTGGTCGAGCCCAGACTGATCAGCCACCCTGCGCCGAAGCTTCAACGCCGGTGACACGATGAAGTCACGGGACGGGAGACCCACCTCACGAACAGCGGCCCGGGCCAGCAGATCCAAGGGCGCGTCCCCGCGCCGACGGACCGCGGCCGGCGACGACGGAACAGGCACGACGAAGACTGGCCCATTGCCGGATGCCACGACCGCCCGAAGGTGT
>JABBOX010000272.1 GCA_012927555.1 Phycicoccus sp.
AGCGGCACCTTCCCTTCACATTGACGATCCGCACTCGGCGAACACCGGGACAGACCCCGGCTCAATTGTCCTTACGTGCCCACGCTCCTAGGCGGCGTCCTACGTGTCAACGGCAACCGAAAGTTGACCAGTTTTCGGCAACCCAATTTTGACCACCTTCAGGGTTATTGTTCGTCGGTCGTGGCTGTTGGGACACGGCCGAGGTCTCGGTCTTTGAGCCTGTAGCTGTCGCCTTTGAGGGCGATGACTTCGGCGTGGTGGACGAGGCGGTCGATCATGGCGGCGGCTACGACGTCGTCGCCGAAGACTTCACCCCAGCGGCCGAAGGGTTTGTTGCTGGTCACGATCAGGGATGCCCGTTCGTAGCGGGCGGCGACCAGTTGGAAGAACAGGTTCGCTGCTTCGGGCTCGAACGGGATGTAGCCGACCTCGTCGATCACCAGCAGTGGGTAGCGCCCGAGGCGAACGAGCTCGGTCTGTAGGCGTCCGGCGTGGTGGGCGTCGGCCAGGCGGGCGACCCACTCGGACGCGGTCGCGAACAGGACCCGGTGCCCGGCCTGGCAGGCGCGGATCGCCAACCCGATCGCGAGGTGGGTCTTGCCGGTGCCGGGCGGGCCGAGGAACACCACGTTGTCCCTGGCACTGACGAAGTCCAGGGTGCCCAGGTGGGCGATGGTGTCGCGTTTGAGGGCTCGGGCGTGGTCGAAGTCGAACTCCTCGATGGATTTGCGGGCCGGGAATCGGGCGGCGCGGATCCTGCCCTCGCCGCCGTGGCTGTCGCGGGCGGAGACCTCTCGTTGCAGGCAGGCCACGAGGAACTCTTCATGGGTCCAGGACTCGGCCCGGGCCCGCTCGGCCAACCGGGCCACCGACTCCCGCAACGTCGGTGCTTTCAGCGCCCGCGTCAGGAACGCGACCTCGGCGGACAGGTCCCGGGTGGTGGCCTTGGCGGTGGCACCCATCACGCCACCCCACCATCGAGGCCCAGGGCGGTGTCGTACACGGCCAGGTCCCGCTGCTCGACTTCCGGGGTCGCGGCCGGCCGGACGAGCTCGAGCCGTTCACGACGTAGGACCCGTGCCGCCACCAGGTGGGCCGGGTCGGTGATGGTTTGGTGCTTGGCCCAGGCACGTTCGTGGTCGGCGACCAGCCGTCCATCGCAGGTCACCCGCACCCGGTGCAGGTCGGCGGCCACCTCGATCCGCCGGCCGATGACCTCGGGGTGCACCGAGTAGTCGTTGGCGTCCAGGCGCACGTAGTAGTCGCGTGGCAGCCGGGTGCTGTGGTGCCAGCCCACCACCGGCGGGACCGGCGGCAGGACGAGCATCGCGGCCCGGTCGGCCTGCACACGGTCGGCGGGTCGGCAGCCCAACCGTCGGTGGTGGCGGGTGTTTGCCCGCGCCAGGAACTCCCGCAGCTGGGTGTTGAAGTCGTCCGGGCTGGTGAACTCGCGACCGGGCAGGAATGAGCGTTCCAGGTAGTCATGCAGCCGCTCGACCAGCCCCTTGGCCTCCGGATCCCCGGGCCGGCAAATCAGCACCTTGGTGGCCAGGGTCCCGCGGAACCCCTGACAGTCGGCGGTGAGCTCGCTGCGTTTGCCACGCCACCGCCCGATCGCGCCCTCCCCGTCCCACACCAGGACCCGCGGGACCGCCCCGAGGGTGTCGATCAACTGCCACCACCCGGTGAACAAGTCCTCGGCCCGTCGGGTCGGGACCAGTACCGCCGACGCCCACCGGGAGTACCCCGCCACCATCGTCAGGACCGGCAACGCCGTTGCCGTGCGGGACTGACCGAACCCGACCGGCAACGAGATGTCGGGGAACCAGAAGTCGCACTGGGCGATCTCACCGGCGACGTAGCTGGTCCTCGAGGCCGGGTCCGGCGGCAGATACACCGGCCGAAGCTCGGCGACCCGGGCGCTGAGAGTCCGGATCGAATACGGCCAACCCACCCGCTCGGCGATCACCGTCGCCGGCATCGTGGGATACGCCTTCAGCAGTTCCCGGATCCGCGGCTCCACCGCATCGACCAGCGAACCTGCCGGCTCGCGCCGGTACTTCGGCGGGGCCTCGCTGTTCAGCGCCGTCTTGACCGTGTTCCTCGCCAGACCCACCACGCGTGCGATCTGTGAGATCGACATACCCTCTGACCGCCGCAACCGGCGGATCTCTGCCCAGTCCTCCACGTCCAACACTCGCTTCCTCCCCTGCTCGGTTAGAGCAAGGGTCTCGGGGAAGCTGGTCAACTTTCAGTTGCCGCGCGCTGATCAGTATTCAGTTGCCGTCGACACTACGCATGTGAGAAACTGCAGGTCACAGGCTTGGAACCCCCGAAAGTCAGGTAACTCCCGTGGTACTACGACATCTGACCGTCGCCGGTGCTGAGCGCCGGAACCCACCGCCGCGGACGCCCCTAGCGAGTCCGCGTTAGCGCGGTGCCGGTGCGGGAGCGCTGAGGCTGAAGATGTCCAGCCGAGACCAGGACTACAACAGGTCGAGTTTCGTTCGTGCCTTCCTCGTCGCGTCCTCAGAGGCGATCAGGTAGTACGACATGAGCGTGCGCACGCTGTGCCCCTCCCATGCCGCGATGGTCTCCCAGGCAAAGCCCAGCTCCTTCCACCACAACGCAGCGTGGTGGCGCAGGTTCTTGTACGGGATGTACTTGGGCCAGTCGCAGGCATCCCGGACCACGTGCCAGGCGGCGTTGAACTGCTCTGACGTGGGTGGCTGCCCGTCCTCACCCGGAAACAACCAGCACTCGTCGGCGACGGACACCCTCGCCTCTCGCCAGTCGCCCGTGGAAACGAGGGCCGCCCTGCGCTCCCGTTCTGCGTCGATAGCGTCTGCAACAGCCTCGGTCTCGGCACCCTCGGGAAGGTCCAGGGCCAGGGCACACAGTCGGCGCAACATGTCGTGTTGACTCCCCCGGTACGGAACGGTGCGCCACATCTTGTTCTTCGGATGTGGCTTGCGTTGCCCGACCCGGACCTTTCCCTGCCCGGCGCGCTTGCCGGACGGTGGCACAGACCAAGCCCCGTTGACGTCCAGAAGCCGGCTTCGAAGGTCGACGTCTACGGCTCGCAGGCCGAGCTGCTCGCTGAGCCGCAGGGCACAGAACGCTGCGATGCTGATGATGAAGGGCAACCAGACCCATCGCCCGACTTCCGCCGCGGCCTGGATGGCCTTTTCGACCGACGAAGTTGCGGGTCGCCGCTGTGGCGGGACGTAGTTCCTGCTCGCGCCCTGCCTTGTCGCAACCCGGCTGTACTCCACCTCCTCCATCGGGTTCTCATCCGGGCTGAGCCACCGGCCGCCAGGTCGCCTGCGCCAGGCGGTCTTGCGCATCCCGGACAGGGTCGAACCGATGTCCGCGACCCTGGCCGGACCCAGTTCGCCTGCGCGAGCCTTCGTGATGACGGACTGGCTGTGCTCGCTGCACCAGTCAGCGACCAAGACAGATCCGATCATGGGCAAGATCCACTTCCTCAAGATCGACGCCCGGTTGACGATGTAGTCGTCGTCGCGGCCTTTGAGGCGGAGGTAGTCCAGGTACATCTTGGACAGCGCGTCGATGTCGCGACAGCCCGGCTCGGGCTGGCCGTCGCCATCGACCGTGGACCCCATAGCCACCTTCAGCGTCAGGGCACGCTCGACCTGGTCGAACAGCTCGTCCAACGTCTGCCCGAGTTTGGGCACTGCACTGGTCGGCTTTCCGGTCGTGGGCGCGAGGTAGACCACGCGGCCGTAGGGGGCGCCGTCCGTGGATGCGTACGACCGGACGCGCCACTTCTTGCCGGAGGCGCTGATGCGCTCCCTGCCCACGCGCAGGGCGCGCACGGCTGGCTTGCCGTCCTTGCGCGGCCGGGCCATCAGGCGGCCCTGCGGCGGCGAGACTGACTGCGCTGGGGAAGCTCCGCAGGCCTGTCGTGCGTCTGCGTCGTGACAAGGTCGGCGCTCGGCACCTGCGCCGTGACCAGCTCGGCCACCGGGATCGAGACGGTGATCGCGTCCTTCGGGGGTACGTCGCCGGCCAGGCACCGGTCTTCCCAGGCGATGAGGGTGTCGAGGCGGTAGTTGCCACCGATCGGTCGGGGGAAGCCGGGCTTCTTCAGCTCGAGGTAGCCGCGGGTGCGACCCCAGCGAAATCGGGCGATGACCTCCTGCGACTTCAGGAACGTGTGGCGGGGGTCGCTCACCGGATGGGTTGTTCTCATTGTTGGGTTCATGGCGAGGAAGGTCCGGAGGCGCCCCGCACTGTCAATCACCTGCCGACAGCCGCCCGGCGTACTCACCGTCACGAGACGGCACGTTTGCTGGATCAGCCAGAAAGGCGTCACGATGTCAGCATTCGACATCACTGTGACCAGTGAGGAAGGGTGACCCTGATGGCGAACCGACTCGCGGACTCCACGAGCCCGTATCTGTTGCAGCACAGGGACAATCCGGTCGACTGGTGGCAGTGGGGACCCGAGGCTCTCGCCGAGGCGGAGCGTCTCAGCAAACCCATCCTGCTGTCGATCGGGTATGCAGCCTGTCACTGGTGCCACGTGCCTTTCCATAGGCGCAGAAAACGGATATGACGGACCTCCAAGGGCATCCGTGCAGGTCAGAAGGTTAGGCGTCGTGCCGCTTTGTGCCGGATGTTCCTTCGCTGCAACGAGTCGTCCCCGCTTGGTAACCGGTCTTGTTTGCTGGCGCTGAATGCAGAGACGAACCGTGTCACTCGGGAACTGTGCCTCCCGATTGGCGGGGCGAAAGCAAATGGCCGTGTGAGTGCAAGGCCCATGTGAACTTGCGCCCGCCGGTTTGCGCGATGCACATATCCGCTTCTTGACAAGGGTCACAGGGACATCTGTCACGCTTTCACCTTCCCTTTCTTGAACCATGTCGACATCGAAGCAGACGCTCCGGACAACAGCGTGATCTCGTTACTCCGAGAGGCATACGTGTGGGGTCCGGGCGGGCGGGGTGGCTACTGGGTCGCCCGAAGGATCGGTGGGTAGAGATCGTCGGCCTTACCGGCGCGGTACAACATGGCGGGACGCCCGCCGCCGCGCGTGGTGCGCTCTCCGGTCGCGATCAGGAAGCCCTCCGCACCAGTGACCTTGCGGTGGAAATTTCGCGGGTCGAGCTGAAGCCCCCAGACCGCCTCATAGACCTCCCGCAACTCCCCCACCGTGAACTCCTCAGGGCAGAAAGCCGTTGCCAACGTGGAGTACTCGAGCTTGGCGCGGGCTCGGTCGAGGCCGTCGCGCAGGATCTGGGCGTGGTCGAACGCGAGCTGCTTGGGTCGGCGCAGCACCTTGCTTGCCGGCATCCAGAGGGCCTTCGCGGCATCGCTACCCGCCGTCGGCTCGGGCAGATTCGCGCCCAGTGCCAGCCAGGCCACGGTGACGACGCGCATCCGCGGGTCGCGCTGCGGGGTGCCGTAGCTCCTAAGTTGTTCCAGCACGACATCCTCAGGACCGACACCAACCTCCTCCTGCAGCTCGCGGTAGGCCGCGGCCTCGATGTCCTCGTCCGGCCCGGTGAAGCCGCCCGGCAGAGCCAGTTTCCCTGCGTAAGGTTCGACGCCGCGACGGATCAGCAACACGCACAGCTCGCCGTCGCGCAACGTGAACACGACCAAGTCCGCGGTCACCGCGAACCTCGGGTAGGCATTGGGGTCATAGGTCATAGCGACCATCTTAGCGTCAACCCGACGATTGCGCGTCAGGCATATTCTCGTCATCTAGACGTCAACCAAGGATGCCATGGCACTCGAGTCGGCACAGAACGATCGGGCGGAGGGCGCGGACCGCGAGACACGATTGACGTCGTTCGTCGCGTTGGTTTGGCTTGCCGTCACCTTGACGATTGTGGTCGCCACGTGTTATCGTCGTACTGACGACAGGGAGAACATGGGACCCATCGACAGAGATGACAGTGGTCGAGCGTTGAATCTGGTCATCGGCTACATGCGCGCCATACGTTCTTGCCTGGGCATTTGCCACCCCTCCGCTCGGTCTTCGTTGGACGTGTCTGCAGTGAAGCAGACGCTGCGGACAAGGGCATGATCTCGAATCCGACTTTGGTTCTCCGAACTGGCAAGGATTGCGTCCCCGCGAGTGGTGTAACTCCGTTACGCGTGATGCTTTGTGTTGTGCACTATGCCGTGAGGGCCTGGGTGGTGTCGATCACCTCCGGGTGGGCTGGTCGTGTTGGTAGGGCGGTGGGCTCTGGTGGGGTGAGTAGGGCCATGGAGTTTTCGGAGAGGTAGCGGCGGTCGCTGACTTGCCATTCGTCGTGCGCCTCGATCAGCACGCAGGCCGAAAGCCTGTGTAGGGCAGCGGGATTGGGGAAGATCCCGACGACGTCGGTCCGTCTTTTGACCTCTCGATTCAACCGCTCCAACGGGTTGGTGCTCCACACCTTGCGCCAATGGGCTTCGGGGAAGTCGGCGAACGCGGTGATCTCCTCACAGGCCCCGCGCAGCATGTCCGCCACGACCGGCAGCTTCGGTTCGAGCATGGCCGCGACGAGCTCGACCTGGGCCCGGACCAGTGGCCCGGTGGGTTGGGCGAAGACCGTGCGGATCGCCGCAGCGACCATCTCGGTGTTGCCCTTGGGCACCTTGGCCAACACGTTCCTCATGAAATGAACTCGACACCTCTGCCATGAGGCACCGACCATGACCGCGTCGATCGCGTTCATCAGACCCCGGTGGTGATCGGAGATCACCAACTGCACCCCGTGCAGCCCCCGCTCACGCAGGCCGCGCAGGAACTCCGTCCAGAAGTCCTGGGTCTCGGAGTCCCCGACCGCCGAGCCGAGGACCTCACGGCGCCCGTCAGCACTGACCCCGGTGGCGATCACCACAGCCTGGGAGACCACCCGCCCACCGACGCGGGCCTTGCAGTACGTGGCGTCGACAAAGACGTAGGGGAAAGCCTGCTCGGTCAGCTCGCGGCCCTGGAAGACGGCCACGTCCACGTCCAGGTCCGCGCAGATCCGGGACACCTCAGACTTGGAGATCCCCGCATCCACGCCCAAAGCGGCGACCAGGTCGTCGACCTTACGGGTCGAGACACCGTGGACGTAGGCCTCCATCACCACCGCGTACAACGCCACGTCGATGCGCCGGCGCGGCGCCAGCAACGAGGGGAAGAACGACCCGGCGCGCAGTTTGGGGATCTTCACCATCAAGTCCCCGGCGCTCGTCGAGACGGTCTTCTCGCGGGTGCCGTTGCGTTGGGTCGTCCGTGTTGGGGTGTGCTCGTACAGGTCGGCGCCGATGTGAGCGGTCGCCTCCGCATCGACCAAGGCTTGCAGCATCGCCGACAGCATGAGGCGCATCACCTGGCCGCCGTCGGCGGTGCGCAGTACGTCGGTGAGCTCGAGCAGGGCAGACTGGTTCAGGGTCATCGTGTGAGTCCTTTTCGTGAGTTCCATGGCTGGTTCTCACAAAGCCTCACGCGGTGGCCCGTTCATCTTGGTGACCGACACCTGTCTCCAAGATCACGAGCCAGAGTTACACCACTCCAGGGGACGCAATCCTGGCAAGGTGTCACAGGCTCCGACTTCCAGAACGCTTGAGTGCCTGTCGAAGAGTGATCTACCTGCCCGGGCCCACGAAAAACTCGTCTTGTCCACTCGTCTTGTCCATGCGGAGTCCGTTGATTGTGCCGGTGAGATCCACTCCTTATGGGGCGTAGTAGCCGACGAGGTCGGCGATGACGTTCACGGTCCCGGCCGCGTTGTAGAAGGTGACCGTGCCTCCCGGACCCAGCTTGACCAGAACCATGTTGGGGATGGTCTGTGCGGCCACGAAGTTCAGGCTCGACGCGGTCGGCCGGGTCGTCCCACCGGGATACACGCTCAGGTAACTGGCCGCGGTCGGGCCGGTCACGGTCACGTTCAGCGCGACCGCGGTCGCCCCCGCCGGCAGGCCCGGGACGGTCAGGGTCAGGGTCCGGCCCGCGCCGAGCTTGGCCTTGGGCGCGCCCAGACCCGAGCGGGTGTCCAACACCCGGGCCGGTGCCGTACCGGTGAACCCGGCGCCGGTACCCGGCTGGTAGTAGCCGACCAGGTCGGCGATGACGTTCACGGTCCCGGCCGCGTTGTAGAAGGTGACCGTGCCTCCCGGACCCAGCTTGACCAGAACCATGTTGGGGATGGTCTGGCCCGCCACGAAGTTCAGGCTCGACGCCGTCGGCAACACCGACCCGTCCCCATACACCGTCACAAACCCAGGAGCAGTCGGTGCGGTAACCGTCACGTTCAACACCACCGCCGACACCCCCGACGCCGGAACCCCACCACGACCAGTCACCTGCAAATGCACCGTCCCACTCGCGGCCACCGCGACCTTGGGCGCACCCACCCCGGTCCGGGTGTCCAACAACCGGGCCGGAGCCAACGACCCGAACGCCCCCGCCACCGTCGGCGCACCAGCCAAGTAGTAGCCCGACACGTCACCGATCAGCTGGACCGTCCCGCCTGACCCGTTGTACAGGTCGACCTTGCCGTTGGTCCCGACCGGGGCGATCACCAGGTTCGGCACCGTCTGGCCCTTCACAAAGTTCAGATTCGACGCCGTCGGCAACACCGACCCGTCCCCATACACGGTCACAAACCCCGCACTGGTCGGTGCGGTAACCGTCACGTTCAACACCACCGCCGACACCCCCGACGCCGGAACCCCACCACGACCAGTCACCTGCAAATGCACCGTCCCACCCGCGGCCACCGCCACCTTGGCTGCACCCACCCCGGAACGGGTATCCAACAACCGGAACGGCGCCAACGACGCAAACCCACCAGGGGTCGTCACCGCCATGGCCGCGGCAGCGCCCACCGGGAGCACCACCGAGGTCAACACCCCAGCCAGGCCCAACGCCCACACACACAGAACGACCACCAAACGCTTCATCAAAGCCCGCCCTCAACCCCGAAACGAGACCCCCACGGCCCGACGCTCGCGATACTCCCAGCGAAGGCTCAACCTGTCCGGCGAATGTGAAAACTGGTGAAACCGGGGAGCCTGTGTCGACGCTCGTCGAAATGTAGGCCGGTTGTGACGGTCGAAATGTAGGCCACGTGTTGTGTGTTTATTGTGCCGTGTTCTCGGCTCTTGCGGAGGGCAGCGTGTCGATGCCGGTGTCCTTGAGCCGGTAGGAGCTGCCCTTGAGGGTAATGACGTCGGCGTGGTGGACGATCCGGTCGATCATCGCTGCGGCGACGACTTGGTCTCCGAAGACGTCCCCCCAGCGGGCGAAGACCAGGTTGCTGGTCAGGATTAGCGAGGCGTGTTCGTAGCGTGATGAGACGAGCTGGAAGAACAGGTTCGCGGCGTCCTGCTCGAAGGGGATGTAGCCGACTTCGTCGACGATGATCAGCCCGTATCGACTCAGCCGCGTCAGTTCGGGGCCGAGTCGACCGGCCTGGTGGGCGCTTTGGAGTCGGGTGACCCATTCGGTCGCGGTCGCGAACAACACCCGGTGCCCAGCGTGGGCTGCTTTGATGCCGAGGCCGATGGCCAGGTGGGTTTTGCCGGTGCCCGGTGGCCCGAGCAGGACCAGGTTGCGTGCCTGGTCGATGAACGTTGCGGTGGACAGGTGCGCGATCGTCTCCCGGTTCAGGGCGGGCTGATGGTCGAAGTTGAAGTCCTCCAACGACTTACGACCCGGCAACCCCGCGCCACGGATGCGTAGCTCAGCCCCGGAAGCGTCCCGGGCGGACACCTCGCGGGACAGCACCGCGGCCAGGTACTCCTCGTGGGTCCATGACGACTCTCGTGCCTGGTCGCCCAGGCGTGCGGCTGCCTCACGGATCCGTGGCGCTTTCAACGCCCTGGAGAAGTACTCGATCTGTTTGACGGTCTCGATGTTCTCCTTGTCGGTCTTGGCGCTCATCAGGCCACCTGCCCCTGCGTGTTGGCCACGACACCGAACGCCGTGTCGTAGTCGCGCAGGTCCCGGGCCAGGTCATCAACGACCGCAGGTCGTGGGCTGGCGAGCTCTTCACGCAGCCGCCTTGCCGTGGCCACATGCACTGGGTCGGTGATCGTCTGACCCGTCGCCGGGTGACGGTCGTGGATCCCGACGGTCCGGCCATCGCAGGTGATGGTCACCACAGCCAGGTCGGCCCGGACCGCGACCATGCGTCCGATCACGGCTGGGTCCACGGAGTAGTCGTTACCGGCGACCCGCACGTAGTAGTCACGCGGCAGCCGGACCCGGGCGGCGAACCCGACGCTGGGTGCTATCGGCGGCAACGACAGCATGGCCGCCCGGTCAACGACGACCAGCTGGTCAGGGCGAGCTGCGGTCCGGCGAACAATGCGGCTGTTCGCCAACGGCAACCACGCGGTCAGCTGGGTGTTGAAGTCGGCCGGGCCGGTGAAAGAGCGTCCGGGTATGAACGAGGTCTCCAGGTACTGGTTGGCCCGCTCCACGATGCCCTTGGACTCGGGGTCGAACGGTTTGAGCTGAACGATTGGGTGTCGTCAAGTCATTTGGCCCCACTGTCTTCACGAATTTTGGCTCCACCTGACTGCTTGAGATGGTCAGCTGGCTTGTTTGCGGCTGCTGGTGTTCTTGCTGGTGCGGAGCCGGTAG